>NZ_AMSD01000001.1 GCF_000478685.1 Candidatus Photodesmus katoptron Akat1 | reverse complement strand
TGTGAGACAGTTCGGTCCCTATCTGTCGTGGGCGTTGGAAGATTGAAAGGGGCTGCTTCTAGTACGAGAGGACCGAAGTGGACGAACCTCTGGTGTTCGGGTTGTATCGCCAGATGCATTGCCCGGTAGCTAAGTTCGGAATCGATAACCGCTGAAAGCATCTAAGCGGGAAGCGAGCCTTAAGATTAGTCTTCCCAGGCACATATGTTGTCCTGAAGGGTTGTTCAAGACTAGGACGTTGATAGGCAGGGTGTATAAGCATTGTGAAATGTTAAGCTAACCTGTACTAATTACCCGTGAGGCTTAACCATACAACCCTAAGTAGTTTTGGTGTTTATTCAGTTTTCTAATGTATAAAAGAATTAGCTTGGTGACTATAGCGTTGTGGACCCACCTGATTCCATACCGAACTCAGAAGTGAAACGCAGCAGCGCCAATGGTAGTGTGGGGTTTCCCCATGTGAGAGTAGGACATTGCCAGGCTTATAATTTTGGAGGGAGTGGTAGTTCAGCTGGAATGTAATATCCGATTTTTTTGACCTTTCGTGTTGTCTTTACCGTGGAGAGATGGCTGAGTGGTTTAAAGCACCGGTCTTGAAAACCGGCATACGTTAAAACGTATCTAGGGTTCAAATCCCTATCTCTCCGCCATTTTTTTAAAAAAGTAAATTAGTGAATACAGGAAGTCGCTTTTTTTAACCATTTTTTTGTTTTTCCTGTTACTAAAGGAGAAATTTTTTTCCAAACTTTTTTGTGATATTTATTTAACCATTTTTTTTCTTTTTGAGATAAAAGATTGATATTAATGTTTTTTTTATCGATAGGACATAGTGTTAAAGATTCAAATGCTAGGATTGAAAAATCCCCCTTAGTTTTTATTTCAATGATAAGTTCTAAATTTTCAATACGAATACCAAAAGATGGACAATAATATCCTGGTTCATTAGAAATTACCATCCCTTTGCATAAGGCTACGTTATTTGCTGTTTTAGAAATCTTTTGTGGTCCTTCATGTACATTAAGAAAATGACCAACACCATGACCAGTACTGTGATCATAATCATATCCTTCCCTCCAAAGATGTTGCCTGGCTAAGACATCTATTTGGTATCCGCAAGTTCCTTTAGGAAATCTAGCAGTAGCAATCCCTATATGCCCTTTTAAAACTAAAGTAAATTGATTAATCATTTTTTTTGTAGGATTACCGATGGAAATTGTTCGGGTAATATCTGTAGTTCCATCTAAATATTGTCCGCCTGAATCAATTAAATATAATGTATTATTTCTTAATTTTTTTGGTCTTATGTTATTTTTATAGTTATAATGACATATCGAAGAATTGCTACCAGTAGCTGAAATAGTATTAAAACTTAGATCTTTTAAAGAAGGATCCATTTCTCTAATAGAGAGCAATTTTTTAGCAAGTATCTCTTCATCATGAAAATTACCTGATGAAATCTCAAAATCTAACCATGAAAGAAATTTAACCATTGCTACTCCATCTCTAATATGACAAGCTTTGATTCCTGTTATTTCAGATTTATTTTTAATAGATTTTTCTATTAAGCATGGATCTGGTTTTTTGATTATCTTTGTATTGACCTTTTGTAGTATAATTTTAAACCATGCGTTACTTTTTTCAGGATCAATTATAATTCTTTTTCCTGAAAGCATTTTAAGATGTTTTTCTAATAATTTATAGTGATATATGGTTACACCATCGCCTACATGTTTTTTAAAATTTTTAGGTATTTTTCTTGGATTTAAAAATAATTCTACATTACCATTATTATGTAAAATTACTTGCGAAAGAAGGACGGGTAATCTAGGTATATCTAGAGCACGAATGTTTAATAGCCAACATATTGAATCAAGTGAAGTTATAATCAAGCTATCAGCATTTAGTTTTTTAATGGCTTGAGCAATTTTATTACGCTTATTTTTGCTTGATTTTCCAGTTAATTTAATGCTCATTAATAAGATATTAGAAAGAATTATCTTTGGTCTTTCCTTCCATAGTTCATCAATGGGATTATTTATTAAATGAATTAACTTATATGTATTTGCTAGTTTATTTCTTATAGAATCCATCCATAAGATGTTATGCATACGTGGATCGAACGTTATCTTTGAATTTTTAGAAAGATTTTGTAGCAACCAATTTGCTTCAGCTTCAGCTTCCTGAATGAGGTAATGGACTTTAAAAAGCTTACAAGAAACTTCTTTAATTGCCTGAATTATATACCGACCATCAACAAAAATAACTGCTTTATCATATGTTATGATTGCTACTCCTGCAGAACCAGTAAAATTAGTTAACCAACGTAGTCTTTCATTATGTGTTGGAAGGCATTCAGAAAGATATTCGTCTTCATGAGGAACAATAATTGCGTCATAATTATTTGTTTTCAACCAAGTTCTAATAGCAATAATGCGATCTAAAATTGTTTTTAACATCTCTTACTAATGTAATTTAAATAATTTAATAACCAATGAATTGTTTGATATAATAATATGAATTAAAAATATATAATATGTATTTGTTCTAAAAAAATAATCAATTGATGATAAAATTCAGTATGTCTAGTATATTTTTATATGATATACAATCTAATTAGAAAAATTTTGCTTTCTATACATGATATTTTTTATCAATGATTAATTGATAGAGATATAGACTTTAAATTACTTGGAAATTTAAGAAAAAAAATGAGTGAAACTAACATGTTCAATCAGATAAAAATAGAAAAAATAGTAAAGCAAATTCATGATGTTATGCCAACTTCACTAAAAGAATTAACTACAGATTTAGATCAAAAAATTTATCAGATTATACAGTCTAAGTTAAATAAGTTATCTGTAGTAAGTAGAGAAGAATTTGATATACAAAGTCAAGCGTTATTCTGTGCTAGAAAAAAACTTACAGAAATGGAAAAAAAACTCCTTGAGTTAGAATCTAAATTATCTAAAAAAACTAATTAAATTATTATTATTTCAATAAATGCTAATTAAAGTAGTGTATATTTTTTCAAAATAGTTAGTTTAGAAAAAAACGAAGTATTTTAAAATATATCTAAATAACTCGAGAGAATTGTTTTTTACGAGTCTTATTTTGTAAATACTTATCAAAACACATGCAAATATTTCGAATTAATAAGCGTCCACGCTCGGTTACTTGAATTTTTTCATAATCAATTTCTACTAAACCATCATTAATGAAGGGTTTTAATAATTCTAATTCTTTCTTGAGATATTTATGAAAGGTAATTTTGAATTTAGATTCAATTAAAAGTTTATTAAGTGTTAAATTACATATAAGCTGCTTAATAATTTCACCACGTAGTAAGTCATCTTCATTAAGCACAATTCCTCTCCATAATGCATGGTTAACATGTTTTACTTGTATATAGTATTTATCAAGTTCCTTTTGATTTTGCATATATGTATTTCCGATCATTGAAATAGCTGACATTCCAAATCCAATAATTTCACAATTATTACTTTGAGTTGTGTATCCCTGAAAACTACGATGTAAAGTACCGTTACGTTGAGCTATAGCTAATTCATCATTTGATTGAGCAAAGTGATCCATACCAATGAATTGATAGTGTTCTTTGGTTAAAGTAAAGATAGTATCTTGAAGGATAGAGATTTTTTCATCTATTAATGGCAAATCATTATTTTTTATTTTACATTGTGAAGCAAATAATTCTGGTATATGAGCATAGTTAAATATAGAAAGGCGATTAGGTTTTATATTAAGTACTTGAGATAGTGTATTTGAGAATGATTTTCTTGTTTGTTTTGGTAAACCATAAATTAAATCTAAATTGATTGAACGGAAACCGAGTTTTTTAGCATATTTTACTAGTTTAATGATAAAAGTGTTATTTTGTTCTCTATTTATTAGTTTTTGTACTTCTTTATTAAAATCTTGTACACCAATACTTAAACGGTTGAAGCCTTCATTATGTAAATGATTAAGAAGGTGTAGTTCAATTTCTCTTGGATCAAGTTCAATGCTAATTTCCGTTGTTTTTTCAAATTTGAAATTTTCTCTTAAAATTGTCATTAACCAACTAATTTGTTGACTTGATAAAAACGTTGGTGTACCACCTCCAAAGTGAAGCTGAGTTACTTTTCGTTTTTTTAACAACAAAGAGCGCTCTCGAATTTCAGTTTCGAGAATATTAAGATATGGAACTGCTTTACTAGATTGACGAGTAATAATTTTATTACAGCCGCAGTAATAACAAAGTTTTTTACAAAAAGGGATATGTATATATATAGAAAGAGGATATTGAGGATATTTAGCACATGCTATACTATAATCAGTTAAGGTGAAGTCCTCATGAAACTCTAATGCTGTTGGATAGGAAGTGTATCGAGGTCCGGAGCAATTGTATTTCTCTAGAATATTTCTATCCCATAGAACTTGATAGTTGGATACTTTTTTTAACATAAACCGTTTTCCTATTCTATAGAACGTATTATATTGCTATATAATTTTATAAATAAAAATTGAGTATTAAGCATAAGTTATGCATAAATTCAATTGCTTTATATTTTTTAATGTAGTCCACCAAGATACTTAGATAATATCTCGATCTCTTCATCGGTTAATATTTTTGCTATATCATTCATCATAACATTATTTTTTCTAGAACCATCACGAAACTTTTCTAGTTGAATTTTGATATATTCGGCGTTTTGTCCAGAAATTTTTGGGAAACCAGCAAGTTTAATACCATTTCCTCTAGGTCCATGACATGCTATACAAGCTACTAATTTTCGTTTCATATTACCAAATGTATATATTTTTTTCCCGGAATCTACTACAGACAATGGTGTAGTAGATTCTGAAATTGGAAGTGAAGAGTAATAAGCAGCTAAGTCTTTTATATCTTCATCATTTAATGTTCGCATCATTTCTTCCATAACTGGGTCAAAGCGACCTTCTTTACCAGAGCTTAAAGTACTTAGTTTATAGTCTTTTAATTGCTTTTCTATATATTTAAAATTTTGCCCAGCTAAGTTTGGATGAATAGCTAATTGACTATTACCATCCGATCCATGGCAAGTAGAACATATGAGTGATTTTGATTTTCCAGCTTCAATGTTTCCTTTTGTCCATGTATCGAAGCTTATTAAAAGAGTTAGAATGAGGGATAATTTTTTCATAGTATTCCATTGCAATTTCTAATTGATAATAATGTATCTATGTTCTTATAATTTGTAAAACCAATCAATCAACTAAATAAAGTCAATCTGGAGCTTTAAATGAGAAAAAAAAATTATTACCAAAATACCCATTTTATTAGTAGTTTACCTACTATATCTCATTTACCTAAAGATCAAGGTATAGAAGTGGCCTTTGTAGGACATTCAAATTCAGGAAAATCTAGCTCATTAAATACTTTGACCAATAAAAAAAGCTTGGCTAGAGTAAGTAAAACTCCAGGGAGTACACAGTTTATCAATCTATTTAAAGTATATGAAGGATTTTATATCGTTGACTGGCCTGGGTATGGTTTTGCAAAAGTTCCTATAAAAATAAAAAGGAAATGGATGTTTTTTTTAAAAGAGTACTTCAAAAATCGTAGCTCTTTAAAGGGCGTGATTGTTGTCATGGATATTCGTCATCCTATGAAAATGTTAGATAGAGAAATTATTTTATTAGCAATAAAAAATATGATTCCAGTGCAAATACTCCTAAATAAATCTGATAAACTAAAAACTAGTGAATCTAAGTTTACTTTGTTTCAGGTAAAGAAAACTATAGAAACATTTAGCAATTATGTAAAAGTTGATCTGTTTTCTTCGAAAGGTATTGGGGTTAATGTCTTACGTGATACATTAGATTTTTGGTTTACTTCTAATTTATAAAAAGTTTTTAACTAGTTGTTTAGATAAAAAACTAATGTGCTTGATCCCAATCATCGCCATATTTTGCCTTTGTTAGTAGTGGAATATTTAATTTTGCTGCTGATTCCATCAGTTTTTGTATTTTATTTTTGGCTGTCTCTAAAATTGATTTATGAACTTCAAATACTAATTCATCATGAACTTGCATTAATAATTCTACATTATCATTAGCTTTAAACTCAATCCATTCACTAACAAGTAACATTGCTTTTTTAATAATATCAGCAGCTGTCCCTTGAATGGGTGCATTGATGGCTGAACGTTCAGCTGCTTTTTGACGGATTTTATTTTTAGACTTGATTTCAGGTAAATATATTCGACGTTTAAAAAGTGTTTCAACGAATCCTTGTTTATAGGCAATCTTACGAAGATTTTCCATATATAGGAATATACCTGAGTAACGTTTAAAATATCTATTTATGTATTGTTGAGCTTCATATTGAGAAATATTTAGCTGTTTAGCTAAACCAAAAGCACTAATTCCATAAATAAGACCAAAATTAATAGCTTTAGCACGATAACGTTGTTCATTAGAAATTTTTTTAGCATTTACAGATAAAATTTCAGCCGCCGTTGCTATATGAATATCTTTTCCTTGTTGAAAAGCGTTTAATAAATTTTTATCACCTGATAAGTGAGCCATAATCCTTAACTCAATTTGTGAGTAATCCACTGAAAGAATTTTATAATTATCTTTAGCAATAAAAGCTTTTCGAATTCGCCTACCTAGCTTATTTCGAATTGGAATATTTTGTAAGTTTGGATCACTTGAGGATAAACGTCCTGTAGTTGTCATTACTTGATGATAGGAGGTATGAATACGACCAGTATTCATATTAATCATTTTGGGTAATTTTTCGATGTAGTTCGATTTGAGTTTTGTTAAATTTCGGTATTCTAGAATTAATTTAGGTAATGGATAATACAAAGCTAACTCTTGAAGAACTTCTTCGCTAGTTGATGGTTTTCCAGATGGAGTTTTTTTAATGATTGGAAAATTCATACTCTCAAATAAAATAGTTTGAAGTTGTTTAGTTGAATTTATATTAAATCTATTATTTGTTATCTTATATATTTTGAATTCTAATTCTTGCAGACGATTACTGATTTTATAAGAATGTAAGTTGAGAAGAGCATCATCAATTAAAACTCCAGTACGTTCCATTTTAAATAGTATAAAAATTAAAGGAATTTCAATATTTTTATAAATTAATTTGAGTTCAGAATCATGTTCGATTTTTTTAAAAATTTTATTATGTAATTGAAGTATTATATCTGCATATTTAGCTGAATAGGGTAATGTTTCTTCAAGTGTAATTTGATTAAATTTAAATTGTTGTTTCCCCTTTCTAGCGATCTTTTCAAGTGAAATACATTGACATTGATGTTCTAAAAAATCTACAGCTAAGCTAACTATATCATTTTTCCTAGAAGTGCTATTTAATATGTGGGAAGCTATCATAATATCATGTTGAATTCCTCTAAGCTGGATACCATATCGTGCTAATATATGAAGATCATATTTCAAGTTATATCCAACTTTACTTCGTGTTGGATCTTCTAAAAGTGGTTTAAGTTTACTAAGCACCCATTTATAGTTTAGTTGTTTTGGAGCATCCTGGTAGTCATGAGCAAAAGGAATATACATAGCAATTTTTTCTTCAATTGCAAATGAAATTCCAATCAAGTTAGCTAGCATATAATTGGAATGATTTGTTTTAGTATAAATAGAAAATATTTTTTTAGCTTTAAGTTTTTCAATCCATTGGATCAATTCTTGTTCTGCCAAGATTATTTTGTACTTATCATCTTTATTAATTGTTTCTAAATGAGAAGGTAATGATAAATTAGTTTTTTTCATTTGCTTAAATTAATTTCTGATATCTTCCAGTATTTCTTTAAGCCATGATTTGAAGGCTAACTGTTTGTATAGTTCAAGTAACATGCGTTTATTTGGTATTTTTTTAACAAGAGTTTGAGGTGTTTCATTTAACTTTACATCCAATTTTATAGTAGAAAGTGCATAAGATAATAAAGCAATTTCTTTGTGATTTTCTAGTTTTTTAGTTACAGATAAAGAGCCTCTGATGTTAAGTGATTTAACCTTATTTAGATTATTGAAAATATCATTTAAACTACCGATTTTTTTTAATAAAATAGTTGCGGTTTTATTACCAATACCAGGTACGCCTGGTATATTATCTGATCGATCTCCAGTTAGTGCTAGATAATCAATAATTAATTCTGGAGGTATACCAAACTTTTTAACTACACTTTCTCGATTCATAAACTCATTATTTGTTGTATTAATTAATGTAATATTATCATTAACTAATTGAGCCATATCTTTATCATTAGTATTGATTAAAACTGGTATATTAGATTTTGATGATTTTACAGCTAAAGTACCAATAACATCGTCTCCTTCAACTCCCATAACAGAAATTAGAGGAATTCCCATTGCTTGAATAACATTCTTTAATGGCTCTATTTGGCAACATAGTTGTTCTGACATTGGTTGACGATTAGCTTTGTATTTTGGATACATTTTACTTCTGAAGCTTTGTCCTTCTGCATCAAATATTATTGCAATACGTTCAGATAAAAATTGACGCATAGTACTTCTCAACATATTAACAACACCATAGATAGCATTAGTCGGTATTTTCCCATTATTCATGGTGATAGGGTAGGCATAAAATGCACGATAAAGGTAAGAAGAACCATCAATCAAGATTAGTGGATTATCTGGAATATTTAACATGATCTAAATTGTATACTTAGTAATCGTGAGATTAATCAATGTCATTAATATAGAATAAGTGGATAACTTTGTTTATATTTTTTACCTACAATGGATTTACTTTAAAATTAAAAAATATAGAATCTTCATAACTATATGTTTATATAGTAGTTTTTAAAATCTTTTAAATTGTAAAAATGAATTTTAAAAGATTTTTACTTGTGGAAAAATCTTTTCCCAATATTAAAGTAAGCACTAATACAGCTGCTTGTAGACTAAGACGTCGCTGAGCAATAATCTCTAAAAGAACTAAGCCTACTACCTACTATGAAAGACCATAAACTACGCTGAAAGCAATATCTTTTCTTTTGAATGTACGGTTTGATTAGTAATAAAAATTTTATAAACATAAACTTATAAAGTTTCAATGTTCTCTTGATAATAATCATTTTTTTTTAACAATCAAGTGTACAGAAGAAAAAGTATTATTCTAAGTGAACTATGTATACTTATTCAACTGTTTGAATATTTTAGCATTGTCTTCAGCTAGCCATTTTGCTACATCTTTAGCAAAGTAAGTCATGATGCCATCAGCTCCTGAACGTTTAAAACAGAGTAATGATTCTAAGATAATTTCACGTTCTTTTAACCAACCTTTTTGAATTGCTGCTTTGTGAATAGCATATTCGCCTGATACTTGATATGTAAAGGTTGGTACTTTTAATTCATGCTTAACTCTTCGAATAATGTCTAGACATGGCATTCCTGGTTTAATCATCACCATATCAGCTCCCTCATTAATATCCATAGTCACCTCGTGAATAGCTTCATCACTATTGGCAAGATCCATTTGATATTTTTTTTTGTTGTTTTTCGTTGAGTTAAATGAAGAATCTATTGCATTTCGAAATGGAGTATAGTAATTGGAAGCATATTTAGCTGAGTACGACATTATTTGAGTATGTATATATCCTTTTGACTCTAGCGCTTCTCGAATTTTTCCAATACGACCATCCATCATATCAGAAGGAGCAACTATATCTGCTCCAGCTTTTGCATAAGAAAGCGCCTGTTTAATTAATATTTCTATTGTTTCATCATTTTTAACGTAGTTATTTCTATCAATAATTCCATCTTGTCCATGTGTAGTAAATGGATCAAGGGAGATATCAGTTATAACACCTATTTCTGGTATAAATTCTTTTAGGAAATAAATAGATTGTGGAATTATACCTTCTGGATTATAAGCTTCTGATGCAAAACAACTTTTTTTATCTTTTGGTATTACAGGAAATAGAGCAATAGCAGGTATTCCTAAGTCTGCTAAATACCTGGCTTCTTTAAGCATTAAATCGATAGATAGACGTTCAATATTTGGCATTGATTTTATAGATTCACGACGTTGTTTTCCTTCTAATATGAACATTGGATAAATAAGATCATTAACAGATAATTGATTTTCAGCTATCAATCGACGACTAAAGTCATGTTTTCTTATACGGCGCATGCGTCGTTTAGGAAATCGTCCTTGTATTGATATAGACATTAACCTCTCCTCATTACTAAAAAAATATTTTTATATATTCAGTTAGTTGTAATTTTGGAAGAAAAATGTAATAAATAAAGTTTGAAACTGATATCATTTATACACTGATATATAATATTTTTCGAGAACTTTTTTATCAAGTTAACAATCAAATTGAGATAAATAATGATTGATACCCATGCTCATATATATATGGTTGATTTTGATGATGATCGTGATCAGGTTATTCAACGTGCTTTAAGAAAAAGGATTAATACAATATTATTACCGAATATTAATATAGATTCTATTCAACCTATGCTAAAGACGGAAATGACCTATCCAGGTATTTGCTATTCTATGATTGGTTTACATCCTTGTTATGTAAAAAGCGATTTTCTAGAAACTTTAGAAACTATTTATTCCTGGTTTAGTCAACATAAATTCATTGCTATAGGTGAAATAGGAATGGATTTTTATCGAAAAAATTACTATAAATTAGAGCAAGAAGAAGCGTTTATTATACAGTTAAATTGGGCTAAGCAAATGAATCTTCCAGTAGTAATACATGCTCGTAATTCTATTAAAAAAATATTAAAACTGCTTAGTAAAGAACAGGATGGTTCTTTAACTGGTGTATTTCACTGCTTTTGTGGAGATATTAAAGAAGCTATGGAAATAAATTTTTTAGGGTTTCATATTGGTTTAGGAGGTATATCAACATTTAAAAATAGTGGAATGGAAAAAGTAATTCCATATTTAGATTTAAATTATCTGATTTTAGAAACTGACTGCCCTTATTTATCTCCAGTTCCCTATCGTGGAAAGCGTAATGAACCTGCACATTTGCAATTAATAGTTAACCACATCGCAAAAATAAGAAAAATGGCATCTCTGGAAATTGAGATGCTTACTACCAATAATGCTAAAACTTTATTTCAGATTTAAATAGACAAATGATGAACTAATCTTTTTTAAACGTTTTGTTATAAATTTTGAAGAAAGTAATCCAATTTCAAAGAGTAAATACATTGGGATTGCAAGTAAAGTTTGTGAGATGATATCTGGTGGCGTTAGTAGCATTCCAATAACAAAAGAACTAACAAGTATATAAGGACGTTTTTCTTGTAGATTTTTTGGTTTAAAAATGTCAGTCCAACATAGTATAGTAATTGCCACTGGTATTTGAAATGCAACTCCAAAAATTAGAAATAAAGCCAAAACAAAATCAAGATAATTTGAAATATCTATTGTAAATTTTACATTTTCAATAGATATTTGAGTAAAAAAAGTGAACATTATAGGAAATATAATAAAGTAAGCAAATGCAACTCCACAGTAGAATAACAATGTACTTAATAATACCACTGGTATTATTAAGTTACGTTCATGTCTATATAAACTTGGTGCAATAAATGCCCAGATTTGATACATTATCGGTACTATCGATATAAATATTGATAGCACTAAAGTCAATTTCAGTGGTGTTAGTAAAGGAGAAGTAACATTCGTTGCTATCATTGTAGTGTCATTATCAAGTCGTTCTATTAATGGTGCCGCAATAAATTCGTAGATATCATTAGAAAAATATACAAGTCCTAAAAATACTACCAAAATAGAAATGGCAGCATGAAGTAACCGGTTTCTTAATTCCGATAGATGGCTAAATAAAGTCATAACTAATTTCTTTGCTAAACATAATAGAACGGACTAATCTTTATGAGCTCTTAAAATACTATTAAGGTTTTTTTTGATTAGAATGATGTTTATTTTTAATAATAATATCTTTTTTATCTGGAATGTTTTGTATTTTAAGTTTTCTACTTGCTAAACTCGCTGTGTTTTCTAATTCAGAAAAGAGTTTATAAATTTGTTTTATTGCATAGAGAAAGCGCTCAGGACCAAGTATAAGAAGACTTATGATTGATATTAATCCTAGTTCCCAAAAACCGATATCAAACATTTATTAAACCTATTTTTTTGTTTCTTTTTTAAAAGAAGGTGTGTATTTATTTTTTTGTTTTCTATTTGTTTTTTTAGAACGTTTTTGTCTTTTTGTTTCAGTACTAGTATTTTCTTCATTTATTGCATTTCTAAAAGTCTTAATTGTGTTACCTAAATTAGAAGCAATACTATGTAATCTCTTAGTTCCGAATAGTAACGTAATAACTAAAAAAATAATAAGTAATTGCCAAATGCTAATTCCAGCCATTTTATGTGTATCCTTCTTCCTTTATTTTAATTAAACTGTTATTTGTTTTATTATTTATTATCGGTAAATTCTCCAACTTAAAAACCAAAATGCAATACCTAATCCGAAGATGATTAAAGATAATTTAGGTTCTTGCTCGTTATTTATTAGTATTGCTGAGCATATAATGAAAACACTTCCAATACTAAAGAATAAATTTCCTACCATTTTTTCTTTGTGTTTTTCTTTGAAAAATTTATCTATATTTTGATTAATTTCTCTGCTTTTTTCTAAGTTATAAAAAAGAAGTTCTGGTAGCTTCGGTAATTTTTCAACCCAAAATGGTACACGTTCTTTTATTTCATTAATTAATGTTTTTGGACTAATTTGATTCATTACCCATTCTTCTAGAAATGGTTTTGCAGTTTTCCATAAATCAAGCTGAGGATATAATTGTTTTCCTAATCCTTCGATATACAGTAAAGTTTTTTGTAATAAAATTAATTGTGGTTGTACCTGCATATTGAATAAGGTTGCAGTATTAAATAAATGTAGCAAAACTTGAGCAAATGAAATATCACAAAATGGCTTCGCAAATATGGGCTCGCATACAATTCGAATTGCTAGTTCAAATTCATTAATATTAGTTTCATATGGAACCCAACCAGAGTCAATATGTAACTTTGCTACTTTTCTGTAATCGTTATTAAAAAATGCTAAGAAAATTTCGGCAAGATATTTTTTATCTTCATTATTTAATCGACCCATAATTCCACAATCAAGTCCTATCCAGGTAGGATCTTCTGGATGCTCTATATGAACGAATATATTTCCTGAATGCATATCAGCATGAAAAAAATTATCCCGAAAGACTTGAGTAAAAAACACATTTACCCCTCTTTCAGCTAATAATTTCATATTGATTCCATGTTTCTTAAGTTCTTTAATATTAGAAACAGGAATACCATAAATACGTTCAGATACCATTACAGTTTTATTGCTGTATTCGGTAATAATTTCTGGTACATATAGCTCATCGCTATTTTTAAAATTTCGACGTAATTGAATTGTATTATCTGCTTCACGACGTAAATCAAGTTCATTTAATAGTATCTTTTTGCATTCATTAATTACTTCTAGCAGTTTTAAACGACGAGTGCTTGGTTGTATTTTTTGGATAATATATGCTAGGCGATACATCAATTTAAAATCTGTATTAATTGTTAGTTGTATATCAGGACGGATGGTTTTTAATACTACTTCTCGATTTGTTTTTTTAATTTGGCACTATGAACTTGAGCGATTGAAGCTGAAGCGAGTGGTATCGTATTAAAGTCTGTAAACCAATTTTCTAAAGAACCACCTAATGCTTGTTCAATTTGTATTTTAGCAAGTTGACCATCAAACGGGGCTACTTTATTTTGTAACATAGTTAAATTTTTTATAATATCCTGAGGGAAAAGATCATGCCGGGTAGAGATCATTTGACCCAGTTTAATCCAAATAGGACCAAGTTCTTGAAATGCAAGATATAATCTTTTCCCTAAAGATTTATTATCTTTTCTATTTTTTATTAAGAAAAAAGATTTGAGTAAAAAACATAATATGTTTAGTAATTTATTTTTTGGTAATAAATCTTCAATACCATATTGGATCAGAATTTTAATAATAAAATATAAACGTTTTAGTTCAACAAAAATCATGCAATCTCCGATAGGCTATTTAAGCTTTTTTCAAGGCATGAAATTTGTTTTTTAATATTCTTTACTTGATTACAAAAAAATTCGATTTCTAAAGAACTTGGAATAATACTACACTCTTCATTTAAAAAATAAGTAATATGTTTTTTATGTTTGTTAGTGATATTTTTGATAAATAATGTAAGTTTTTTAATACTTTGAGTTGTCATATGAGCAATTACATCACCAGTTAGGTAAGAGTAATACTCCTCCATATCAGGTTCACAATCAGCTATGATTTGAGAAAAACATTGAGCTAATTTAATATTTCCTTCACAGGTTAATTTATCTTCTTTTATGAGTACAGCAATGTTAGTATTCTTATAAATTTTGAATAAATCACTGAGATAAAATGATAAGTAGCAGTGAGGATGACCTTCATAATTACCTAGGATATGAATGTATTCATTAAATATAAAAGTTATTGTTTTATCTAATTCTTTTAAATGGATTTGAATTATTTGTTCTTTTAAAGGAGATAAGTGATAAGCTGATTTTGGATTATCTTTTATTAGTTTATTTAATAAAGTTTCTATTGCAGTTGTAATGAAAGTTTCAAGTAGCATTGTTTTTCCTAAAACTTATAACCGCGATGTAGTGCAACGATACCAAATGTAAGATTATAAAAACTATTTTTTTCAAAACCTGCTGATTCCATCATATTTTTAAATGTGCTCTGATCAGGATACATTTTGATTGATTCTGCTAGATAGCGATAACTTTCTGAATCATTAACTACTATTTGTCCTATTTTTGGTAATACATAGAAAGAATATGCATCGTAAACTTTAGAAATTAGCTTGAAAATTGGTTTAGAAAACTCTAGTACTACTAGTCGTCCTCCTGGTTTCAGCACACGATACATAGAATTTAAGGCTTTATTTCTGTTTGTTACATTACGTAAGCAAAAACCAGTAATTATACAATCAAAATGATTATCTGGAAATGGTAGCGTTTCAGCATTGGCTTGTATATAATAAACATTATCTATAATACCTTTATCACGTAACTTATCGCGACCAATACTTATCATAGTTTGATTGATGTCTACTAGAATAATATAACCTTTTTCACCAACTATGGGCGATAATTGTCTGGTTAGATCCCCTGTACCACCTCCTAAATCAAGAAATTTATGACCAGAACGAACACCACTACAATCAATAGCAAAACGTTTCCATAATCGATGAATTCCTAATGACATTAGATCATTCATTATATCGTATTTTTTGGCAACTGAATTGAATACCTTTTCTACTCTAGCCGTTTTTGCTTTTTTTTCCAAAGTCATATTCCCTGTATAAATTCATTTTTATATTAGAAAGATAGTAAGCGATAAAAGGAATGAAGTTTTTCATTTCTGCATAAAATTCTCATCTTCTGAAAGTGCTATTTTAGATAAATGGATAGAAATAGGGCGTTTGATTTTTACTCCAAGTTTTCTAAAACTTTCTATTTGACGAATTATATTCCCTTTTCCGCAAGTTAATTTGTTTATTGCAGCTTGATAATTTTGTTGAGATTTATCTAAAATTCGACCAAGATCTTCCATATCATCAATAAATAGCCTAACTTTATCGTATAATTTACTAGCTCGTTCAGCAATAATTTGGGTATTTTGATTTTGTCTTTCGTTTTTCCATAAATTATCTATAGTTCTTAAGGCTACTAATAATGTTGTAGGACTAGATAAAATGATATTTTGTTCTAAAGCGTTTTTGAGTAAGCCTGGATCAGACTGGACTGCTATCTGAAAAGCCGGTTCAACTGGAATAAACATTAATACATAATCAAGGCTTTTAATTTCTTTGAGTTTATGATAATCCTTTGATGAAAGTCCTTTGATATGTGTTCGTAATGTTGATAGGTGATCCTTTAAAGCATTCTTTTTTTCTTGAGCTGAGGAAGAATTAAAATAACGTTCAAATGCTGTTAATGCCATTTTTGAATCGATAATTACCTGTCTATTTTTAGGCAGGTAAACAATTACATCTGGTTGATATGTTTTTCCAAATTCATTTTTTAAATTGACTTGAATTTTATATTCATGACCTTCTCGTAAACCAGATTCAGTTAATACACGAGCTAATACTACTTCTCCCCAGTTTCCTTGTTGCTTATTATCACCTTTAAGTGCTTGAGTTAGATTCACGGCTTCGCAAGCCATTTTTTCATTAAGACGTTGAAGGTTTTTCAGTTCATGTACTAACGTATGTCGTTCTTTCGCTTCTTGGTTCAGGGTATTATTAATCTGTGTTTTAAACTCTATAAGTTGTTCTTTAAAAGGTAAGAGTATGCTTGTCAAATTTTGTTCATTTTTTTTCTCAATTTTAGCTGTTTTTGTCTCAAATAGTTTATTAGCTAAATATTCAAATTGTTGTTTTAGTCGTTCTTCCGATTTTTCTAAAAATTGCAGTTTTTCTAAATTAGCTTTATTTTGTTGTTTATAATGGATTTCTTGTGTTTTTAGTTCTACTTCTAATTGATGTTTTTGTTTTTTAGTATGATTTAATTCGTCAGCATATTTTTTAGATTCTTGTTTAAAAATTTCAAAGTGATTCAATTTTTCATTCATGGCCATTAATTTTCCATGATTTTTTTTTAATTCATACGAAAACTTATCACGTTCAGAAATTAATTCATGCTGTGTTTGAATAAGTTTTTTCTCTGCTTGTTCTAATTGAGATGAATAGAACTGTTCATTATTAGAAAAATTTTTTTCCAATAGTTCAATCTTAAACTGCATTTTTTGCTTTACAAACCAGCCAACTATCACTCCAAAAAAAATTGCTATTCCAATAGAACTAGCAAGAATACTTGGGTATTTGATCATCCATTGCATATATATATTGTTTAATTTTCTTTATTGATTCAAATAAATTGATGGTATACATTTATCTAGATAAATGTCCAGTTTTTGATTTTAAAAATTAAGAAATAACAAGCTGTTTTAAGTAAGAGTAAGGGAAATTCACAGGGAAATTCACAATGAGTTAAACTGCAATTAACTTGAGCACTTCATTTTTTTAAAAAGCTCTCTTTTAGTTTCAATATATTTGGGGTCTATGATAATACAATTTGGAATAGGACAAACAGATTGACAATTTGGAGTACTATAGAATCCTTTGCATTCAGTACATAGGGTAGGGTCAATCTGTGAAATTTTATCATCCATAGAAATCGCTTGGTTTGGGCATTCTAGGTAACACATATCACAGTTAACACATTTTTTAGTAATTAGTAGGGCCATTTAATGTACTCATCTTTTTTAGATTTAAATAGTTCAATATTTATTTGAATTTACGTGCTAATAAAGCATACTCAATTTGCGTATTGTTTGGAATAGAGATAAAGACAAAATATCCGTTTCCTTTTGCATCTTTTATTGTTTTAAATTTTTGATTTTGCATTGTCTTTAAAGTAAAGGTGATATTGCTTTTTGGAGTAATTAGTTCGAGGGTATCACCAATCATAAATCTATTTTTTACCTCTACCTCAGCAAGTTCTCCATGATATTTACCAGTAAATTCACCTACGAATTGTTGAATGTTTGATATAGACTGTCCATGATCATATTGTTGATATGATTGATGTGCATGACGACGTAGAAAGCCTTCTGTATAACCACGATTAGAAAGATTTTCTAAAGTATATGTTAAGTTTTGATCAAATGGCCTACCCGCTATAGAATCATCAATTGCTTTACGGTACACCTGGGTAGTACGTGCGCAATAGTAAAAAGATTTACTTCGTCCTTCTATTTTTAGTGCATGAATTCCTATTTTAATTAATCGGTCTACATGTTGAACAGCACGTAGATCTTTTGAATTCAAAATATATGTACCATGTTGATCTTCAAGCATTATCATTTTTTCTTCTGGACGATGTGATTCTGATAACAATGCAGTTTTTTCAGAAATATCTTCTTGTTCTTCCTGTATGTTATATAGCCATCGACACGCATTTGTGCAAGTTCCTTGATTAGCATCTCGTTTATTGATATAAGAAGACAATAGACAACGTCCTGAGTAAGCAATACATAAAGCACCATGAACAAAAACTTCTAGCTCTATTCCTTGGCAAAATCTGTAGATTTCATCTATTTCTTCCAAAGAAAGTTCTCTGGAAAGAATCACTCGTTTAATTCCATGTTTTCCCCAAAACTTAACAGTTGCCCAATTTACTGCGTTTGCTTGAACTGAAAGATGAATTGGTATTTCTGGAAATTGTTCAAGTGTAATCATAATTAAACCAGGATCAGACATGATAAGGGCATCTGGATTCATTCGGATAATAGGTTCTATATCTCGAATAAAGGTTTTAATTTTTGCATTGTGTGATTGTATATTACATACCACATATAGTTTTTTTTTTAGTGCATGGGCTTCATAAATGCCAATTTCTAAATTTTCAAGGTTAAACGTGTTATTTCTTACACGAAGACTATAACGTGGCTGTCCAGCGTACACTGCATCTGCCCCGTAAGCAAAAGCATAACGCATATTTTTAAGACTACCTGCTGGTGATAATAATTCTGGTATAAATGCTTTTTTTTTAGACATGCTAAATCCTTATTCGAATATCTTCTACGCTGTATTACACAGTTTTGATATTTTAGAAATTGTTTTCATATAAAGTTCTCTATTTTTTTTTGTAAGGTTGCATTATCTAATTCTCAAGTTAAGTTAGACTATTCTATAGTGAGTTTAAATAAAAAAGGAAAGAAAAGTTTGCCTAACAAATGACCATATTCTACTCAGGATTGTTATGTGCATATGCTTTTCCCATCAAAATAGATGCATTACGCTGTACTGTTTTATCAAAAGTAATTTGACCTTTAGAAAATAAATTAATTACTGTAGAACCTAATTTGAATTGCCCCATTTCTTGCCCTTTATTTAGCTTTATTTCTTCTTTACCTTCTATTAAATAGTTCCATTGATATATAGTATTACCTTGCGGTGGTGTAATGGTACCTGCCCAAGTAATTTTAATGCTACCGACAATAATAGCTCCAACAAGAATTTGTGCAATAGGACCAAATTTAGTATCAAAAATGCAAACTACACGTTCATTTCTAGCAAATAACTTAGGTATTTTTCTTGTCATCTCTGAAGTTACTGAAAACAAACAACCTGGAATATATATCATTTTTCTTAACACAGCATCACAAGGCATATGCACTCGATGGTAGTCACAAGGGGAAAGGTAAAAAGTAGCAAATTTTCCTAAAGCAAATTCTTCAGCTAAAGTATCATCACCTCCAAGTAGTTCAACTATTGAAAAGCGGTGTCCCTTTGATTGAATTATTTGATTGTTTTCGATTACACCAAACTGGCTTACATAAGCATCTACTGGATAAGTAATAACAGATGAATCTTCATCAATAGGGCGCGAATCTTTTTTCAACTCACGAACAAAAAAATCATTAAAAGTTTTAAAGTGATTAAGATCAGGATAAAGAACTTCACTCATATCAATATTATATCTTTTTATGAAACTGCGTATCATAAGTTTAGTTAAAAAGTTGCATTTTATTGATGCTAGTATACCTACAAAACGTGTTAAAAAATATTGCAGAAATTCAAATTGTAAGCTAATTCTAATGATTTTTTTCATTATGTAAAATCCTTAATTGTTCCTATTTTATATGCTAGAAAATAAGAAATAATAACGCAATTTTAACATTAGGAGTACATTCTATTTTTATTAGTTTGAAATTGAAAAATTTTCTATTATTTTGTATTTAGTAGATAAGGAAATCTACTACAGTCATTGGCTTTGTATTAATTCAAAAAGTAAAACAATGTTAATTATACATTAAGAATATGACATATTGTGTTTTTTAAAAAAATCAAAAACTTTGATAGTGAGATTTGTAACATTTCAGAGAGTATAAAGTAACATTTAAGATTGTTTTAATGGTAACATTATAGCTGTTAAAGGTAGGGGAGGAAAAGGAATAGCTATGTTGTTCAAGTCTTAAGTAGCAATTAATTTTGATGTTTCGTCATCTTTAATTTTTATTTAAATATTTCCTAAAGTGAGTGATGATGAAAATGAAAGTTCTATTCGAGCTTTGAATGTCGGTTTCCAGTTTGTTCATTTAACATGAACAAATTTCAGTTTTTAGTCAATTTTTAGTCAGTTTTTTTCCTTAAACAAAAATTATTGTTTTTAGCAACTAGTCATTACAAAGATCTAAGTATGATTTTTTTTGGAACGTTAAGCTAACAGTAGTGCTCTTCTTTTATTATTAGTAAATATAACAGGTGATATATTATGTCCTTTAGCGAACGGAACTTAATTTGGCTTGATCTTGAAATGACAGGTTTAAATTTTGAAATTCACAAAATTATTGAAATTGCGACTGTTGTTACTGATAGTGGATTAAATATTTTAGCTGAAGGTCCTGTTTTATCTATTACTCAACAAGAACATGAACTAAGAAAGATGGATAATTGGTGTATAAAAACCCATACAGATAGTGGACTAATAGAGCGTGTCCGTCAAAGTAAATTATCTGAACAAGATGCCACTGTTCAGACGCTTAGCTTTCTCAAGAAATGGGTTCCTAAAGGGAAATCCCCAATTTGCGGTAATAGCATTGCACAAGATCGGCGTTTTTTATGTAAATATATGCCTGAATTGGAAGAGTATTTCCATTATCGATCTATTGATGTTAGTACATTAAAGGAATTAATAATCCGTTGGAAACCAGAAGTTTTAAATAATTTTTCCAAGCAAGGTAATCATTTAGCTTTAGATGATATTCGTGAGTCAATTGCTGAGCTGAAATATTATCGTAAAGCTATTTTTAGTATTTAGTTTTAATTTGTAGTAGACAAGAGAGAAAAAAATACTCTAAAAAAATAAATGCTTGCATCGTACAAAAAAACTCTTATAATTCACTATCCTAGGAATGGGGAAAAATAAAATAAGTTTTGCGACACTAGCTCAGTTTGGTAGAGCGCAACCTTGCCAAGGTTGAGGTCACGAGTTCGAACCTCGTGTGTCGCTCCAAGATAGATTATCTGATGTAACTGACTTTTTGAATTGAAAAAGCAAAAATAATATCCCAAATCAAACGCGGGGTGGAGCAGTTTGGTAGCTCGTCGGGCTCATAACCCGAAGGTCGTTGGTTCAAATCCAACCCCCGCAACCAGTCTTTTGTTAAATTCAAGGTTTTTAATCAATTCGTATATTTTATTTGATTTAGTCAAGAATCAATTTCTTTCCAATGAATTTGTTTTTTATGCTAATTATTAGTTTAATACATTAGATTATACATTACCTAATGTGTCCCTACTTATCCACAATCTTTTTTTGTTGATAAGTTAGTGTATAGTTTTTAGAAAAAAAATTTGTTTTTAATTTAGAAAAAAAATTTGTCATTTTTTTTCTAAAAAAGGTTGATAATATGTTGATTTTAATGAACTTAACCTTTTAATTATATAAGGATTAATAAGTGTAGATTTATATTTTTATGTTTTTTTATGTGTGGTTAACTTTAATAAAAAGTTTTCTATCGTATTCTAACACGATTTTTTCCACATGTTATTTTATAATTCTGAACTATCATGTTGAACGATGATATTTTGGTGATATTTTATGAACTGTTTCAATAAATATTCTTACGCTTTCTGGTTCTACATCTGAATGAATTCCATGCCCTAAGTTAAATACATGTCCCCCAGAATTGGTATAACCAAAGTTTTTCAAAATTGTTTCGACTTCTTCTCGGATACGTTCAGGTTTCGCATACAAAATTGAAGGATCCATATTTCCTTGTAAAGCTACTTTTCTCCCTACGCGATATTTTGCATCAGAAATCGGGATTGTCCAATCTAAAGCAATAGAATCACAGCCCGTTTCAGCAATTTTTTCTAACCAAATTCCTGAATTTTTTGTAAATAGCGTAATTGGAATTCGTGTACCGTTATTTTCATGAATTAGGTTATTGATGATTTTTTTCATATATGCTAGCGAGAAGGATTCATAGTCATTTGTAGTCAATATACCTCCCCAGGTATCGAAGATTATTACCGAGTGAACACCTGCTTTAATTTGTGCATTTAAATATTCAATAATACTATTTGCTAATTTATTAAGAAGCAAATGCGTAGCTATTGGTTCTCTATACATCATTTTCTTGATTTTAGTAAATTTTTTTGAAGTTCCTCCTTCAACCATATAGGTTGCAAGTGTCCAAGGACTGCCAGAGAATCCAATTAATGGAAGTGCATTTTTGAGTTCTTTACAAGTTTGACGAATTGCATTCATTACATATTGAAGTTCATGTTCAGGATCTGGCACCCCTATTTTCTTTATGTCTGCTATGCAGGAAATAGGATTAGAAAATTTAGGCCCTTCTCCTGACTTGAAATACAAACCTAGCCCCATAGCGTCTGGAATAGTCAAAATATCTGAAAATAAAATCGCAGCATCAAGAGGGAAACGGCGTAAAGGTTGTAATGTTATTTCCGATGAAAGCTCAGGGCTTTTACATAGTGAAAGAAAACTTCCTGATATAGATCTAGTAGTACGATATTCTGGTAGGTATCGGCCAGCTTGGCGCATTATCCATATTGGAGTATAATCTATTGGTTGTTTTAAAAGTGCACGAAGATAACAATCGTTTTTAAGTCTATTCATTTTTTTATTGAAATGGTCGGTGAAGAGGGATTTGAACCCCCGACCCTCTGGTCCCAAACCAGATGCGCTACCAAACTGCGCTATTCACCGAAATATAGAATAATTAATCTTTAGATATTTTTTTATTAAACGTTAATTAATTAAATAGTTGTAGTCCTATAAATTTATTTCTGGGGTGGCTAACGAGATTCGAACTCGCGACCACTGGAATCACAATCCAGAGCTCTACCAACTGAGCTATAGCCACCAAACCCCATACACTTTTAATTAGCTTACCAGAAAGATATCGAGTGTATGGCACGCCCGAAAGGGATCGAACCTTCGGCTTTTGGCTCCGGAGGCCAACGCTCTATCCATCTGAGCTACGGGCGCACTTCATGATAGGTAAACTAAATCATACTTATATCACATTGTACCGTCTAGTATTTTTTAAAGTTTTTTTAAAGAATAATTGAAATGCGAAAAGATTTATTTTATGGTGCAGGACTGTACTATTATAAACGATATCTTACTTATAACTTGGATAGATGTCAGGACTTATTTAACTAAGTTTGCAATTTTAATTATTTCCAGTAATGGAATATCACATATTATGTATTTTATTGTGTAATGATTCACGTTAGTTCTTATCAATGAAATAGTAGATGAAGTTATGAGCTAATATTTATGGGCATATTTCGGTGGATAAGTAGTGTTTTTTTTCTGTTTTAGCGTTTTCTGCTTTATTGCTTTCTAACACTGCCAAGGACTACGAATCTATAATAGATCGCATTAAACCAGTTGGTAATGTTTATATTGAAGTTAAAAATAAATTAGCTGAACAGAAAGAAGTAGTTAGTAAGATTCGTGATGCAAGTTCGATATATAATACTTTTTGTATCGCTTGTCATGCATCTGGTGTGAGTGGTGCTCCTAGATTTGGTAATGTTAATGATTGGGCTTCTCGAATTGCTCAAGGGAAACAAATCATGCAAGATAATGTAATTAAAGGATTAAATGCAATGCCAGAGAAAGGCTTATGTATGGATTGTTCTGATGATGAATTGCTTCAGGTTATTGAATATATGATAAAAGATTTATAACCTAAAGCCCTATTATAAATAGAATTGATTTCAATTCATAATTCTTATGAAGAAAATTACTTTGGTAGATAAAACTGCAACGATGAGAATAGGTTCGCGTCTCGCACAGGTTTGTTGTCAACAAACTCTTATTTTTTTAAGTGGGGAGGTAGGTGTTGGTAAAACGACACTCAGTCGTAGTTTTTTAAAAACTTTAGGATATCTAGGTCATGTAAAAAGTCCAACATACAACTTAGTTGAATCTTATACATTAGAAAAATGGAAAGTGTACCACTTTGATTTTTATCTTATTTTTTCTCCAGAAGAATTAGAATTTATTGGAATTCGAGATTACTTTTTACCTGATTCTATTTGTTTAGTTGAGTGGCCCGAGAAAGGAGGGGATTTTTTACCTAATGCAGATATTAATATTCTATTGTCTTATCATGGCAACCAACGTTGTGCTTCTATCACAGCGGATAGTCAGTATGGATATGCTCTCTTAAAAAAATCGGGGTTAAATTGAATACAAGACAAGTACAGTTTTTTTTTATTTTTTTTCAAATTTCATGCTTTTTTTCTAGCTCTTTAGTATTTTCTAATACACTTGAAGACTTAAGAGTTTGGACATCTCCTAATGAAACTCGGGTTGTTATGGACTTTACAGATGAGGCTGATTATAGCTATTTTATTTTAAATAAACCAGAAAGGTTAGTTGTTGATTTTAAAAAAACAACACTAAATACTACATTACCTAAAAATGTTATTAACAATTCTATATTGACAAAAATTCGTAAAAGTACTCCACCAAATAAATTTACTTATCGTTTAGTATTTGAATTAAAGCATAAGGCAAGTAAGCTTAATCTGTTTAGATTATCTCCGACTCCAGGAGGACAATATGGTCACCGGTTAGTGATTAATTTGTCTCATCCTAAAAAACAATTAAAAAAAGTTAAATCCAATAATACAATTTATCTTAATCAAGGTATTTCTCGATCATTTAATGATATTATAATTGCGATTGATGCTGGGCATGGCGGAGAAGATTCTGGTTCTATTGGTCCTACTGGAAAATATGAAAAGCACATTACACTAAAAGTTTCTAAAAAATTAGCTGAAAAAATCAATACCATGCCAGGAATTAAAGCAATCCTTACTCGTTCTGGTGATTATTTTGTTAATTTGAATAAACGTTCTGAAATTGCTCGAAAAAATAAAGCAAATTTATTAGTCTCCATTCATGCTGATGCTTTTTATACTCCACATCCTCGTGGTGCCTCTGTATTTATTTTAAATAATAAGAGAGCGGATACTGAAATTTCTCGATGGATCGAAGATCATGAGAGTCATTCAGAATTATTAGGCGGAACTGGTCAAGTTTTGATCAACAAGAATGTTGATAAAGATGTTAGTAAAACGCTTCTAGATTTACAATTTAACCATTCTCAGAAAGAAAGCTATAAGCTTGCTACAAAAATCTTAAAGGAGATAAAAAAATTTTCCTATTTGCATCAAAAACATCCAGTAAATGCAAGCTTAGCAATATTAAAATCGCCTGATATTCCTTCAGTATTAGTTGAAATTGGTTTTCTTTCAAATCCAATAGAAGAAAAACTTTTATCTCAAAATGACTATCAAAATAAATTAGCAGAAAGTTTAGCAAGAGCAATTGTTCAATATCTTAAAGAAAATCCAGTAGAAAATTCCTTATTTTTTAATTTTCCAAATATAAGGAAACATAAAGTACAGCCTGGAGAGTTTTTAGGGAAAATTGCTCAACAATATAGTGTAACTATTAATCAACTTCGGTTAGTAAATGAGTTACAGTCTGATCAGCTTTTAATAGGTCAGATTATAATGATTCCAAGTAATAGTAATAATCTATGACAATAAAAATTCTATCAAAACAACTTATAAGTCAAATTTCAGCAGGTGAAATTGTTGATCGTCCTGCCTCAGTGGTTAAAGAGTTAGTAGAAAATAGTTTGGATTCAGGTGCAACTGTTATTGATATTGAGATTGAAAAGGGAGGAATTCAGCTTATTCGTATAAGGGATAATGGTAAAGGCATTTTAAAAAATGAATTAACATTAGCCTTGAGTCGTCATGCTACTTCTAAAATTCGTACATTAGATGATTTATCATTATTATCAACTTTAGGTTTCCGTGGTGAGGCTCTTGCAAGTATTAGTGCAGTAAGTCGTTTAATATTGACTTCTCGTCCTGTCATTCAGGATATAGCATGGTCTATATATAGTGAAGGAATGGAAATGAAGGTGCAACCTGTTTCTCATCCTTTGGGTACATCTGTTGAAGTTATTAACCTTTTTTTTAATATGCCTGCTCGGCGTAGATTTTTATGTACTGATAGAACAGAATTTATTCATATTGATGAACTGATTAAACGTATTGCATTAAGTCGTTTTGATATCAAGTTTAGTTTGCGTCATAATAATAAAATTATTAGACAATACTATCCAGCAAGAAATGAATTAGAAATAGGGAAACGTATTGCAGCGGTTTGTGGCAATGCATTTGTTTGTAACATGATTAAGGTTGAATTAATTCATTATGATTTAAAATTATATGGTTGGATATCTAGTCCAAATGGATCGCGTAAAAAAGGTGATTTGCAATATTTTTATGTAAATGGAAGAGTAGTTCGTGATAGATTTATTAATCATGCTATTAGGAAAAGTTATGCAAATTTCTTAAAAGAAGAACAATTTGTAGCTTATGTATTGTTTATTGAAATTCATCCTAATCAAATCGATGTTAATGTTCATCCAGCTAAATATGAAATTCATTTCTATAAAGCTCGTTTAGTTCATGATTTTATATATCGAGCTATAAATAATGCCTTAGTTAAAAGTCATGATATAGATATACCTTATTTATCAATTGATAAACATCAGTCAAAGGAAAAGAATAAAAATCTTATAGTAGATAAGTCAGATGGCATTATAGAAAAGCAACTTAATATTAATCCTACAGAAAAAAATAAGCCAATTGAGTTCCTAGGGAAAGCAATTGCCGTTATTCAAAATAGGTATGTAGTTATGGATTCAAAACAAGGAGTCGTTCTTATTTCTTTAGGTAGAGCAGAGTGGCTTAAAATACGCGCCCAGTTTGGTATTAGAGAAAGTATTTTACTAATATCACGACCTCTTTTGATCCCTTTATTAATTGAATTGATTGAAGAGTTGGTCTCTTACGTCACTGATTTCTCTGAACTTCTTATATCTTTTGGTTTATCATTTAGAGTAAAGAATTTTTCTACTTTAATAGTTTTAGGTGTTCCTAGAATATTGATGAATAAAAATTTATCTAAATTGATTCCAGATTTATTATCTTATATTGCCTTTTCTAATTTTAACCCATCTTTAATAATTGAAAATAGAAAAGCATTAGCAAATTGGATAACCAATTATATTATTTCTGTAAAAGTTGATTACAGCGTATGTGAAGCTTTGAAGATCATTACTGAATTAGAGAAGATTTACTGTGGTCAATTGCCTTTACACGATAAAAAATTTGTTACCAAAGTTGACTTTTCAAAAAGTATAGCTGTTCTACAATCTTAAAGATCTTCAGAGAAGATATGAATGGTAAATTACCTTTAGTAATATTTTTAATGGGTCCTACTGCATCAGGAAAAACTACCCTTTCCATTAAAATTAGTAAAAAAATACCAGTAGAAATTATTAGTGTCGATTCAGGATTAATTTATAAAGGTATGGATATTGGTACAGCTAAACCAAGTTCCGAAACTTTAGAAAAAATACCGCATAAATTGATAGATATTCGTGATCCAAATGAAAGGTATTCTGTTGCTGATTTTTATTACGATGCTATGTATGCTATACATCAGACCATTAAAAATGGTAAAGTTCCTTTACTTGTTGGTGGAACTATGTTCTACTACAGGTCTTTGATTAAAGGTTTATCATTTACGCCTGCTTCAGATCTCAAAATTCGTTCTCAAATTAAACAAGAGGCATTGAATTTAGGTTGTGCTTCTTTACATAAACAATTAAAAAAGATTGATCCAATTTCAGCAAACCGAATCCACTGTAATGACTTGCAAAGATTATCTAGAGCATTGGAGATTTATCGAATTTCTGGTAAAACTTTGACGGAATATTCTAGATATAAATATAGAAATTTCCCTTTTCATGTAAAACAATTTGCACTAGCTCCAAATGAAAAAGATAACTTGCATCATCGAATTGAAGTAAGATTTCATAATATGATAAAAAATGGTTTTGAAAATGAAGTGAAGGCACTTCATAGTCGAAATGACCTTCATTTAGACCTTCCTTCTATCCGTTGCGTAGGTTATCGACAAATTTGGGATTATTTAAATGGAAATTTAAGTTTGGATGAAGCGATTTTTCGTGGAATTTGTGCAACTCGCCGCTTGGCTAAGCGGCAGATGACATGGTTGAGAAGTTGGTGCGATTTAACTTGGTTAAATAGTGAAAATATGGAACAAGCAGTAGAAACTATATTGAATAAAGTTAACACTGAAAAAAAATAGCTTGCATCTCAGTAACATTTTTTCTTTATATCACTTGACTTACCTTTGGTGTTTTTATATTAGAAAACTGTCGATATTTTTTATAATGCTTGTTTTAAGTCAATCAGTTAAGTTATGCTTACCAGAGGTTTAGTATGATTTAAAAGTTAAACTAGTATATGTCATAACTGGAATAAATTAAACACTCAGGGGGAAAAATGGATTCTTTTGACCAATTTGTAATTTTTTTGAAAAATGCTGTTAATCAAATAGTATATAAGCACTCAATTACAATGGTTGTTCCTTTTCGTTTAGTAAACCATAATAAAAGCAAATATCCCACTTAATCTAGTTCTTCTTTTATAGAGGAGGAAACTAATTTTAGTTATTACACCTATATATATTTTTTAATAAAAATTTTAGTTAATCCTGTTACAATTTAGTAGATTCAATCTTTGAATATTAAATTCATATAAACTTAGCATAGATTGTGTATCATATACGATAATATAAGATGAATTTAGATGGTTTTTTTTCATAGCATATATGGAGAATTTTATTCGTTAATCAAAATTAAAGCCAAATTACATATAATCTGATATCCGCTTTTTATTTTTGAAGTGTAAAATCGTTTTTAAATTTATGGAGTTTTTTTAAATGGCATGGCATGAACCTAACAATGGAAGCAATGGTCGCAATAATGACCCTTGGGGTACTAAAAATCGAGGTGGTCGATCACAGGGGCCACCGGATTTAGATGAAGTGTTTAATAAGCTTACCAAAAAGTTCAGTGGGCGTTTTTCTTCTAAAAAAGGAAGTAAGGGCTCGTCTTCAGGTGGAAAAAATATCTGGAGCTTTAGTATTATCATCGTCATTTCTATAATTATTTGGTTTTTTTCTGGGTTCTATACTATTGGTGAAGCTGAACGTGGGGTTGTATTACGTTTAGGGAAATATAATCGTATCGTTGGTCCGGGTTTGAATTGGAGACCTAGATTTATTGATGAATATAAAGCGGTGAACGTCCAATCTATTCGTTCGCTAAGGGCTTCTGGTTTAATGCTTACAAAAGATGAGAATGTAGTTACTGTCGGAATGGATATTCAATATCGTGTTTCAGAACCATATAAATATTTGTACCAAGTAACTAATGCAGATGATAGCTTGCGTCAAGCTACGGATTCTGCATTACGTGCTGTAATAGGTGATTCTTTAATGGACAACATTTTAACTAGCGGGCGCCAACAAATTCGTCAAAATACTCAAAGAACACTCAATCAAATTGTTGATAATTATGATATGGGATTAATTATTGTTGATGTAAATTTTCAGTCAGCTCGTCCACCAGAACAAGTAAAAGACGCATTTGATGATGCGATTGCTGCTAGAGAAGATGAAGAACGCTTTGAGCGTGAAGCAGAAGCTTATCGAAATGATATTTTACCAAAAGCAACTGGTCGGGCTGAACGTTTAAAAAAAGAAGCTCTTGGCTATTCTGAAAGAGTTACTAATGAAGCTCTGGGTCAAGTAGCTCAATTTGAAAAATTATTGCCTGAGTATATTTTAGCTCCTAAAATAACACGTAATCGGTTATACTTAGATACAATGGAAGAAGTTTATTCAAATACCTTTAAGGTATTGATTGATTCTGAGTCTACCGGTAATCTATTATATCTACCAATTGATAAATTGCTTAGAGAAGAGTCTTCTAAAATAGAAAATAGACAAAAAAATAAATCATCTTCAGCTTATGATGAGATTGAGTTAGAATCCCAAGAACGTAATGAATTACCAAGCTCACAGTCCGGTTCAACTAATTCACGTCATGGGAGATATTAAAAATGCGTAACTTAATGATTCCTATATTAGTAATCAATGTTATATTTATCTTAATGTCATTTTTCGTTATTTATGAAGGTGATCGTGGGATAGTAGTACGCTTTGGAAGAGTTTTAGATAATGAAGGAACTTCACGAATTTATTCTCCAGGATTGCATTTTAAAATGCCGTTATTTGACCATGTTAAAGTATTAGATGCTCGTATACAAACAATGGATGGACGCTCTGACCGTTTTGTTACATCAGAGAAAAAAGATGTTATTATAGATACTTATGTAAAGTGGCGAATTGCTGATTTTGGACGTTTTTATCTTACAACTGGAGGTGGTAATATTTTGACTGCAGAGGCTCTTTTAGAACGTAAAGTAACTGATGTATTACGTTCTGAAATTGGTTCAAGAGAAATTAAGCAGATTGTATCTGGTCCTCGTAATAATGAAGACTTATCTAAGATTAATAATCAGCAAATTTCTACTAAAGCAGCTAAAGAAGCGCTAGAGATTGATGGTCAACGAGACATAATTATGGCTAAAGTACTAACTGGTACTCGTGATAGTGCTATGAATGATTTAGGTGTAGATGTTGTTGATTTTCGTATGAAAAAAATAAATTTACCTGATAATATTAGTGATTCTATCTATAAGCGTATGAGAGCTGAACGTGAATCAGTTGCTAGAAAACATCGTTCTCAGGGTCGTAAAAAAGCAGAGGTTATTCGTGCACAAGCAGAACTTGAAGTAGCTACTGTTTTAGCAGAAGCTGATAAGACAGCACGTGTAACTCGAGGTAAAGCAGATGCTAAAGCTGCTAAAATTTATTCTCAATCATATAATAAAGAACCTGAGTTTTTTAGCTTTATTCGTTCTTTAAAAGCTTATGAAAAATCTTTTAATAGCAAAAATGATATTTTAGTATTAGATCCTAAAAGTCATTTTTTTCGATATATGAATAATTATCATGGTGAGTTTTTAAAATGATGATTAAGATATAAGGGCTCAAAGCCCTTATATCTTAATACTTTTATTCTTTATTAAAAGCTCCCTTTATTTTAATTAGTCTCAAATATATTATCTCACTAATATTATTACTGTTTAGTTATTAGATAGTAGCATTATGATAGAATCATTCGCTAGAAAAAAACCATTTGTTTCAGCTAATATTTATACCTATTTTTAAGTTCTAGATATTACTGCTAACAGTTCATCTCTTTTTAATGCAACATAAATGCTATTTTTATTCAATAATACACAGACTATTATTTAGTTATATAAATAACAACAACATAATGAAAACGTTTCGTATCAAGCTTTATTATCCTTTAATATACTAAGTTCTTGAGTGATTTACATTTCTCATTATAATAGAATGAATTTTTAAAAATTGGAGAATTTAATGAAATTAATCTTTAAAGTATCATTGCTTTCAATGACATTTATTATATTAATGGGTTGTCAAAAAAAAGAAGTACCAGTTCCACCTATCAAAAATGGAGTAGATCTTAATATAGAGGATAATAGAATTGCGTATTCAATTGGAGTATCATTTGCTAATTATTTGAGTAATAATATAAAAAAACCCAGTGAAATTGGGATTAATCTTGATAAGCATATCGTTCTTCGAGGTATTGAAGATGTGTTTTTAGGTAATCCTAAGCTTAATGAGGAAGAAGTAGCTTCAATATTAAAAGAGTTAGATATGCGTATAGGAGATGCAATACAAAACCAATCTTTAGAAAAAGCTGCTGAGGTTAAAAAATTAGGAACTGAATTCCAGAAAGAATTCGAGAAGGAAAGTAATGTTATTAAAACTGATTCTGGTTTATTATATCAAATTATAAGACAATCTGAAGGTCAAAAACCAAAAGAAGATGATACAGTCCAAGTACACTACAAAGGTACTTTAGTTGATGGTAGTCAATTTGATAGTTCATATGAACGTGGTGAACCTGCTACTTTTTCTTTAAAACATGTCATTCAAGGTTGGATTGAAGGTGTGCAATTAATGTCTGTAGGTTCAAAATTTAAATTTGTTATTCCATCAGAGTTAGCTTATGGTTTGCACGATACACCAACTATTCCAGCAAATTCTACTTTAATATTTGAGATTGAGTTATTAAAAATTTTCAATGAGTAATAAATTTAAACGGTAAAAAAACAAGTGTATTAATATTAATTTTCGAGGTTAGGCTAATTCTAAAATATACTCTCATAGTAACTGGTTCAATTTATGGATCTCAATCAGCTCGTAATGCTTATTTATTTTCAAAAGCTTTGATTCATAGAGGTCATATTTTGCATGATGTTTTTTTTTATCAAAATGGAGTATTAAATGCTTCATCACTCACTGCACCAGAAAATGATGATTTTGACCTTGTTTTAGCTTGGCAAAAATTGGCAGTAGCTCATAAAGTAAAACTTGAAGTTTGTTTTTCCGCGGCTTTACGAAGAGGGATAGTAGGAAAAAATGAAGCTAAAAGATATCAACTATCAACGAGTAATCTTGCTAAGCATTTTGAGCAAGTTGGATTAGGTACTTTAGCTGAAGCAATTTTAATACAAGATAGAGTAATTCAGTTTTGAAAAAAATAGGTTTGATATTCAATTCTTTTCCACATAGTATTTCATCTGGTAGGGAAGGCCTAGATTTTTTGTTTTCTGTTTCTGCTTACTGTAACAGTATTAGTGTATTTTTTATTGGTGATGCAGTGTCTCAACTTGTTTCTGAACAAAAACCTCAGAAAATTTTAAGCAGAGACTATATAAGTGCTTTTAAAATTATGGAATTATATGAAATTAATAATATTTATTTATGTAAAAAAAGCTTGATTAAGCTTGGTTTCCAAAATAGTCCGCTCATTATAAAAACAAAAAAAAAAACTGAACATGAACTAGCAATCTTAATGAATTATTGCGATCAACTTGTGGTGTTTTAGTTTATGCTTCATATTGTAAAGTCGTTAGATAAATTACATTTAGCTTTTAGGTACTATTTAACTAAGGATGATATTTTATTGGTTGAATCAGCAGTTTATATAGGAAATCCTAAACATTATCAACACTCCTTATTAAAGAAAGCATTAGGTAACGTGTTTTTATTAAGAGAAGATGTTATTGCTAGAGGTATTACAGATATTGTTTCTTTCAGAATCGGATTGATTAGTTTTGATGGTTTTGTAAAATTAACTGAGAAACACAGTAAAGCAATTACCTGGTAATTGCTCTTATTTTTAGCATTAATATTAGCATTAATATTAATGCTATTTACAATGATTAACGAAAAATAAATTAAATATATATTCTTGACATATTCTTTACTTAAAGAATAAAATAAAGGTTTTATTATAAGTTGTTAGGTCGTGTCTAGAAGTATTCTTTATGCTTAGGAGGGAGATAATGGCAACTATTAATCAACTAGTACGTAAGCCTCGTGTGAAGCAGGTTGCTAAAAGTAATGTACCTGCGCTTCAATCGTGTCCACAAAAGCGTGGTGTTTGTACTCGTGTATATACTACGACGCCTAAGAAACCAAATTCAGCTCTTCGTAAAGTTTGCCGTGTTCGTTTAACAAATGGCTTTGAGGTTACATCATATATTGGTGGAGAAGGTCATAATCTTCAGGAACATTCAGTTGTGCTAATACGTGGTGGTCGAGTTAAAGATCTACCTGGTGTGCGTTATCATACTGTTCGTGGAGCACTTGATTGTGCTGGTGTAAATGATCGTAAGCAGGCTCGTTCTAAGTATGGTGTTAAGCGAGTAAGGTCCTAATCTAATCTCTTTTGTTAAGTAAGGCCAAGCATTAGATTATGTTTTTAGAAAGAAAACTGAAAGGTTTTGGATAACCTGAAAATTGCAAGGAGAATTCTCAATGTCGCGTCGTCGTATTATAGCTCAACGAAAAATTCTTCCGGATCCCAAATTTAAATCCGAATTATTGGCAAAATTTGTTAATATACTTATGGTTGATGGAAAAAAATCTATTGCAGAAAAAATAATATACACTGCCTTAGATACTGGTTCTATAAAAACTGGTAAAACACATTTATCCTTGTTTGAAGGAGCATTAGAAAATGTGCGTCCTTTAGTAGAAGTTAAATCTCGTCGTGTAGGTGGTTCAACTTATCAAGTCCCTGTTGAAGTACGTCCTGTTCGGCGTAATGCCTTAGCAATGCGTTGGTTAGTTGAGTCAGCGCGTAAACGTGCTGAAAAGTCTATGGCAAAACGTCTAGCTGCAGAGCTGCTAGATGCCTCTGAAAACAAAGGAGCTTCAGTTAGGAAACGTGAGGATATCCATCGTATGGCTGATGCAAATAAAGCATTTGCTCATTACCGTTGGTAAAATACCGATTATTTTGTTCTCTTTCAATATAAGAGTAACTTTCGTTTGTTAAGTCTTTTATTTAAGAAATCTAGGGTTAAAAGACTAGCTTTGTGCTAGCTGTATCTTGTCGTACTGATGTAGAATGGGAAAACATTATGTTGGTTCGTGAAACTCCTATTGAGAACTATCGTAATATTGGTATTTGTGCTCATGTAGATGCGGGAAAAACCACCACAACTGAGCGTATCCTTTTTTATACTGGATTCTCTCATAAGATTGGTGAAGTGCATGATGGCACGGCTATTATGGATTGGATGGATCAGGAACGAGAGCGCGGAATTACAATTACTTCTGCTGCCATTACAACCTTTTGGTCCGGTATGTGTTCTCAGTTTCCTTCCAATCGAATAAATATTATCGATACTCCAGGACATGTTGATTTTACAATTGAAGTTGAACGTTCTTTACGCGTTCTTGACGGTGTAATCTTAGTATTTTGTGGAAATTCTGGTGTTGAATCACAATCAGAAACGGTATGGTATCAAGCAGATAAATATGCTATTCCTCGTTTAATCTTCGTTAACAAGATGGACCGTATAGGGGCAAATTTTTTGCGTGTTGTAGATGAAATCAAGACGCATTTTAATGTAAATGTAGTTCCAATTCAATTAAGTATTGGAGAAGAAAATAGATTTTCTGGCATTATTGATCTAATAAAAATGAAAGCAATTCGTTGGAATGAAGTCGATCAAGGTCTTACTTTTTCTTATGAAGATATTCCAATTAATATGAAAGAACTTGCTAAGAAATGGCATGATAACCTCATTGAGGTTGCTGTTGAATCTAATGAAGAGTTGATGGATAAATACCTTTTAGGTGTTGATTTAACAGAGAATGAAATAAAAAATGGACTTCGTAATCGTACATTAAACAATGAAATTGTATTAGCAATGTGTGGTAGCGCATTTAAAAATCAAGGAATACAAGCAATTTTAGATGCTATTATTGAATATCTTCCTTCTCCTTTTGATGTTCCTGCTGTTATAGGAATCGATGATAAAAATCACAAAGTAAAACGTCGTGTTAGTGATGATGAACCATTTTCAGCTTTAGTATTCAAAATTTCGACGGATCCTTTTGTTGGTACATTAGTTTTTATTCGTGTCTATTCTGGTGTTATCAAAACAGGAGAACTCATTTATAATTCAGTTAGAGATAAGTTTGATCGCGTAGATCGAATTATGCAAATGCACTCAAATAAGAGACAAGAAATAAAAGCGGTTTTTTCTGGTGATATTGCTGCTATTATTGGTTTAAAAGACGTTAAAACAGGAGATACTCTCTGTTCGAGAGAAAATAAATTAATTTTAGAGCAAATAGAATTTCCAGTTCCTGTTATTCAAATGTCAGTAGAATCATCCTTTCAATCAGAACAAGAAAAAATGATAAAAGCACTGACAGTAATATCGAAAGAAGATCCTTCATTTCAAGTTAAAGTTGATAATGAATCAGGGCAAATTTTGATTGCAGGTATGGGTGAACTGCATTTGGATATCATAATTGATCGAATGAAACGTGAATTTTCTATTAACTGCAAGGTTGGCAAACCCCAAGTAGCGTTTCGTGAAACTATTTGTAATATAGTAAAAGTTGAAGAAGAATTTATATATGAATTTTCAGGACGCAATCAATATGCTCGTGTTTTATTGAAAATTGAACCTGCAAAGGTTGGAGAAGGATTTGTTTTCCTAAATGAAGTTTTAGATGATTCTATCCCTGATGAGTATATTCCTTCCATCATTCTTGGTATTAAAGAACAAATGAATAATGGAGTGTTAGCCGGGTATCCTATGCTAGATATAAAGGTAACTCTGTTAGGTGGATCATATCATGAAACTGATTCAAGTCAGATGGCATTTAGAATTGCTAGTTCAGTCGCTCTTAAAAAAGGTTCTTTAGATGCGAAGCCTATAGTTTTGGAACCACTAATGCAAGTTGAAATAATAACTCCAATAGATTGTATAGGTGAAGTTATTGGTGATCTTAATCGTCGCCGTGGTACTATTCAAGAAATTAATGAAAAAACTGTTCAGCTTAAGATAGTAAGTGCACAAGTCCCTTTATCTACAATGTTTGGTTATTCTACTCACTTACGTTCTGCAACACGGGGTCGTGCTTCTTATTCTATGGAATTCAGTAAGTATATTGAAGTACCTAAAAACATACTCTCTACCTTAATGAGTATGAGTATATAACTGCCTTATAATGGTAAAATAAGTTAATTTAGAGGTATTGCATCAATAGGAATTGAAACTAGAATAGATATATGTTCAGTGCTTATTTCAGTTTTATAGTAAAAAACAGGAATTTATAAATTTTATAAATGATAAAAGGAACACGATTGTGTCTAAAGAAAAATTCGAACGTGTAAAACCGCATGTGAACGTTGGTACTATTGGCCATGTTGACCACGGTAAGACCACCTTAACTGCAGCTATTTGTACTACATTATCTAAAGTATACGGGGGTGCTGCAAGAGACTTTGCGTCTATTGATAATGCTCCAGAAGAGCGTGAGCGAGGTATTACTATCTCTACTTCTCATGTTGAGTATGATACTCCAACACGACATTATGCACATGTTGATTGTCCAGGACATGCAGATTATGTTAAAAACATGATTACTGGTGCGGCTCAAATGGATGGTGGTATTTTAGTAGTAGCAGCAACAGATGGGCCTATGCCACAAACCCGTGAACATATATTACTAGGACGTCAGGTTGGTATTCCTTACATCGTGGTATTTATGAATAAATGTGATATGGTTGATGATGAGGAATTACTTGAGTTAGTAGAAATGGAAGTTCGTGAACTTTTATCTGAATATGATTTTCCAGGTGATACTTTGCCAGTAATTCAAGGCTCTGCATTAGGTGCATTAAATGGTGAAGAGCAATGGACTGCAAAAGTTATTGAGCTTGCTGAAGCTTTAGACAATTATATACCAGAGCCTAAACGTGCAGTTGATATGCCATTTTTAATGCCTATTGAAGATGTATTTTCCATTCAAGGTCGTGGTACAGTAGTGACTGGCCGTATTGAGCGTGGGGCCTTAAAAGTTGGAGAGGAAGTTTCCATTATTGGGATAAAAGATACTATAACCACTACATGTACTGGTGTTGAAATGTTTCGTAAGTTATTAGATGAAGGTCGTGCTGGTGAAAATGTTGGTGTACTTCTTCGGGGTATAAAGCGTGATGAAGTTGAACGTGGTCAAGTATTAGCCAAGCCTAATTCAATGACTCCACATACCAGGTTTGAATCTGAAGTATACGTGTTGTCAAAAGATGAAGGTGGTAGACATACTCCATTTTTTAAAGGTTATCGACCGCAGTTTTATTTTCGTACAACTGATGTAACAGGCAATATTTCTTTACCAGAAGGTGTTGAAATGGTCATGCCAGGTGACAATATAAAAATGATTGTTGAGTTAATAGCTCCAATAGCTATGCATGAAGGATTACGATTCGCTATTCGTGAAGGTGGTCGCACAGTAGGTGCTGGTATTGTTGCTAAAATTTTTGAATAAGAAAGATATAATATCCCTTTCTAAGTTAGATAGAACATGATTTTTAAAATGTTTTCTAAAAAAATAGCTTAGAAGGGGTTATTTAAACTATAGATTTAGTGTTTAAGATAATCTTTTTTTCTTGCTCGTTCTGTTTTTTTTTATAAAATCGGCAGTCCTTGTTTTTTTAGTTCCTTGCTTCCTTTTACCTTTGTTTTTTGAAAGTCAATATAAGTTTGGAAGCTAATAGTCCGTAAGGAGCAAATAATAATGCGTCATTATGAAATAGTATTCATGGTAGATCCTGATCAAAGTGAGCAAGTGGAAGGTATGATTGATCATTATACTTCCATTGTAGTTAAGTCAGGCGGTACGGTTCATCGTTTAGAAAATTGGGGTCGTCGACAAATGGCTTATCCAATTAATAAACTACATAAAGCTCACTATGTTCTTATGAATGTTGAAGTTACTCCAAAAATCATTAATGAGATAGAAACTGCTTTTCGTTTTAATGATATAGTTATGCGTAATATGATTATGTCTGTAAATAATTCTATTACTGAGCAATCTATTATGATGAAACCAAAAGAAGAGCGTTCTTCCCGTCGAGAAGAGCGTATAGGATTAACAAAGCAACCATGACTATATGTATTTCCAATATAGTCTGAGTTTTTAATGAAGGGTTTTATTTATAGATTTTCTGTAAAGTAATATAGACGTAATTCATTATGTGTATATTATATCTGTTGGAATTGATAGCGTAACTAAGTTATTCTCTCATTCAGAGAGTTCTTTAATTAAAAGATTAATAGGAAATATACTGTGGCTCGTTTTTTTCGTCGTCGTAAATTCTGCCGTTTTACAGCAGAGGGTATACAAGATATCGATTATAAAGATATAGTAACTCTAAAAAATTATATTACTGAAACTGGAAAAATTGTTCCAAGTCGCATTACTGGTACAAGTTCTAGATATCAGCGTCAGTTAGCACGTGCTATTAAGCGTGCACGCTATTTGGCTTTATTACCTTATACTGATAAACATTAGTTATTGGTTTTTTATTTACTTAAAAGGATTGTATAATGCGAGTTATTTTACTTGATAAAGTAAGTAATCTTGGTGCCTTTGGTGATACAGTGAATGTTAGATCGGGTTATGCTCGTAATTTTCTTATTCCTAAAGGCAAAGCGGTTGTAGCTACTGAAGTTAATGTAAAAATGTTTAAGATTCGTTCTGATAAGTTGAAAGCTAAAGTTACTGAACAGTTATCACTTGCTAAAGCTCGGGCTGAAAAAGTGAATAATCTTAGTAATGTAGTTATATCTTCTAAAGCAGGTGATGAAGGCAAATTATTTGGTTCAGTTGGTGCTCGTAACATTGCCAATGCTATTTCATCCATGGGTGTTGAAGTAGAAAAAAGTGAAATTTGTTTACCCGATGGAGTGATCCGTAGTACTGGTGAATTTGATATTAGTTTACAATTTCACCCAGAAGTAGTGGTTTCTATTAGATTACATGTGGTTTCAGCGTAGTTTAGATTACTTAGTAAGTAAAATAACGCTTGTCTTTTTTTATAAAAATTTACTTTTCTCTTTTTTAGTTTTCTGAGTTTGCTTTCTATTTTGTAATTTATAATATCTGTTTTAGTTTTTATTAAGATTTAGATATATTAAATTTGAGGTTCGGTTATACCTATACCATCAATATTTAGAATACATTGAGTGTAATTATGGCTAATTCCAAAATCAATAATAGAAATCAAAAAAAAACAGATTTTGAAATTGATGCAATTAAGATTCCTCCGCATTCATTAGAAGCAGAGCAGTCAGTTATTGGTGGTTTACTCCTAGATAATCTACGTTGGGATATAGTTTCAGAAAAACTAGTAATAAAAGATTTCTATCTTCATCCTCATCGTTTAATTTTTGAATCTATAAAATCAATTTTAGAAGATGGAAAACCTCTTGATTTAGTTACTTTATCAGAATTTTTAGACCGACGAGAACAGCTTGAAGATGTTGGTGGCTTAGCCTATTTAGTTGATTTAGTCAAAAACACTCCAAGTGCTGCTAATATAAATGCTTATGCCACTATTGTCTCTGAACGAGCTCTTATAAGAAGTTTAATTAGTTTATCACATGAAATTGCCACAGCAGCTTACAATCCACAAGGAAGGACATCAGAAGATTTATTAGATTTTGTTGAAAGCAAAGTATTTGCTATTGGAGAAGCACGTACAATTGAAAATGAAGGTCCACAGAATGTTGATAGTATTCTTGAGAAAACGTTAGAAAAAATTGAAATACTATATAAAACACCTCAAGACGGTGTGATAGGGTTAAGTACAGGTTTTAGTGACCTTAATAAAAAAACAGCTGGATTACAAAACGCTGAACTTATTGTTGTAGCAGCACGCCCATCAATGGGAAAAACCACTTTTGCTATGAATATATGTGAAAATATAGCTATGCTACAAGATAAGACAGTTTTAATTTTTTCTTTAGAGATGCCTGCTGATCAACTGATGATGCGTATGTTGGCTTCTTTATCTCGTGTTGCTCAAACGAAGATTCGTACTGGTCAACTTAATGATGAAGATTGGGCTCGTATATCTTCTACTATTGCTATTTTGATGCAAAAGAAAAATATATATATTGATGATAGTTCTGGTTTAACTCCAACTGAGTTACGTTCACGAGCTCGTCGTATTGCACGTGATTCTGATGGATTAGCTATGATTATGATAGATTACTTACAGCTAATGCGAGTTCCAAGTTTGCAAGATAGTCGAACATTAGAAATTTCAGAGATATCCCGTTCTTTAAAAGCACTCGCAAAAGAATTAAATGTACCTGTAGTTGCATTATCGCAGTTAAATCGTTCTTTGGAACAACGTGCAGACAAACGTCCAATTAATTCAGATTTACGTGAATCTGGAGCTATTGAACAAGATGCTGATTTAATTATGTTTATTTATCGTGATGAAGTATATAATTCTAAGACTTCACTAAAAGGGGTTGCTGAAATAATTATTGGGAAACAACGTAATGGTCCTATTGGTTCGGTAAAATTAACCTTTCAAGGTCAATTTGCTCGTTTTGATAATTATATGGGTTTTTCATTTGAAGATGAGCAATGATAAAGGTTATGGAATAGCTGTTAAGGCAGTAGTAGACTTAAAGGCTTTTCAAGATAATATAGCTCTAATTAAAACTCAAGCACCTAATAGTAAAATTATGGCCATACTTAAAGCAAACGCTTATGGTCATGGATTATGTCGTATTGCCCGATGCACTAATAGTGTTCATGCAATTGGGGTTGCTCGCATTGAAGAAGCATTGCAGTTAAGAGAATCTGGTATTCTAAAACCTATCATTTTATTAGAAGGTTTTTATTCTCTAAGCGATTTGTTTATTTTATCAGCTAATAACATTCAAACAGTGTTGCATTGTGAAGAACAATTATTGTTATTAGAGCAGACTAAACTTAAAGTTCCAATTGTTGTTTGGTTAAAAATAGATACTGGTATGAATCGTTTAGGAATTAATCCAAATCAGTGTTTTGATTTTCTAGTTAGGTTAAAATCTTGTAGAAATATTGACAAATCATTGCGAGTTATGAGCCATTTTTCTTGTGCTGATGATTTTAATTTTTCTATGAAACAATTTAAATTATTTTTATCATTAACTAAAGATTGTAATGGCGAACGTTCAATTGCTGCTTCAGGTGCTTTATTATATTTAAATAAAACCTATTTAGAATGGGTTAGGCCTGGAATAATTATGTATGGATTGTCTCCATTCTTTAATCAAAGAGTAAATACTTTGGGTTATCGTCCTGTTATGACACTAAAATCAGTTCTGATTGCTATTCGTGATATTAAATATGGTGAAAGCATTGGTTATGGTAGAACATGGATTAGTAAATGTAATACTAAAGTTGGTGTGATCTCTATTGGTTACGGTGATGGTTACCCTAGAATGGCACCCAATGGAACACCTGTTTTTCTTAATGGTCGAAAAGTTCCTATTGTTGGTCGTGTATCTATGGATATGATTACAATTGATTTGGGTTTTAATTCTATAGATAAAGTGGGTGATGAAGTTATTTTATGGGGGAGAGAACTTCCAGCAGAAGAAATAGCAAGATATATAGGAACACTAGCATATGAACTAGTTACAAGGATTACTTCTCGTGTTGAAATTCAATATATGTGAATATAGCATGATATTCATCACTAAATATAGTGTTCTTCTTATTGCTTTATTTTTAAGGTAAAGTATTTTGGTTCAAAAACATTTCTGAATTTTTATTTAAGCATAGAATCCGTAAGGATGAATGGTTTTTTAAAAAAATATTATAATTGATATTAATCGTTTAATTTAGAAATTAAGTTTACGATTATTCAATGAGTATATTTCCAGTCATTTCAGTTGGAATATTAATATTCGCTAAATATAACATAGTTGGTGCTAGGTCTGATAGTTTCCCGTTTTTTTTAAATGTAAATTTTTTATTACCTACATAAATTAAAGGCACTGGCAGATTGGTATGTGCTGTATGAATAGATCCGGTTTTAGGATTAACCATCATTTCTGCATTTCCATGATCAGCAGTGATTAATAATTGTCCATTAACTTCTATAATAGCCTTAGTAATTTCACCAATACAGATATCAATTGCTTCGATTGCTTTTTTTGTAGCTTCATATACACCAGTATGACCAACCATATCAGGATTAGGATAGTTACAAACTATGGAATCATATTTACTAGATTTAATTGCAGCAATAAGTTTATTAGTAAGTTCTTTAGAATTCATTTCTGGCTGCAAATCGTAAGTTGGAACTTTTGGTGAAGTGACAAGTTGATGTACTTCACCTTTAAATTTGCTTTCAATACCACAATTAAAGAAAAAAGTCACATGCGCATATTTTTCAGTTTCTGAGATACGCAATTGTGTATAGCCTTTTTTAGATAGCCATTCACCATATGTATTATGTAATGAGATTGTAGGGAAAGCGACTGGTAATGGAAAGCAATCAGAATATTTAGTTAGCATAACAAAGTTTGTAATTGGAGCCTTTATTCGTCTGAAATGATTAAATTCAGGTAAAAAAACACTAGTTAGTTGACGTGCACGATCTGCTCGATAATTCATAAAAATGACTGTATCACCATTCTGAATTTTTACTTTTTTTTGGCCTTTAGCTCTTATTTCAGTTGCTTTTATAAATTCGTCGTTTTCCTGACGTAAATATGCTGCACTTAATCCTTCTAATGCAGAATCATATGTGAAAGAAGCTTTTGCTAAGGTAAGAAGATCATATGCAAATTGAATTCTATCCCAATTATTATCTCGGTCCATTGCATAATAACGACCTATCAAAGAAGCAATTCTAATTTGACTAGAATTGAAAATAGCAAGTAGATTTTCAAGACGTTGTAAAGAATTTCGTGCACTACAAGGTGGTGTATCTCTGCCATCTAAAAAGCAATGTAGGTAAATTTTTTTTGCAGAACGACTCACTGCCATTTTTATTGCTGCATAAATGTGCTCTTCATGAGAATGGATTCCACCTGGAGACAAAAGTCCTATAATATGAATTGCGTTATCAGTAGTCTTAGCTTTATCTATTGATTCTAAAATAGTAGGGTTATTAAAAAAATTTCCATTGGAAATAGCTTTACTAATACGAGTAAGATCTTGATATACAACACGGCCTGCACCAATATTAGTATGACCGACTTCGGAGTTTCCCATTTGTTTATCTGGAAGACCGACATCAACCCCAGAAGCTGAAATAATAGTATTGGGATTATTAGAAATAAGTTCATCCATTATTGGTGTTTTTGCATTGTTAACTGCATTATTTATATTATCTTCACGGTATCCCCAACCATCAAGAATTACTAGGACCATTGGTTTTTTAGTTGACATAATAACCTCATCAAGTTCGTTTTTAAAAAAACTGAAACCTTAAGTAAGTCTTTTTTATATTTAATATAAGTTTATTTCAAGTAAATATTCTTAAATATATTATGATTATAGAACTAATTTTTCAGAAAAATTATCTGCTGTTATTGGATGTATATTCTAGAATTTATACTTTAAAACGTTTAATTTGTTGACGCATAGAACTAGTAGCTATATTCATATTTTTAGCGCTTTCGCTACTTAGGCTAGCTTGTGATGCTAGTGCATCTGAAGCGTCTTTGATACCTTGAGTATTACGACTAATATCTTCACTTACAGTGCGTTGTTCTTCAGCGGCACTTGCTATTTGAGCTGCCATATTGTTAATTTCAGTAATTGCTTCTGTAATTTTAGTTAAGCTATCTTGAGCTTCTTGAGCATAATTGACACTAGTATCAGCGAGTTTTGTACTTGTTTCCATACTATCAACTGCATGTCTAGTATTTTTTTGTAGTGTTTCAATCATAGTACGAATTTCTTCTGTAGAGCCATGGGTGCGTTGACTTAATACACGGACTTCATCAGCTACAACTGCAAAACCTCTACCTTGTTCACCAGCGCGAGCAGCTTCAATTGCAGCATTAAGTGCTAGTAAATTTGTTTGTTCAGCAATGCCTTGAATAGTCGATAAAATTTGATTGATGCTTTGAGTATTGTTTTCTAATTCTCCTATTATTTTTGCTGCTCCAGAAACTTGATGGGCTAAGCTTAATATGGATTGTTGATTTTTCTGAATCACTTGTTGACCATCATTACAAGCTGAAGATGATGCTTTTGAGGCATTAGCAGTAAGAGCTGCATGTCTAGAAACTTCAGCTGCTGTAGCAGACATTTCATGGATTGCTGCAGCTATTTGATTTACATCATTTTGTTGATGTTCGATTTGGTCTGCTGCTTGAAGAGAAATTTTGCTGGCTTGTTCTGCTTGTTTAGAAAGTTCTTGACTATGATCAACAATTCCTCTGAGCATTTTTTGTAATTGGATTAAAAACTGATTAACATGCTTAGCCAATGTTCCTATTTCGTCCATACGTTTTACATGAATTCGTTGTGTTAAATCGCCTTTACCTTGAGATAATTCTCGTAGAGCTTTAGATAATGTTTTTAAAGGTTGAAGTAGATGAGTAATAATCCATGTACTAATTATAGCAATAATAATATACAGGATAATAGGAGCAACAGTGGTAAAGGTAATTTGCTTAGATACAGAATACAATGCTTTGTTTTTATCAATAACTAAACCAAGAGACCATTCAGTCTTGGGAATAGAAGAAATAAAAATTAATTTGTTTCCTTGTTTTGGCCAAGGAACTGTAGAGATGTCAGCTATATCAGATAGCTCATTTATTTTCTTTTTATTCAAAATTGGATTTAAGTCAGTTAATGGTTTTTGACTTAATTTATCATGTTTGTAGGCAACAATATTATTATTACCATCAACTAAGAAAGCGAATCCATCATCATCAAGTTCCAGGTTTAGTACTTCATCAATGATATTAGAAACTGTGAGGTCTGCTGCCAGTACACCAGTTCTGTTTCCAGAAAAGGCTTTAGCAAAACTAATAACGATGCTTCCATCAAAATCTCTGTATGGTTCAGTTATTATTAATTTTTGCGTGGACATTGCATCTCTATACCAAGGTCGGGTTCTTGGATCGTAGCTTTTTGGCCAAATTTCTGTTTTATCTCCATAGGAAATGCTGCCATCATTAAAACCTGCGTATACAGATAGAAAATCGCCAGCTTTTTTAATAACAAGCATTTCTCTATCAGCATTTCCTGATTCTCGGATAATAGATTCATTAGCAAGCATCATTTTACTATGAATTTCTAGCCAATTACTTATATAGCGAGCTGTTGTTATGTTGATATTTTTCATTTCACTATTGATCGCAGAGGTTGTTTCTTGTTTTAGCTGGTTTACTGAAATCCATGCTTGGACAGTGCTTACGATAGCAATAATGATTGCTATGGAGATCTGTATCTTAAATTTAATCGTATTAGTCATTTGCTTTCTACCTAAAATGAATAGTCTATAATTGTAGCAATTCTTATTTAAATAAATTATCTAGTTAAATCAAACAACTTTTAATTATTAAATTTAATGTGCCTTTTAAAGTTTATAAACTCGTACCAAAAAATAAAATATAGAATTAAATATATGGTAAAGTATTGGAGAGTATTATGGAGTTGTTTGTTGTTGATTTGACCCATAGTATACAGAGAGTTTTTGCGATATTAAAATCACTTTTTAGATATTTTAATTATACTAGTTCAATGTTTATTATCTTTATATAAACAGCAATATCCATTGCTAACTACTTTAATGGAATTAAACTGGTTTTTGTTTCTTAATTTTATTAATACCTTTATATATGACTGTTTTAACTAATTTGCAATTTTACTCTGCTATTCTAATTTTAAATTCTATAATATTTTAGTTATATATTTAGATAAGTTATGTGTAAAGAACAATTTCTTGTTTTTCTTGTTCTTTATTATTAAGTAAACATTATTTACTTATCAATTTTTTATATTTTAAAGACAGATTTTTTGATAATCGGTTAAATAATGAGGAAGTATAAAAAATAAAATAAATTCTTCCTACTAAGGATGAAAATGAAACTGTTAGTTACTGGTTGTGCTGACTTTATAGGATCTTCTGTTATTCGTCATATCATTTTAAATACATGTGATAAAAAAATGGAGTTATTTCTTTGAACAAGTTGATATTTGTGATTTCATTGAATTAAATCGTGTTTGCTCTGAGCATAAACTAGATTCTGTAATGCATCTTGCTGCTGAAAGCCATGCAGATCGTTCAATCTCTGAAATATTAGTGTTTATCAGAACTAATATTCTAGGTACTCATGCTTTACTTAAATCTTCTCTAACTTATTGGAATAAATTAAACAATAAATGTAAAACACTTTTTCGTTTTCATTATATTTCTACAGATGAAGTATATGGAAAACTCAATTATCTAATTCAAGCTTTTACAGAAAAAACTCCTTATTCACTTTCTAATCCTTATCAGCTTCAAAAGCTTCTAGTGATCATTTAGTTAGAGTTTGGTTCAAAACATTTAATCTTCCTACAATAATAACTCCTTGTTCAAATAATTATGGACCACATCATTTTCCAGAAAAATTAATTCCATTAATCATTGTAAATGCCTTAAAAGGTCTACCACTGACTATCTATGAAATGGTAGGCAAATTCGTGATTGGATTTATGTTGAAGATCATGTTAAAGCCTTGTATAAGGTAATTACAATAGGAAGAGTTGGTGAAACTTATAATATAGGTGGTTATAATGAAAAAACAAATATAGAGGTTATGAAAACTATTTATTCTATATTAGAAGAGTTAGTACCTAATAAACCTAATGGAGCAAATAAATATCAAGACCTTATCACTTATGTAACAGATCGTCCTGGGCATGATAATGATATTCATGATGCTATCGATTCCTCTAAAATTGAAAGAGAACTAGGATGGAGACTGAAGAAACCTTTGATTCTGGGTTCGAAAAACAGTTAAATGGTATTTAAATAATAAAACTTGGTTATATCAAGCATTGGATAGTTCTATAGTTAGTTTAGTAGATTTCTAAAAAATTTGTGCTGTATCCAAACAATTATTTCCAGTTTATAATAAACCAATGATTTATTATTCACTTTCAACCATTATGTTAGCAGGTATTAAGCAGATTCTCATTATTACAAAACCAGAAGAAAAGATAAGTTTTAAGCGATTGTTAGGAAATGGTAATAATTTTGGTATTCAGTTACAGCATATTACACAATCTAGTCCTGATGGGTTAGCTCAGGCAGTAATCTTAGGTGAAAAATTTATCGGTAAATATAGTGTTTGTCTGATTCTTGGAGAGAATATTTTTTTATGATATCTTAGATCCAATATAATATGCAGTTAATTGCTTTTTTTCAGTTTTATCAAATTTAGCAAAACATACTACATTTATAGATAAACTGATTTTCTATTATACTAAATTTAGTATTTTATTTTAAATAAAATATTTATTCGAAAGTTTTTTTAATATAAAATTAATATTTATTCCTAGAATAAAAAGGGGCAATAGCGTAAAAATAGCAATAAATTCTAACCTAGAATTCATTCTATTAAAAGTTAATTCTTTAACTCAAGATGTTAATCCTATCAAGCATTATGAATATGGGTCTTTAGATTTGCCTATTCTTTATGAAATTTTTTCTCTTTTATCTGCTTATTTTTAAAAATAGAAAATGCCAATTTAATGGCAAGATTTAGATAAAAATGTTCTTATGAAAAGCAATTTAATCATAATATTTTAGATTATATACTTTTTGAGAAATATGATATGCTATTTGTAAAACTACATAATAGTAATGTTTTATTAATGTCTATCTAGTATTGGTAATTAAAATAATAATTACTAGATATCATTGATATTAGACTATTTATAGCACTAATTAATGTCAGGATAATTATTATGTTAAAAAATATTAATCCGATAAAAACAAAAGCTTGGAAAAAATTAGTAGAACATTTTGAAATAAATAAAGGTATGCTTCTTAAGAAACTTTTTGCTCAAGATGCGAATCGATTTGATAAATTATCAATTCGATTTGGAACAAGCCTTTTAATTGATTACTCAAAAAATTTGATTACTGAGGAAACTCTTACAAAGTTATTTGATTTAGCAAACGAGACTGAGTTAAAAACAGCCATATCCTCAATGTTTAAAGGGGATATAATAAATCATACTGAAGGTCGTGCTGTTCTTCATATAGCATTACGTAATCGTAGCAATAAGCCTATAATCTTAAATGGCCAAGATATTATGCCATCCGTTAATGCAGTATTAGAAAAAATTAAGCTTTTTACAAATTCTGTTATTAGTGGTAAATGGAAAGGTTATACAGGGAAATCCATTACTGATATAGTAAATATTGGCATTGGAGGTTCTGATCTTGGGCCTCATATGGTTAGCGAGGCTCTATCATCATATAGAAATCATTTAAAATTACACTTTGTATCTAACGTAGATGGTACTGATATTGTAGAGACTTTTAAAAAAATAAATCCTGAAACAACGTTGTTTTTAATTGCTTCTAAGACTTTTACTACGCAAGAAACGATGACAAATGCATTTAGTGCTCGTTCTTGGTTTTTAAAATCATCTGGGAATCAATCTGATATCGAAAAACATTTTATAGCTCTTTCCGTTAACTCAGTTTCAGTAGTTGAGTTTGGTATAAATATTGAAAATATGTTTGAGTTTTGGGATTGGGTAGGGGGGCGTTATTCACTATGGTCATCAGTTGGTCTATCTATAGCATTATCTGTGGGTTATGAAAATTTTATTGAATTATTAGAAGGTGCTCATGAGATTGATAAGCACTTTATTTCAACAGAATTTGAAGAGAATATTCCAGTTATTCTTGCTCTTATTGGAGTTTGGTATAATAATTTCTATGGTGCGGAATCAGAAGCTATCCTTCCATATGATCGATATATGCATCGTTTTTCTGCTTATTTCCAGCAAGCTAATATGGAATCAAATGGTAAATATATAGATCGCAATGGTAAAGTTGTTAAATATCAAACTGGTCCAATTGTGTGGGGAGAACCTGGAACTAATGGACAACATGCATTTTATCAGCTTATTCATCAAGGCACTAAATTCATTCCTTGTGATTTTATTGCTCCTGCAATCAGTCATAATCCAATAGGTGATCATCATAAAAAGCTTATATCTAATTTTTTTGCGCAAACTGAGGCATTAGCGTTTGGTAAATCTGAAGAAGTAGTTTTAAATGAATTTAAAAATTCTAAAAAAAGCTCTAAATATATTAATATGTTAGTGCCCTTTAAAGTATTTCAAGGTAATAGGCCAACAAATTCTATTTTAATTGAAAAAATTACTCCTCGTATTTTGGGTAATTTAATTGCAATATACGAGCATAAGATTTTTGTACAAGGCATTATTTGGAATATATTTAGTTTTGATCAATGGGGTGTTGAACTTGGAAAAGAATTAGCTGATAAGATTTTGCTAGAGCTTGATAATGATTTAAAAATCACTTCGCATGATAGTTCTACTAATGGATTAATTAATGTATTTAAAAAATTTAATAGTTGATTCTTTAAACATGAAAGTTTCATTATGACAGATAAATTTGAGTTCTTTTTTTATATATTTTGTATTTTTTTAAGTGCTCTTTGTATTACTTCAATACCAGCATTTTTTTTATATGCATTTTCACTAATATAGCGACGCCAATATTTTGATCCTGGTTTATTTTTAAATAAACCGAGCATGTGTCTAGTGATTTGACCTAAATTTCCCCCTGTTGAAAGTGTAGCTTCAATGTAAGGGTACATTTCTTCAATTATTTGGTACCGTTTTTTTCTTAATTGATTCATATTAAAAATTTTTTTCTCAACTTCAGATAACATATATGGATTTTTATATGCTTCTCGGCCAATCATAACACCATCTAGATATTTCAAATGTTGTAATGATTCATTTAATGTTTTTATACCACCGTTTAATATAATAATTAGGTGTGGAAATTTTTTTTTAAGTTGATATACCTTGGAATAATTTAGTGGTGGAATGTTTCTATTTTCTTTCGGATTTAAACCATTTAACCATGCTTCTCGTGCGTGTATAGTAAATTTTTTGCATTTTGCTTTTTCTGACACAGTAGAAATAAATTTCATTAGAAATTGTTCCGAATTTTGATTATCAACACCAATTCTAGTTTTTACTGTAACAGGAATATCTACGATACTTTTAATTGCTAATATACAATTTACAACTAGATGAGGTTTAGTCATTAAACAAGCACCAAAATTTGCATTTTGAACTCGGTTTGATGGACACCCTATATTTATATTGATTTCACTATATCCAAGATTCTCTACGAGTTTAGCACATCTTGCAAAATCTCTTGGATTTGAACCAGCTAGTTGAATAGCTATAGGTTGTTCTATTGGATTATATTCGATTAAATTGTTTTTTTTACTATATAAAATTGCATTGGTAGTGATCATTTCTGTATGAAGCAATGTTTTAGTAGATAATCTTCGATGGAAGTAGTTACAATGTTGGTCTGTCCAACCTAACATAGGTGCAACGCTGAAACGATTTATAGAAATATTATTATATTTTTGCATTGGTTTTTTTATTTGATTTCATATGAGTATATTTATACTACCCTAGAGTATTTCTATTTTTTTTATAGAAAACAGTATTAATAAAGATTTAGCAGGTTATTTTTATTTTATAGATTTTATTAAGTTAATTGTTTTATTTACTGCGCCTGTATTCATTTTTATTACTTTTAATGCATTATTTCCCATTTTTTTTACCTGTTTTTCTGATTTAAAGAGCATTTTTAAAGCATTAGCTAGTTCTTTTGGATTATGAATGATTTTGATAGCTTGGTGTTTTTTAAGCTGGAGAATAATATCTAAAAAATTAAAATAATTAGGCCCAATTAAAATAGGTTTTTTAAGTATTGCGGGTTCAAGAACGTTATGTCCACCAACTTTATCTTGAATTAGGCTTCCTCCCATAAAACATATAGTTGCAGCACCTATAATAGTTAGCATTTCACCCATAGTGTCTGCTAGATATATAGAATCGTGCTGTGTTATTTTTTGATTTTTACTACGTCTAGAGTACTGTAGTTTCTTTTTTTTACATAATTTAGCTACAGCATTAAATCTTTCTGGATGTCTAGGTGCTAAAATAAGTAAAATATTTGGCAGTTCATCTAAAAGTTGATGATGAATAGCTAGTATTTCTTCTTCCTCTCCAGGATGAGTGCTGACTGCAACCCAAATTGGACGTCTTTTACCTAATTTTTTACGCAAGTCTTTCCCTTTTTTTAGAATAGATTTATCTATGTTTAAATCAAATTTTATCGATCCAGTCACAAAGATCTTACTTTTTAAAATTCCTAAAGAAATAAAATTTTCTGCATCAGTTTTATGTTGACATAGAAATGCTGTGATTTTTTCTAAAAAGAACCGGCATAGTATATTGAACTTTTTATACCTTTTCATTGATCGGTTAGATAATCTAGCATTTATGATTATTATAGGAATACCAGCTTCGCTAACAACATGTATGGTATTAGGCCATAGTTCTGTTTCCATTATTAACATTTTTTTGGGTTTAATAGCTTGAAGAAAGTTTTTAATTGCAAATTTAAAATCAATAGGCATATAACGATGTTCAACTAATGAGCCTAAATTTTTAACTTGTTCTGCACCAGTAGATGTTGTAGTTGTAATTAAAATTTTTTCATTAGGAGAACTTTCTTTAAGAGCTTTTATAAAAGGAAAAGCTGCAATTACTTCTCCTACAGAAGCAGCATGTAACCATATTGGTTTTTGTTTAGATTCTATCTTTGGTATCTTACCAAAATATTCTTTCCATCGTTTACCAACAGTTGAATTTGTTAATTGCATTTTATATAGCATAATCAGTGGAATTGGGGAAAGAATGATTAAAATTAAGCGATATATTAATCTAATAAGCATAATTAGTTGGACCTGATTAGGTTAGTTTAAATAAAACAAACTGTTTTTCAGAAATTTTTTTATTTGCTAAATTTTTATATTTTTAAAAAGAATATATACTTTTATATTTAGATGTATTTTAGATTATTTAATTTACATCCATTACATTATTGAGCAACTTTATTTAGTGCGTTAATCGCATTGCTTGGTGATAGTTTTTTGAGACAATTTAAGTGTTTTAGAGGACATTTACGTTTGAAACATGGTCTGCAAGCAACGTTTTTAGCATATAAAATTTGAAGTTTATTTGTAAGAGGGGGAGTATATTTTGGTGAAGTTGAACCATAAATAGCTATAATATTGCACCCAACGGCAGCGGAGATATGCATGAGACCTGAGTCATTGCTTATTACTGTATGGCAAGCAGCAAGGAGGTCAATAGCTTCAATTAAATTAGTTTTTCCGGATAAATTTTTGCACTCATATTGTTGTTTTTTTAACATAGAATGTTTGATTTGGTTACATATATTTTTATCTTTACTAGAACCAAATAACCAAACTTGATAACCTAGTTCAATAGCATGTTGACTAACTTTAGTGTAGTTATCTGCTGGCCATTGTTTGCTTGGACCAAATTCAGCTCCAGGACATATTCCAATGATTGGTTTATCCTGATGTAAGCAAAGTTTTTGTATAATTATTTTTTGAGAGTTAAGATCAACCTTTAAATTAGGGATAGGACAATTACTTAATGCTATCCTATTTTTGTAATCTTTTTTTCATACGCTAAAGCAACATAACATTCAACCATGTATTGAAATAAATGTTTTTTTTTCTTAGATCACTTAATAGTCCATAGCGCCATTCTCCTTTCCATCCTATTCGTTTTTAATTCCAGCAAATAATGGAACTAAAGCAGATTTAGCTGAATTTGGTAGAATATAAGCATGTGTATAATTATTTTTTGCTAGTTGACGGCCTAGTTTCCATCGAGAAGATATCTGAAGTGAACTATGCTTGATTGGCATTTGAATGATTTGATTAACCTCAGACATTCTTTCTAGAATCGGACTGCTCCAATTCGGAGCAAGAACGTCAATTATCGTGTAAGGATACATTGTTTTTAGGGTCATATATAAACTTTGTGCTATTATCATATCTCCAATCCATGATGGTCCTATAATAAGTATCTTCATTTAGTATGACTGCCTTTCATGTTTAATAAATGCGAAGAAAGTAGCTAACATAAATCCATAAAAAGCACTGATTAAATTAGCTTGTAACAGTACTTCTGTAATACCAAAAATACTAAATCCTGCTACAAATGTTGCAGCAGTTAGTGAAATAATATTGTTTGTTTTTATGTAATAATATGAAAACATAGTTAACGGTAAAAATAGCATTCCTATCAAACCTATTATTCCTAGTAAACCATTGCTTGCTAACATTTCAAAGTACTGACTGTGTGCATGACCACGTTTAATTCCGAGATGCCAATTTGTTATTTCTCCTCGTTCAAAAAGTTTCTGATTGAAAGTTTCACGTTCAGGATAAGTTAATCCGATAAATGGACTTTTGAGAAAAGCTTTTAGTGCACTTTCCCAAAGCATGATCCGTCCTCCAGAAGATACTGAATCATGAATATTACCAGAGGTTATGGATGAAAATTCTTCTATGGTAAAATTGATACGTTTTTGAAAATTATTAGAAGTAAAAAAGAATATTAAGAATATCATAAGAAAGCTAATACTAATTAATAACACTTTTTTAAAATTAAAATTAGTTGTCCAGTTGAGAAGTGCGATAAATGAAGTTATTATTGGAATAGCAAATATTGCCCCTCGAGTTAAGGTAAGAAAAGTGGATATGCAAGCAGCAATGAAAGCTAATCTGAGATACTGTTTATATTCGCTATCAAAGCTTAAACAAATGGCTAAAAAAGCTAAGGAACAAGATAAATATCCAAAATTAATGCTATATAACCAGCCATCAACTCTAGTATAGCCTAAAAAGAAATATTGATATATAGCTATTAAAAGAGAACAAAATGAACCAGCAATGATTCCTAAAGATAGCGCTTTAATATGAAAGCAATTATCGGCAAGGGTTTCCCTGATAAATATATATATAGGTATACAAAGAAGTAACCGAATTCCTCCTTGAAAATATCTAAATTCACCAGTATCTATAAACACATTAGGAATGTTTACTACAAAATAAATGCTAAGACAAGTTATAACTAGACAGTCAAAGGTATCATATACCAGTGAGATATTATCTTTTATGATAAAAAAAATAGAGTATGCTATAAGTAAAGCGATAATTATTACACTGAAATTTTTGGTCCAAAGGAGTAAAAAAGGAACTAAAAATAAAGCAGCTACAGATAAAGTTCTATTTATATAATTTAAGTTCATAGTATTTTATCTACATCTAATCCGTGGATATGGTAATAAATATAAAAAGGCTAAGTTATCTAAGTTATCAGAAAAGCAATACATATTATATAGACTTATTAGATATATATATTAAATTGTTTTTCATGATGTTAGTGTAATTTCCGCCATAAACCAAAGATTGTAGTTCTTGGAAATATAGCTATTCTAGGAATCTGATAAAAGTTAATGTTAGTATTGAGTGACTGTTCGTTAGTTATAACAGCAAATTTATATCCAACTTCCTTGATTATATTTTCAGAATCTTGATTATAGGTTCCATAAGGATAAGCGAAAGAAGTTAACTTTTTATCAAGTAAAGCCTCTAGGTAGATTTTGTTTTTTTCGATTTCATATTGTTGTTGCTCAAAATTCAATGTATTTAGACGAGGGTGAGTCAGAGTATGACCTCCTATTTCAATATAGCCTGAGTTGGAAATGGTTTTAAGTTGTTTATTAGTCATTAATGGTATTGGTATTTCTGGACAAGTTGTAACTTCTGTATCCCAGCGATTAATTTTTTCTCCAGTAACAGTATATATTATAGCTTTAAAATTATACTTTTTAAGAAGTGGTAATAACAGATGGTAGTTATCTTCATAACCATCATCTACTGTAATAATAATATAACGTTTTACTGGTTTGATAATATTAAGATGACGAATAAATTCTATATTTGCTAAATCTTCAAATGTTAGGCTTTCAAACCCCATCCATTTTAATAATTTAAAGTGTTTTTCAAGCATATCAACATGAAGATATGTTCCATGCACTCCTTTCTCATTATTGTTTTGAATAAAACGATGATACATAATGATTGGGGTTTTTTTAAGTAATTTTTCCATGTAGAGCGTTTGATAATTTTTTTCTACTTGATTAACTATATTATATAAATTATAGTTTTGCTTGATTTGGTTCCTAATACTCTTTAAACAGTACTTGTTGTCTAGACCTTTTTTAATTTGATTCTTTATATCTGATAAATTTTTATTGATAATCGTTTTAGAATAAATATCACCAAAATTAGTTATCATAGCTTGATTAATATTAGTTTCATCTATCAGACCAACTAGGCCTGCTTCTCCGATTGCAAGAGTAGGTCTTCCACATAAGAGAGATTCTATAGCTACTCGCCCTGAACCTATTACTAAATCTGAGTGAGCAAGTATTGGAACGATATCTTCTAAATATCCAAGAAAGCTAATTTTAGATGATATTTTGCTAAAAGGTTCTTTTAGCGTAGAGCTTGAAATAAGTTGAATATGATATTTTTCTAAATTTAAATGTTTGTTGAGTAAATTATAATAAACCCTTCCTTTTTCTCCAGTTAATCTGCCAATAATGCTTATGATAGGTTTTTTATTGTTCGGAGCAACTTGCCAAGAAAACTTTTCTATTTCTATTCCATTACGACTAATTTGAAGATAATTAGGAGGGATTTTTAAATCATGAATAAGCTGTTCATGAACAGCTTCACAAATTGTAAGCGCTTTATCACCTATTGCATAAAACACCTTTCTTGACCAGTGAACTGGTTGATAACCATGGATTGTTGTAATCATAGGTATACTGGAAAGTTTGCAGGCTATATGACAGATCCAGCTTGAGGCACGAGAGTGTGCATGTACTAATTGTATATTATGTTTTTTAATTAAAAATAGTAGATATATTAAATGGTAAAGTCGATGGATAATAGAACGTTTGTTAAAATTTAATTTATGAAATTTACCCTCATGTGATTTAGTTAATGTATCAGATACATAGTGAATATTATGCCCTCGATTAGTAAGTGTATTACCAATAGTAGTAGCATAAACTTCAGCTCCAGTAATTTCTAGTTGAGATAAAGCCATAAGTATATTCATCTATGATTTAACCTTTTAAAATTTAATTTAACCAACATTATCAATAGCATTTTAGTTCTGTAAGTTATTTATTACAGATTAATAATTGATTAATTCTAAACTTGATTCGATAGAAAATACATAAATTATTTGACGTATAATAAAGTTAAATTAAGATAAAAATTATTTTATTTTTTAGTAATCACTAAAGTATAATTAAGCAAATTTTAAGATGAAATAATTTTACTTAGCAAGTATTGGGTAAGTAAAAAAAATAAGATGAATAAAATTAAACAAAAAATGAAATAATACACCTACCCATAGTCGATGGCTAAAATGAAAAATACTTCCATAACCTAAACCAGCTAATGTAGAAAAAAAAATAAGTAATAAACCACCAGAAAAATGTGCTAATCCAAACAATAAACTAGCTAAAACAAGTCCTGGAATCCATCCAATTTGAGTAGTAATGTTTTTTTGTATATATGCTCTAAAGAAAGATTCTTCAGATACACATGTAAAAAGCAAATTATTAAAAGCAAAAATCCACCACCAGCTTGGTATAGTTAGTTCAAGTTGTATAGCTTTTATTAAAGAGGCAATAAATAATAAACTAAATAAAGGGAATATTGTGATGAAAATTGCTTTTATGTTAGGTATTGGAGGATGAGGTTCCATTATTTTTGGCAATGCTAGCAGTAAAACAAAAAAGATAAGAGGCTTATCAAGATTTAAATACATAGTAAAAGGACCGCTTTTGGGTCCTGCTATTACATTATCTAGTACTTTAAAATTATGAAAACCTGGAATTACATGAAAAAATACACCTAATGACCAAAGTGTAATAATAGATAATGATATTTGTTTCCATTTTTTTTTTAATAAAGGTGTTTTATATGACAATATAAAAATCAGAATAGTTGAGATAAGGGCTGAAATATCAAGTTGATCTAAAAAAAATGCGGCTATTAATGTTGTGGAAAGTACTATGATTGTTGATAGTGTTCTTCTTAAAAATGAAAGTATAATAGCAAAAGCAAGTAACACCCAAATGATTAAGCTAGAGGATTCTAGTATCATATTAAAAACCCTTATAAAATAGTGTAAATTAAGATGAAAGTTTCTATTTAACCTTACTAAAAAGCTCAATTTTAAAAACATGAGAAGGTTTAGGGTTTATTTTTTTTAATCCAAAGATTAATTTATTGTTCTGCTTTATTAGTGGTCTGGATAGTAGGTTTGCATTATAAATAAATGTGTTTTTTTGTTTAGAAAGCAAAGCAGGCAGGATTATACACATTTGTTTGATTATATAGTAGATTATATTTAGGCAAGCGTTTAAAATACGTCGTTTAATTTTACTTATACTATTATGACGGTAATTTTTGTACAAAATCACCGATTTGAATACTTTTACCTAATTCTACTTCGTTAATTTTAAGTTCTGATTGATTCTCATAAACACGAGAAACAGTTAGGGTGATATCACTTTGATTTATTCTCTTTCTAAGAAATCCTTGTGAGTCAGTAAATGAATTCATATGCCAAAGCTGAAGTTTATCTCCTTTTTTTACTCCATGTAAGCGTCCTAAGTTCATAGTTACTATGTTTTCTAGTTTAGAAATAATTTCTGGTAAAGTTATTTTGCAAGACATTTGAGATTCTAGGTCCAACATTATTCTACGATTGACTTGTAAAATCATTTCTCCGTAATCTGACAGCCAGAAATTAGCGCTTTTAGTATTTACTTGAGTGACTTTAGCAAATGACCATTTAGCAACTTCTCGATAGTTTTGATCATATATTTTTTGGCCAGTTTTTCCATCAAAAACTTGTATTTCAATTGCAAATTGGCGAACTGTAGAATTCTTGTTTTGATTTTTTTTTTCATCAGACGTTATTGTTAAATCTGTAATAGTGCCAGTAATAATAAATTGAGCTTGTGCATCCTTGGCAATCATTATTAATCGTTCTGGATAAGCTTTGTCTATCTCATAATTAGTTGTACCAACAGATATAAAGCTCCTTGATTCTTGGTTTAATTGACGACTAATAATACGAGAAAAATCTTCACCTATATTGTAAATCTGGCCCAAAACCGCTTGTTCTGGATAAGCTAAATTAATGTTGCTTACTAAAAATGTTTTTTTATACTGATTATCGCAGATTTTTCTTGATTGAAGAATTTGAATTTTGGCTTTTACAAAAAAGATATTATTTTCTATTTCTTGTTTCTCAATAAGCATATGACGAACTAAATGATTTTCAAAGTGGTATTTTGTTTTATGCTCTTTTAAAAAAGGGATTAAACTATTAATGGTACCAATATTTTTACCAGAAAAGCTAACAGCCTTAAATAAGGCATCTTCCAAAGCACGAGCACGTGCTATTCTTTCAGAAGAAAGTATTCTCGAAGTTCCTGTGACCTCATACCATACAGCAAAAGAGTGTGCTGTATAAAATACTAAGTACAGTACTAAAAAAAATTGTGGTACATATTTATGTATTTGTATCATTGTTATTTTAGGTATGATTACTTATTATAAAATTCAATTTTTCTTCATTGTTATTTAACAATAAGTTAAATGCAAGTAAGTTTTATCTATGAAACAAGAATCTTATTGATCAATCAACATATTAATAGATATCTTAATATTTTTGGAGAATTCAAAAAAATGAATAAATGGTTGTCATTAAGTTTAGTGGTATTGTTAACTGCTTGTACTTATGATCCAATTCATGATGGGAAACAATTTTACTTAAAGTCTCTATTTATGTTTAAAAAAAAACCCCGTCATGCATTGGATTTTTTTATTCAGAGTATGACTGAAGATTTAATGATTTCTAATATAAATTTATCAAGGAATAAACCAATAGCTGTAGTTTCATTTGTAGACCTACAGGATATAGATACAACAAATTGGTTGGGCAATTTATTAGCAGAAAGTTTTATCTATCAGTTTCAACGTCGTGGGTTTAATGTAGTTGATTTTAAAACTACTGGATCAATTCAAGTAACTCAGCAAGGTGACTTTGTATTTAGTCGTAACTGGAAAAAGCTTTCTAGGGAACAGAAAATTCAATATATCCTGACAGGTACAATGTTACATCAAAAGGGTGGCATAGCAATTAATGCTCGTATAGTGGAAATGAATTCTCGTATAGTTGTTGCTACAGCACAGGGCTTTTTACCAATAGAAGCTATTGGTCGTGATCTAGATATATTAAACTCTATTAGTATAGAAAATGGTCACTTAATTCGTTTGAGTTCGAATATTATCGAGCCTTATACTTTTAATTTGTCCTTTAGGAGGTTGTTTTGAATAAATGGTACGTATTAATTTCTATTGTGATTCTTATTGGTTGTCAGCCTTTGTATAGGAGTAATAAATATAGACAAGATTGGTTTACAGCAGTAGGTTACGCTAATATTACTCAGCAAGAAGGAGAAACTTATGAAGAAAAACAGATACATGCTATACGAGCTTCAAAGCTAGATGCTTATCGAGAGCTTACAGAGCAGATTTATGGTATGAGAGTTTCTGATATAGCAACCAGCATTGTAGATGGTTTGATTGTAGGAGCGGAAGTAGTACGTAATTATAAAGTTGGAGATAACTACGTGACAGAACTTCGTTTGAATATTGAGAAGATGAATCAACTTCGTCGCGATTATTGTAAAATAAAGGAGATATATCATGTTCCAGATAGGCCTAAAAAAGCTATTTTCTGATTTAAATGGAAAATAATATTTTTTAAACTTTGATATCAGTTCCTGGGGTGTTTATCGTAAATTTTTTACCAACTGAATTGTAAATTATACTTCCATTTTCATTATCTTCTTGTATTAAACTATGTAATCTACTAAAACTTAATCGGACTCGTTCAAGTACCTCACCATTAATTAAATTTAATACTTTGCATTCTCGAATAATTGAATATATTTTATCTATTTGCTTACTAAAGTTTTTGATTTTTATTATGTTAGAAATATCAGGATACGAATTAATATGATTATCAGTTTCCTTTAATTGTTCTATAAGAGCTATTTTTTCCTTAGCCAGGAATTCTATTTGAGAAGAATTTCGATTAGCAATAGCTAGTTTCTCTTTTTCTAAAAGCGCAGCTAGTTGGGTTGCATTTTTAAGCTGATAAACAAGTAAGTCAGATAACACTTTCATAATAGTCCTTAAATTGCTTTATCTTTTTTATCATCTAATGCTTATTTATTTTATTATTGGATTAATACTTGTTAGTTTAGTAATCTATATCTTTAAATACCTAGATAGTTAGTAGCATTGAACACATCTGAATTTAGTAGTGCTATCGTATTTCTTAAAACATACCTTGATTAGATTCTAAGTGACAATTACTGATATGACAATATCAGCCTAAAACCAATTAAAAATAAAGAATTAAATCTGTACTGTAACCTCACCAGATCCTGTTATTATTCCCTCAATAATTTGTTTAGATTTCTTGTTTTTTACTTTTATTTTTTCACCATTATGCCCGTCTTTAAGAGCTATTCCTTTATCGGTAATTGTTATGCCTTTCATTATTGCTTTAATGGTAACTATATCATTACGGCATACTATACACACATCATTAATTTCTAAAAAATCACCAATGTATAAATTTCTTTTAACTTTAGCTCCAATTACTTCCTCTAATGAAGAAACTCCCTGTCTATGAAAATAATATAAATCTGTCATTCTAATTGTGATATGATCAGGCTTGATAATTTGACCAGTATTTAGGGAAGAAGTCATTATAATTTGAGGTATAAACCGAGTTATTTGAACAGGAACATAGATTTTCCAATTATCTTCTTTGCATTGAATAAGAACAGTTATATTTCTAGTTGAAAAATTTAAAGAAGGAGATGAAGGAATTAAAGGAGAAGAACAGTTAGTGATGAAGGATCGCCAACGGATATTAGATGCTTTTACTTTTATTCGTTCTTTTGATTCTGGTATATTAATATGGCTAATTATATAGTCTTCAGCAGTTTTTTGAATGATTTTTATTTGATCTTCTGTTGAAGAATATAAACAAAAACTAAAAGAGCAATAAAAAAAAATATATAAAGCTCTACACTTAGTTATAGAAGAAAACCGCCAACATGATTTTAAATATATCATCGTTTTTCTCTTAATTTTTAGATGGTCTGTTTATCTTTCATCTTTTTTATAAAAATTTGAGGTTCAAATAAGTGTATGACTGGTATCCTTGATTCAGTAAATCAACGCACACAACTTGTAGGTCAGAATCGTTTAGAATTATTGACTTTTCGTTTAACAGGAGGGAGTCAGCGTTATGGGATTAATGTATTCAAAGTAAAAGAAGTTCTTCAATGTCCAAGGCTTACTTTGATACCAAATTCTCATCGTCTTATCAGAGGAATTGCCCATGTCCGTGGTTATACTATCTCTGTTATCGATTTAAATTTAGCGGTTGGTGGAAAAGCAACTACTAACACAAACAGATGTTTTACCATTATCACAGAATTTAATCGTACTATTCAAGCTTTTTTAGTTGGCTCAGTAGAGCGAATTATTAATATGCGCTGGGAGGAAATTCTTTCTCCACCAGACGGAGCAGGTAAAGGAAATTATCTAACAGCTGTTACTAATATCGATAATGAGTTAGTAGAAATACTTGATGTAGAAAAAATTTTAGCAGAAATAGCACCAATTAGTAATAAAATGAATCCATTAATTGTTGAAGAAATAAATCAAGTTAGAAAAGATATAGTGCGCCGTGTTTTGATTGCTGATGATTCCGCAGTAGCGAGAAAGCAGGTAGAGCTAGCAATTTCTTCTATTGGTTTTGAAGTGCTGACTGTTAAAAATGGCAAAGAAGCATATGAAAAACTGTTAGAGATGTCCCGCAAAGGTAACATATATGATCAAATTGCTTTAGTTATTTCGGATATTGAAATGCCAGGAATGGACGGTTATACATTGACAGCAGAAATTCGAAGTAATTCTGATTTAAAAGATTTATATGTCATCCTTCATTCTTCTTTGAGCGGTGTTTTTAATCAAGCAATGGTAGAACGAGTTGGAGCAAATTTATTTATTGCTAAATTTAATCCTAATGAACTTGGTAATGCAGTCAAGACCGCGCTAATGAAATAAAGTACTCAAGAGGTATAAATGGGATCTATAATTATTACTGATCAAGAATACAAAAAATTTAGGATTTTTTTAGAAGCACAATGTGGTATCGTTTTGGGAGATAATAAACAATATTTAGTAAGAAGTCGTTTAACTCCATTAATAACTAAATTTAATGTAGCTTCTTTATCTGAATTATTACGCAATGTTGCTATAGACAGCAATCGAGATTTACGGGCTGCTGCTGTGGATGCCATGACCACTAATGAAACTTTATGGTTTAGAGATAATTATCCGTTTACCGTGTTGTCAGAAAAAATATTGCCAGAGATCACTTCTGTTAATCGGTTAATTAAAATATGGTCTTCGGCAAGTTCATCTGGTTGGGAACCTTATTCTATTGCAATGACCATATTAGAATCTCAAGGAAATGATCCGGGGATTTTTCCAAGTATATTTATAACTGCAACTGATATTTCTAATAGTATGTTAGATCTATGTCGTGCTGGTATCTATGATACTTTAGCACTTGAGCGTGGTCTTTCTCTTCAACGTCGTCAGGACTTTTTTATAAATCTTGGTAATGGTCGAATGAAAATTAAAGATAATGTTAAACGTTTGATTGATTTTCGATTACATAATCTCATGAAAAGTTATGTATCTCTTGGTAAATTTGATGTTGTTTTTTGCCGTAATGTTTTGATTTATTTTTCAATAGGGATGAGATCTCAGGTATTAGATCAAATCGCAAATACTCTTAATCCTGGTGGATATTTATTTCTTGGAGCATCAGAATCTTTATCTGGATTAACTGATCGTTTTGAGATGATTCATTGTAATCCTGGAATTGTTTATCAACTAAAATAATATTAAAATTTATTAGTATTGTTAACTTTTTAACTTATTGAAAAAATAATCTAGATTTATACTATTAAATTAAAATATAAATTGTTTGCTAGTTTGCTAGACTTATTAAATTGCACTTAGAAAAAAGATTAGGATATATATATATGGTTATTTCTTTTGATAATTCTTTAGGTATTCATCAATATTCAGTTAATTTACGTGAGCGTCATGCTGAAATACTTGCTACTAATCTTGCTCACGCAAATACTCCTGGATTTAAAGCAAAAGGGATGGATTTTCGTAATACTTTATTGATGCTAACTTCAAATTTATCTGCTAATTTTTTTTGTACACATGAAAACCATCTTGATGCTAACAAGACTACGATGAGTGTTCAGCAGTTGTATCGAATTCCTACTCAACCGGATACAGGTGATGGAAACACAGTAAATGTTAGCTTTGAGCGAAATTTATTTATGGAAAATCAAATTAGACATCGAGTGTCCGTAGATTTTCTTGGAAGTAAGTTTCGAAATTTAACGAAAGCAATCAAGGGAGAATAACTCATGAGTTTATTTCATGTATTTAATGTTACTCGCTCTGCAATGAATGCTGAGTCTATTCGTTTGAATACTACATCGAGTAATTTAGCAAATATTAATAGTGTATCTAGTTCTTATAGTCAGACTTATAAAGCACGGCATCCTGTTTTTTCTGCTGACTTACGTAAAGCTCATAGTCGTAATAATCATGTAATACCAGTAAAAGTTTTAGGTATTGTTGAAAGCTCTAAACCTCTTAATAGAGAATATAATCCTAGTCATCCATTCGCAAATGATCAGGGTTATATCTATAAACCTAATGTTAATCTAATGGAAGAAATGGCGAATATGATTTCCGCTTCCCGTTCATATCAAGTGAATGTACAGGTGACTGATGCAAGTAAACAAATGTTATTAAGTACATTGCAAATGGGTAAATAAAATAAGAAATAAATCAAACTGTTAGAGGGTTAATTAGTGTCAACAATAGATAGTGTTAGTCAGACCAATTTGTCTTATATTGACCAGATAAAAAAACGACAGCATAAGGATTCTGCTAAAGTAATAGTGAATCAAGGTATCAGACAAGAAGATTTTTTTTCTTTGCTTACGAAGCAGCTTGCTCATCAAGACCCATTTAAGCCAGTTAGTAATGATCAAATGATTGCTCAAATGGCTTCATTTGCTACTATTAATGGAATTCAAAAAATGAATGCTCAGTTTGAAAGTCTTAATCAGTCTATAATGTCAAATCAGGCACTGCAAGCCTCTTCTTTAGTAGGTCGTAGTGTATTAGTACCAGGTAATAAAGTAGGTTTAAAAGAAAAGCCTGATAAAGACATCGAAGCTGCAGTTATGCTTCCTAACCATTTAGATAATTTATTTATTCATATTGAGGATGAAAATGGACAACTAATACATTCATCTGAACTGGGTTATAAGCCTGCTGGTATTCATCGGATCGACTGGAATGGTAAAGATGAAGATGGTAATTTCTTGCCGGCTGGAAAATATAAAATTAAAGCATCAGGCTTATTGAATGGAAAAAACAATGAATTTGCTGTATCAGTTTATGCTAATGTTAATAGTGTACTACTTGGCAATAGTAATAGTAACAGCATATTGTTAAATTTAGCTGGGTTTGAATTACCAGTTCATCTTTCCGAAGTATTAGAAATTGCTGATGATACGTAATTATTATTGATTTAGGAGGTTTTTATAAATGTCATATATATCTTTAAGTGGCTTATCTGCAGCTCAGTTGGATTTAAATACTACTAGCAATAATATTGCTAACGCTAATACATTTGGTTTCAAAGAATCTCGAGCAGAATTCGGTGATGTACATTCCACTTCTTTATTTACAAATGCTAAAACCACTCCAGGACAAGGAGTGCAAGCAAATAAAGTTGCTCAACAGTTTCATGAAGGTTCCAGCGTCTATACTAATAATCCAATGGATTTGCGTATTTCTGGTACGGGATTTTTTGTTGTAGCAAAAGATCGATTAATACCTCAGCAAAACGAATTAACACGTAATGGTGCCTTTCATATTAACAAAGATAACTATATGGTAACAGCAAATGATGAATTTCTTCTCGGTTACCAAGTTAATAAAGATACTGGTGATGTACTATCTTATGAAGCTAATCCTTTGGCTATTCCAGCAGAGTTTGGGAAACCGAAGCAGACAGTGAATATTAATGTTGGTGTTAATTTACCTGCGACTGGAGAATTAAAGGATCCTAGTTTATTCGATTATAGCGATCCTGAAACATATAATCGTTTAACATCATCAACTATTTATGATTCTATGGGTCAATCTTACAAGTTAACAACTTATTATCTTAAAGATATAAATCAACCTAATACATGGCAAACGTACTATACAGTCACTGATAAAGTTTCTGAGAAACCAATTCACATTATGGATGGTGATGCAGTATCATCAACTGGACATATTGGTCATACAATGAGATTTAATAATGATGGTACATTAGCAAGCTTAAATAATAATAAAGATATTGTGTCAAAGGCATTAGGTGAAGGTAATACTCCAATTGATCTGAATGGTGCAGATAACAAACAAGTATTATCATTTAGTTTAATTGAAGCAACGCAGTTCTCTTCTCCATTTGAACTAACTAAGTTTGATGAAGATGGAGCTACAACTGGTTTTTTAACTAAAATTGATTTTGATGAAAATGGTACTGTATTAGGCAGCTATTCTAACGGTGAAAGTGTTAATTTAGGCAGAGTTGCTATGGCTCGTGTTCCTAATGAGCAAGGTCTTGATAAAAGAGGTGGAACTCAATGGGATTCCACGCAATTTTCTGGTAATAAAATTTGGGGTGAGTCAAATAAAGGTTCTTTTGGTACTATCAATAATGGTAGTCTAGAACAAGCTAACATTGATATGACTCAAGAATTAGTAGATTTGATATCTGCACAGCGAAATTTTCAGGCTAACTCACGTTCTTTAGAAGTTCATAATCAATTACAACAAAATATTTTACAAATTCGTTAGATAATTATTTATTTAACTATTAATGTATTCGGTGGAGTAGATTTATGGATCGTGCGTTGTTTCTTGGGATGAATGGTGCGAAACAGACCATGCAAGCGATGAAAGTTAGTGCAAATAATCTAGCTAATGTTAGCACTACAGCTTTTCGCGCTGATTTAGCTCAGGCAAGAGCTATGCCAGCATATGGTAATGGAGTACCTAGCCGTGTATTTAGTATGACAGAACGTTCAGGACAGAACTTTTCTAAAGGTTCCATGGTTACTACTGGTTATGATTTAGACATAATGATCCAGGGTAATGGATGGATTTCAGTAATTGATGAATCTGGTCATGAAGGATTAACAAGAAATGGAAATTTCATTATCAACCAGGATGGCTTGTTAACAAATTCTTCTGGTCATCTTGTTTTAGGAGATTCTGATGCACCTATCGCACTGCCAATTCCGGTTAGTAAAGTAGAAATTAGTAATGATGGAAGTATTTCAGTCATATTAAAAGGCGCCCCAGCAAATTCTATTGAAACTATTAACCGTATTAAATTAGTAAACTTAAATCAGGAGTCTTTGTTTAAAGATTTTAATGGATTATTGCGCCTAAAGGAAAGGGAAAGGGGAAATGAAATTTCAATGTATCAGTCTGATGAGAGTGTAAAGTTATTATCTGGTTCCTTAGAAGGTAGCAATGTCAATGCTATAGAAGAAATGACAAATTTAATTGCTTTGCAAAGACAATTTGAAACTCAAATAAAAATTATGAGTACTGCAGAGGATATGGATAAAGCATCTGATTTATTATTTCATACAAATTAATTGATAATTTAAGGAGATTATTATGCATCCTGCATTATGGATAAGCAAGACAGGGTTAGATGCTCAGAAAACTAATATTTCTAACATTGCTAATAATTTAGCAAATGCCTCTACAGTTGGTTATAAAAAAAGTCGAGCTGTATTTGAAGATTTGTTTTATCAAAATATTAATCAGCCTGGGGGACAATCGTCTCAAAATACTACATTGCCAAGTGGTTTAATGCTTGGTTCAGGTACTAAAGTTGTGGCAACGCAAAAAGTATATACTCAAGGTAATACGCAAACTACAAATAATAATTTGGATATGATGCTTGAGGGATCTGGTTTTTTTCAAATTGCTATGCTTGATGGAAATATGGCTTATACTAGAAATGGTCAATTTACCGTTAATAGTGAGGGTGCTCTTGTTACTTCTGGTGCAGGTTATCCTTTAGAGCCTGAAATAGTAATACCACATGATGCAACTGGTATCACTATTGGTATCAGTGGTGAAGTTTCAGTACGTATGCCAGGTCAGAAAAATCACCAAGTTATTGGTCAAATTACCATAGCAGATTTTATAAATCCTAGTGGTTTAGAGCCAATTGGTAAAAATCTTTTTTTGCCAACTGGAGCAAGTGGTGATCCTCAGGAGGGTGTACCAGGTTTTGATGGTTTTGGTGATGTTCGTCAAGGAATGTTAGAGACTTCTAATGTAAATGTAACTGAAGAGTTAGTAAATATGATTGAAGCGCAGAGAGTGTATGAAATGAATTCTAAGGTTATTTCGTCTGTTGATAAAATAATAGGTTTTATTAATCAACAATTATAATACATAAGGTTGTTTCTATGATTTATTCATTTTTATTGGTGCTTCTTTTTTGTTCAGGTTGTACTACATTGGATATGTCAAAAAAATTGGATGCCGATGAAATTGTGAAAGTTGATAATGTATTAAAAGAAAATAAGGAATTTTCTAATTTTAATAAAATTGAACCTATATTAGGTGATCCTGAATGGGCTCCTGTTTATCCTAAATATATTCCAAAACACTACATAGCAGAAACAGGTTCTTTATTCAGTGTAAAGAGTAGAAATAGTTTATATAGTGATTTAAAACCACGTGATGTTGGTGACATTATTACTGTTAAATTAAATGAAAGAACAAAGGCAGAAAAAAGTTCGGTTTCTGATCTTTCCAAAACAAATGATTTATCTATGCTTCCCTTAGAGGTAGGTGGTCAGTCACTTGATATTAGTGATTATGATTTTTCATATAAGATAAATAATGACAATAAATTTACTGGTAGTGCAGAGGCAAATCAAAGCAATAGTATTTCAGGTTTAATTACAGTTGAAGTAGTCAAGGTTTTACCAAATGGTAATTTGGTAATTCGTGGTGAAAAATGGCTTACTTTAAATACAGGTGATGAGTATATTCGACTTAGTGGTATTATTCGTCCAGATGATGTTAGCTTTGATAATACTATTACTTCAAGTCGAATTTCCAATGCTCGAATTCAATATTCTGGTAAAGGAACAAATCAGTCTGTACAAGAACCTGGTTTTTTTGCAAGATTTTTTAGTATACCTCATCATACATATGAAAGTGATTTTTTATCGAAATTTTTCTAATTTTTTTTAAAAAAGAAGAGGAAGAGCAGTATAATGAAAAGCTTTTTCTTACTTATTAGTGTATCTTTATTGATAGTGACTGCAGAAACACAATCTGCCAGAATTAAAGATATTGCTCAAGTATCTGGTATTCGTAGTAATCAGTTATTAGGTTATGGATTAGTTACTGGTTTGTCTGGAACTGGAGAATCAACACCTTTCACAGAGCGAAGTTTTAACGCAATGTTGAGAAATTTTGGTATTTCATTGCCAGATGGAAAAAAACTGAAAAATAAAAATGTTGCTTCTGTTATTGTAACAGCTAGTATGCCCGCTTTTGCTAAGCAAGGACAAACTCTTGATGTAACAGTTTCATCTATTGGCTCTGCAAAAAGTTTACGTGGTGGAACTTTAATACAAACCTTTCTTAAAGGTTTAGATGGAGAAGTATATGCTATTGCCCAGGGAAATTTGATCGTAAGTGCTTTTAGTTCTATTGATTCCAATGGTTCCAAAATTCTTGGAAATAATTTAACTTCTGGCATGATTCCAAATGGTGCCATGATAGAAAGGGAGGTGCATAACCCTTTTAGTCGAAGCGATTTCATTACATTAAATTTATTAGAGTCTGATTTTACGACTTCTCAACGTATGGCATATACAATTAATAGTTTTCTAGGTTCTGAAGCTGCATCCTCAATTGATGCAACTTCAGTAAAAGTGCGAGCACCGAGAGATATTAATCAGCGTGTATCATTTTTATCAACAATTGAAAATTTAGATTTTGAACCAGCTGATGTTTCAGCAAAAATTGTTGTTAATTCACATACAGGAACTATTGTGATTGGTAAACATGTTCGTATTAAGCCTGCAGCAATTACTCATGGAAATATGACAGTAGCGATAAAAGAAACTGAAACATTTGATGAACAAGGGTCAAACTCTTCTATAAATAAAGGTATTCCTGAAACAAAAGGTAAGATGTTTAAATTCGCTCCTGGTTTAACATTGGAAGATTTAGTAAGAACGATAAATGAGGTAGGAGCAGCTCCTTCTGATTTGATAGTAATTCTTCAAGCTCTAAAACGAGCGGGAGCTATTGAAGGGAAGATAATCATTCTTTAAATGTTCAGTTAGGTTAATTATAATGAATAATAATGTTAGCTTTATTTATGACATCGCTTCTTTAGATCAATTTCGTCATCAGATAGTTCATAGTAAAATTAAGGACCATGCTGCGTTATCAATTGTAGCAAAACAATTTGCAGGTATTTTCCTTTCTATGTTATTGAAATCAGTGCGTAATGCCAACTTTCTTTTTGAAAATCCAATAAATAGTCAACAAAAACAATTTTACCGTCAGATATTAGATGAACAAATGTCTAGCAAGTTAAGTATGTCAGGTTCATTAGGTTTAGCAGATATACTTCTCTCTCAATTAATACCTAATCCTATTAGAAACTCTAATCCAGATTTTCAATACAATAATAATTTTGAGAAATTAATGAGGAAAGTAGGCTCTAACAATAAAATATTTGAAGAAAATAACCCATTAACAATTCATCAGACCCATATAGGGAAAAGTATAGAGATCACATGTTGATTGACTGTTAGTTAAAAAAGTTGAACTATATTTTCTTTATTAAAGAAAAATCTCGTTATAATAAATAGTAGACTCACTCATAATGAGCAATAGTTCGTCTCATTTTCTAAGAAAACTATATGAATTTTTTAGTTAATTGTGTGTTTAGTCCTTTTAGTAACTTTTAAAATATTTTATAGAACTGTTATGGAGAGCATATGACCTCAGATCTTTTACATTTAGGTATTCGAGGTGTATTAACAGCTCAAAAGCAGCTAAATACCACAAGTCATAACATCGCTAATGCTAATACAGAAGGATATAGTCGTCAATCTCTTATCCAAAGAAGTGAACCTTCTCATCAATATGCTAAAGTAGCTTATGGTATGGGTGTTCATGTAGAAAAAGTTCGTCGTTCATGGGATCAATTTGCTATTCATGAATTTAATTTATCAACCACTCGTTTTTCTTTTTACCAGGGTATAAAGGAACATCTTGATCTTCTTGCAAGAACACTTTCTTCTATGACTTCTCAACAGATTCCAAAAAATTTTCATGAATGGTTTGATTCCGTTAAAATTTTATCAGATAGTCCAAATGATATTGGTATTCGGAAAATTGTACTGGCAAAAGCTGCGATAGTTTCTAATGGATTTAATGATTTCGATGAAAGAATTAAAAATCAAGCTAGTGTAATTGATGAAAAGCTTAATCTCAGTATTGAACATATTAATCAATTAGCTTATGAACTTTGTAAGTTACAACGTTTAATGATACGGATACCTAAAAATAATGACTTAATGGATCGACATAAGCAACTCATATCTGAGTTATCTCAGTATACGAAAGTAATTGTTACACCAAGAAAAGATAGCAAAAGTTATAATATCCATATTGGCAGTGGTCATACGCTAGTATCAGGTGTAGAAGCAAGTCAACTGAAAATCATTGGTGGTTATCCTGATATTCGTCAGCGCCGTTTAGCTATTATTGAAGGGGAAAATATTAAAGCTATTATCCCTAAAGATATTAGTGGTAGTATTGGAGCTTTATTTGATATACGTGATAAATATATTCCTAAGATTTTAGATGAAGTCGGTCGTATGAGTGTCTCTTTTTCCTATGAAGTGAATAAATTACAATCTCAGAGTTTAGATTGGTTTGGGAATATAGGTGGTTTACTCTTTACTGATGTAAACTCTGAAGATATAGCCAGATCTCGTGTGTTTAAATCTACTGATTCTATGGCTGAATTAGCTGTATTTATTGAAGATACGAGTAAACTAAAATCTGGTGAATATTCATTGCGGTATACTGGAGATAGCTATGTAGTAAATGATTCGATGGGTAAGAAATTTTCAATAGAAATTAACAATGGCTCTTTAATTTTTGATGGAATGCGAATTGAGGTACGTAATAATCTAAATATTGGAGAGAAAGTATTGATTCGTCCCACTCGTAATGGTTCAGAAAAAATTAAAATGGTAGCTAATGACCCTAAAGAAATTGCAGCACAAAATTATGAAGTATCCAGTATACTTGCTCAAGGGAAAGATAGACTTAAAATCATACAAGTAGGTGGATTACGAGAATTTGAAGTTTCGATAACATCCGATGGTGATCAGTTCATAGTGACTAATTCTAAAGGAGAAATATTACAAGAATCTCATCCATACCCCCCTCCGGGATTAATTACCATTGAAGGGACAACTTTTGAACTAACTGGTGGTGCCTTTCCAAACGATAAATTTATAGTTAATCTCATGTTTGCAGAAGGTAATAATAGTAACTTGCACAAAATACAGGAATTACAAACAGAAAAAATCCTCGATAATAAAGAATCGACACTTCTGGATTCGTATTATAATCTTAATACAGATATTGCTTTGGAAATGTCGTTTGCTTCGCGTTTAACTGAGACTTCACGTTTAGAAAAAAACATTGCTAATGAGCGTATTGCTTCCGTTTCTGGGGTTAATCTTGATGAAGAAGCGGCTAATATGATGAGCTTTCAACAAAGCTATATGGCATCCTCTCGTATTATCCAGGTAGCGAATGATATATTCGACGCTATTTTATCTTTAAGATAAGGAATAATGAATGTTAAATCGTATTTCTAGTTTTTATAACCATCAGCTGGTTCAAGATAATTTTCGTAGTCAAGAAAATAAAATTCATCATAATCAACTTCAATTAACTTCTGGAAATAAACTTATTCAGGCAAGTGATAATCCTTTAGATATACACTATATTCAGAATGTTAATCAGCAGTTAGAAGAATTAAAACAATATATAGATTCGATTGAATTAGTTAGAAATCGACTAGTTAATCATGAAATTATCATATCTAATGCTGAAACTTTTTCGGATGAAGCAAAGCGTATTGTAATGAGTATGATAAATGCTTCTTTATCTCATGAAGATATGCAAGTTAAGTCAATTGAAATACAAGAAATTGCAAATAATTTTATCAAGTTAGCTAATTTTAAAGATACATCAGACAGTTACGTTTTTTCTGGTACCAAATCAAAAAATCAACCTTTTTTCTTTAATAAAGATAAAAAAGTGGTTTATCTAGGTGATAATGCCCAACGTACAGTAAAAATTTCTAATAATTTAGAGATAGCAATTAATGATCCTGGTAGTACAGTATTTATGGAAATTCATAATCCATATGGTGATTTTGAACCTCAGTATCATTTACAATATTCTTCAAAATTATTATTAGAAAGTGCTATTAATTCAGATGACAATGATCAATCTAGTTATGCAGTTAAATTTATTGATATGGTTGATGGTAACTCTGGTTATCAATTAGAGAAGGATGGTCAAGTTGTAAAGGTTGATAAATTTGATCCATCTAAAGGTATTCAATATGAAAATATATCTGTTCAAGTTAAAAATCAGTTTACTACAGGAGACTGTATATTCCTAAAACCAAGAAAAACTTATTCTATTTTTGATACTTTCCAGAATATTATAGAACTCACTAAAAATCCTATTAAAAATGCTAATTTTATAGCTAAATTGCATCAAATTACTCAAGAATTTCATACTGCTTTTATACACTTTAATAAAGTTCATAGTGATATTGGTATAAGAATGAGTACTCTAGATGCACAAGAAGAACAACACAAAGATTTTCAATTAACTTTTAAAAAAATAAAAAGTAACTTAGAGGACCTTGATTACACTGAAGTAGTTATAGAATTAAATGACAATTTAAAAGCTTTACAAATATCACAAATTGCTTTCAATAAAACTAAAGATTTAACTCTTTTTAATTATATTTAATGCATTAGTATTTATTCTTTAAAAAAAACAGCGTACTTACTTATAATAGAGTTTTTGAGTAAAATGCTTGTATAATGTGGTTATTATTTTTAAATGAGATAGTTTAATTTGTGGAAGTATGTTTATCTCTTCTAGAGAATTAAAGAAATGACTATTACAGTAAATACTAATATTTCAGCATTAACTACCCAGCATTATTTAAATAAAGCAATTAGTAAATTAAACATCTCTATGCAGCGTTTATCTTCAGGAAATCGAATTAATAGTGCAAAAAATGATGAAGCTGGGTTACAAATTTCTAATCGATTAACGGCACAATCACGTGCTCTTGATGTTGCGATGAGAAATGCGAATGATGCAATTTCTATTATACAAACTGCTGAAGGGGCAATGAGTGAATCAACTAATATTTTACAACGTATGCGTGATTTAGCACTTCAATCAGCAAATGGAGCTAATTCAGTATTAGAACGTAAGGCATTAAATAAAGAAGTTTTAGCTTTGCAAGATGAGTTAAACCGGATAGCAGAAACAACATCATTTGGTGGTCGTAAATTATTAAATGGATCATTTAGAGAAGGCTCCTTTCAAATTGGTGCTAGTTCAGGTGAAGCAATTATTTTAGATTTTAAAAGCATGCGTGCTGATGATATTCATATGGGAGGACGTTTTTTTGTTTCTGAATTGGGTAAAATTAAAGAATGGATTGTACCAGAAGATAACAAAGATATTCAGTTTGAATTTATTGACAGGTCTACTAATGAGTTAATTACTATTAATATTCTTGCTAAGAAGGGTGATAATATTGAAGAATTAGCTACATATATTAATGGACAATCAAATAAATTAAAAGCTTCAGTTAATGAAGAAGGGAAGTTACAAATATTTACTTCTGAGTTAAATTTATTAGATGATTTGAATATTTCTGGTAATTTAGCAGATGAATTAGGATTAAAGGGTGGTTTAGGTGTTTTTTTAACAGTTCAGGATATTAATATCAGTTCAGTTGGTGGCGCTCAAAACTCAGTGGGTATTATTGATGTAGCATTGAATTATATAGATGCTCAACGTGCCAATCTTGGTGCAAAACAGAATCGATTAGAGCATAGTATAAATAATTTAATTAACATTCAAGAAAATATTGAAGCATCAAATAGTCGAATTAAAGATACGGATTTTGCAAAAGAAACAACAAATTTAACAAAATATAAGATTTTGCAGCAAGTAGGAACAGCAATATTGGCTCAAACAAAACAATTACCAAATTCATTAATGACGTTACTTCAATAGTGATATTTTTTTAGTTTCTAAATGGTGGTGCGGAAGGAGAGACTTGAACTCTCACACCTTTCGGCGCCAGAACCTAAATCTGGTGCGTCTACCAATTCCGCCACTTCCGCGCACATAATTAATAATCATAGCAAAAAAAGTACTATCGTTATAGTAGACCAAGTCTATTATAACAATAATTAAAGAAATGGTGGCTACTGCAGGATTTGAACCTGCGACCCCATCATTATGAGTGATGTGCTCTAACCAACTGAGCTAAGTAGCCATTTTTTCTACTGCATAACAGTAGGGATATGGCTGGGCTACCTGGATTCGAACCAGGGAATGCCGGCATCAAAAGCCGGTGCCTTACCGCTTGGCGATAGCCCAACTATTATATATAAATGTGGCGCATTATGCTTAGTTGTTTTAGATTCGTCAACATTGTTTTAATAAATATGATACAAGATTGGGAACTAATGATGCCTGTAATTTTTTAAAAGTCAAGATATAAAATCTTATTTTGATTTTTTATACATTAAATCGAAAATAAATGATATCTCCATCTTGGACTATGTAATCTTTACCTTCAAGACGCAATTTTCCAGCATTTTTAGAAGTATATTCACTACCATATTGAATGAAGTCATTATAGCTAATGACTTCTGCACGAATGAAACCTTTTTCGAAATCAGTATGAATTTTACCAGCTGATTTTTGAGCTGTTGTTCCTATAGGTATAGTCCATGCTCGTAGTTCTTTTTTCCCAGCTGTAAAGTAAGTTTGTAGATTTAATAAGTCATAGCCAGAACGAATTACTCGATTTAATCCCTGTTCCTCAATACCCATATTTTCTAAAAATTCTTTATGATATTTATCATCTAATTGAGATATTTCTGATTCTACATTGGCACAAATAGGCACTACAATATTATTTTCTTTTTCTGCATGTTTTTTAACCATATCCAAATATGGATTATTTTTAAATCTATTTTCACTAACATTAGCTATATACATGATTGGTTTTAAGGTTAAAAAGTTTAAATAACTTATAGTAGATACTTCATCTTTTGATAAATTGGCAGTGCTTGCCATTTCCCCTTCTGACAGAACAGGCAGTAATTTTTCTAATATGGTTAACTCATACTTTATATTTTTTTGGTCATGAGATTTCCATTTTTTTTTATATCGTTGAATTGTAGCTTCACAAAAATTTAGATCGGCTAAGGCAAGTTCAAGATTAATAATTTCAATATCCCTAATTGGTGAAACTTGCCCAGATACATGAATTATATCTGTATTTTCAAAACATCGTACTACATGGCTGATTGCATCAGTTTCACGGATATTAGCTAGAAATTCATTACCAAGTCCATCTCCTTTTGATGCACCAGATATGAGGCCTGCGATGTCAACAAACTTAATTGTCGATGGTATTGTTCGTTTTGGTTTGATAATCTCTTTTAATTGGAGTAGACGAATATCTGGGACAGGAACAACTCCAATATTTGATTCGATAGTACAGAATGGAAAATTAGCAGCTTCAACACTAGATTTAGTTAGCGCATTAAATAAAGTTGATTTGCCAACGTTAGGAAGGCCAACTATAGAACATTTAAATCCCATTATCAATTTCTCCTTACTTTATTCGATTTTAAATGAACGCAAACAATTTTGTGCTTTACTCAATCCATCTTTTAGTAAAACATGAATAATTTGTACTGATTCATTTATAACTAATCCTAGGAGATGCTGTTCTGAATCAGATGCTTTGCTTAAAACATAATTCGAAACTTTATTTCGTTCCTTTGGACGACCAATTCCAATTCTAAGTCGGTAAAATTCTTTGTTATTAAGTTTATTAATAATGTCGCGCAAACCGTTATGACCACCGTGACTTCCTCCTTTCTTAAATTTTACAATACCTGGATTTAAATCTAGATCATCATGAGCGATCATAATTTCTTCTATATTAATTTGATAAAATTTAACTAGAGCTGCAATAGCCTTGCCAGATAAATTCATAAATGTAGTTGGAATTAGAAGATGTATTCTCTTATTATTAACTATTATTTGTCCAGTTAATCCATAAAATTTTGTTTCATTTTTAAGGGTTATATTATGAACACTAGCTAGTTTTTCTAACACCCATGATCCGGCATTATGTCTTGTTTGGATATATTTATCACCAGGATTTGCAAGACCAACGAAAAGTTTAAATTCTTGATCCAAATACTAGGTCTCCATAAAAGGCTTTAAGAATTAAGAAACTAAAATTTAGTTTCTATTGAACATTTCTGAAATAGATTCATTATTATTGATTCGGCGAATGGCTTCAGCCAGCATACGAGATACGCTCAGTGTGGTTATTTTCCCTGTTTCAAGCATTTTTTTAGAAAGAGGAATGGAGTCAGTAACAATTACTTGGTCCAATAATGAATTATTAATATTTTGTGTTGCTTTCCCCGAGAATACAGCATGAGTAGCATAGGCAAATACACGTTTTGCATTACATTTTTTTAGTGCTTCAGCTGCTTTGCATAAAGTTCCTGCTGTATCAATAATATCATCAACAATTACACAATCTCTATTTTGAACATCACCAATTAGATTCATTACTTCAGCAACATTAGCTCTTGGACGACGTTTATCAACAATTGCAATATCAATATCACCGAGTGCTTTAGCTGTGGCTCTTGCACGAACAACCCCTCCCAAATCTGGTGAAACCACAACTGGATTTTCCAATGAACGGCTTTTCATATCTTCAAGTAATACAGGGGTGCCAAATATATTATCTACAGGCATATCGAAAAACCCTTGAATTTGTTCAGCATGTAAATCGATAGTTAAAATACTATCAATGCCAACTTTTCCTAAGAAATCTGCAACTACTTTTGCAGTAATTGGTACACGTGCTGATCGAACTCGACGATCTTGTCTAGCATAACCAAAATATGGCATTACTGCAGTAATGCGTCTTGCTGAAGCACGACGCATTGCATCGATCATGACTAGTAACTCAATTAAATTATCATTAGTTGGTGCACAAGTAGATTGAATTAAGAATACATCATCACCGCGAACATTTTCATTGATCTGTACAGCAATTTCACCATCAGAAAAACGTTCTACAGTTGCATTACCAAGAAAAGTATATAAACGATTAGCAATACGTTGGGCTAATTCAGGTATTGCATTACCAGCAAATAGCTTCATATTATTCACGGTGAAAACCTCAAAATTAGATCTTATATTAATTATAAATTGATTGATATTTAGCTAGAGTTTCTTTCAATGGTGAAATATTGATTCCTTTAGCAATAAAAGCTGAAACATTTTTCGAAAGTTTTGAAAAAATAGCTTCTGCTTCTTTTTTATAGGTAAATTCAGAAAATATGCAGGATCCTGTTCCAGTTAGCCTAGAAGGCGCGTATTGTAACAGCCATAAAAGTTGTTTATCAACCTTTGGATGTAGTATGCGTACAATTTTTTCACAATCATTTACATAATTCCCTCGCAATAAGGATATCATTTCCCCTTTCGGGGTATCTCGAATTAAATGTGGATGAGTAAATATATCGACAGTAGCTATATTGACGCTTGGTTTTACAATTAAATACCATTTTTCTTTTGGTGTTGCTGGAGAAAGTTTTTCTCCAATTCCTTCTACAAAGGAAGAAAAACCATAGACAAAAACTGGTATATCAGTGCCTAAAGTTAGGCCTATATTTGCAAGTTGATTATCAGTTAATTCTAAATGCCATAAAAAATTTAATGCTACTAAAATTGTTGCAGCGTTTGAAGAACCACCACCGATGCCTGCAGCTATAGGAAGAATCTTTTTTATTTTAATATCAGCTCCAAAATTACACTTAGCATATTGTTTCAATGCCATTGCTGATTTCCAAATCAAATTTTCTGTAGTTTTAAGTTTTTTAATATCAGAAAAGACTCGAATTCTATTAGAGCGATTGATTTTAATTGCTAATGTATCGCTGTAGTCTAGAAATTGAATAAGTGTTTGTAATTCATGATAGCCATTTTTTTTTCGAGCTATAATATTTAGGAATAAATTGATTTTAGCTGGAGATGGCCAATAGGTAGTTTTAAAGATCATTGGTTTAAGATCCATTTCAAAATGATGAGATCAACTTGTATATTATCATTTCGAATTTGGATTTTTTTTGGTAGTAACAATGTTAGTTCATCTAATGATACATTTTGATATTTATAGTAATATACATGCCAAAGTTTTTTATCTATTTTTTTAGATAATGATGTAAGAATATTGTTTTCATTCATTTGATATATATCAGCATCTTCTGGTTTACCTATTATCCAATATTGAAGTTGTTCTAGTGGAATATTCAATCCTATTAGTTTTCGAAAAAGTGTAGTTGTATTTTTTTCTAAGAATATTTTATTATTATAATATGTTTTGAGTTGTGCAGAATCTGGTTTGATATTTAGACCTAAGATAGGTTGCCCAAAGAAATTTATTAATTTTATACTTGAATTTTGGAAAGTATACTTCCATTGAAAATTGCATGATTGTTTTTTATCTTTTAAATTATACACTAGTTTTCCAATAGCTTGATAATTTTTAATTTTAGCTACTTTTTGCTGGTTATTTTTCAATGGAATAGAAGCATAGTCTTGCTCTTGCTTGTTAGAGCTACAACCAACTAAAAGAAGAACTAAAGTTATTATTCTTATTAAAGATAGGGTCTGATTACAGTGGATCATTGCTGTTTAATTTGTTAAATTGATGTATAAAAATATAGCGAAAAGAGTACCGACATTATATATTGGTATCACGAACTCAGTAAAACTAATTAGTTAGACTCTTTTAATCAAACTAGGTATCAAGTAGAATCTTGTACTTGTTCCTATTTCGAACAGAGAATCTAAATTACATGCCATTGCTTGTTATTGGAATTAGTCACAATACAGCTCCTGTAGAATTACGTGAAAGGATGGTTTTTGAACCTTGCAGACTATCAGTTGCGTTAAAGCAACTGAATGTCAATCCTTGTGTCAATAGTAGTGTTATTTTATCTACTTGCAATCGCAGTGAGATTTATTGTGATCTAAAAGCAAGTACTAAAGAGAGAGTTGTTGATTGGTTCTTTCGGTTTCATAATATTTCTCCAAATGAACTTAAATCTAGTATTTATATTTATGAGGAGCAAGCAACAATTAAACACTTAATGCGAGTATCTTGTGGTTTAGATTCTTTAGTATTAGGTGAACCACAAATTTTAGGGCAAGTAAAAAAAGCTTATTCTTACGCGCGTAAATTTGGTACAGTGAATTCATTGATGGAAAAACTTTTTCAAAAAACATTCTTTGTTGCTAAGCGAGTTCGTACAGAAACTGAAATAGGTTTTAATGCAGTCTCCATTGCTTATGCTGCATGTACTTTGGCTAAGCATATTTTTGAATCATTGTCAAATTCCACGATCTTATTAGTTGGAGCGGGAGAGAATATTCAGCTTGTAGCAAAGTACTTAGCTAATGGTTGTAAAAAAATAATTATTGCTAACAGAACACTTAAAAATGCTTTGAAGTTATCAGAGAAATTTAGTGCTTATGCTATTAGCCTCGCTGAAATTCCAGAATATTTACCTAGGGCTGATATTGTTATTAGTTCTACTGCAAGCCCCTTACCGATATTAGGTAAAGGGCTGATAGAAACAGCTTTGAAAATTAGAAAATATCAACCAATGTTATTAGTTGATATAGCTGTTCCAAGAGATATTGAATCTCAAGTAGCAGTGCTTGATAATGTATATCTTTATTCAATTGATGATTTAAAGTTAATAGTTGATAGTAACATAAAACAAAGAGAGGTTGAATCAATTCAAGCTGAATCAATAATTAATGAAGAGAGTGACAGGTTTACGACTAGGATTCGCTCATTGCAAGCTGTGGATAGTATTAGAGAATATCGTAAATTTTCAAATGATATTCGCCAGGATTTACTTAATAGAAGTTTACAATCCCTTGCAGCTGGGAGTGACCCTGAGAGGGTATTAATGGAATTTAGCAATAAATTAACTAACAAACTTATCCATGCTCCAACTCGAGCATTACAAAATGCGGCAGAACGGGGTGAATCTTCTAATTTGGTTATAATTAGAAAAAGTTTAGGTCTTGAAGACTTTTATTATTATAATTAAGATTCTTTAAACATGAAAATATATGAAATCTTCTATTTTAGTAAAGCTTAAAATTCTTGTTGAACGCCATAAAAAACTTCAACACTTGCTTAGTAAGCCTAGCATTATCACTAATCAGCATAAATTTCGTACTCTCTCAAAAGAATATTCTCAGTTAGATGAGGTAGTTCAGTGTTTTCAACAATATCAATCAGTTCAAGAGGAACTTATTTCCATTCAACAAATGGATAATGAAGATGATGAAGATATTCGTATTATGTTTGAAGAGGAAGTTAGAAAAACAAAAGCAATCATTGCTGATTTAATAAATAGACTAAAGATTTTATTACTACCAAAAGAGCTTAATGACAATTGCAATTGCTTTTTAGAAATTCGTGCAGGTGCAGGAGGTAATGAGTCAGGAATTTTTGCAGGTGATCTTTTTCGTATGTATTCAAAATTTTCTGAGAAGCGAGGTTGGACATTAGATATCATAACTTGTTCCGAATCAGAACACGGTGGTTATAAAGAGATAATTACTAAAATAAGCGGAGATGGTGCTTATGGTATGATGAAATTTGAATCTGGAGGACATCGTGTACAACGTATACCTGAAACTGAATCTCAAGGTCGTGTTCATACCTCTGCATGTACAGTAGTAATTATGCCTGAAATTCCAAAATCAGATTTTCCAGAAATTAAAAGTAGTGATTTAAAATTTGATGCATTTCGTGCATCTGGAGCAGGTGGTCAGCACGTTAATACCACTGATTCTGCTGTTCGCCTTACGCATCTTCCAACAGGGATAGTTGTTGAATGTCAAGATGAGCGTTCACAGCATAAAAATAAAGCAAAAGCAATGTCAGTATTAGTGGCACGTATTATACGAGCTCAGGAGATAAAGCGTGCTGAACAAGTATCGAATACTCGTCGGGATTTATTAGGTTCTGGAGATCGAAGTGATCGTATTCGTACATATAACTATCCACAAGGCCGTGTATCAGATCATCGAATTAATTTAACACTGTATTGTTTAAATGAAGTGATGGAGGGGAACTTGCAAAGTTTAATTGAACCACTGATTCGAGAGTATCAAACTGATCAATTAGCTTCTTTATCAAATGAAAACTAAAATAATTTCTTTCCCAAATATTGAATTAACACTAAAATTCGCGGTGAATCAGCTTCGAAAAAGTGGGAGCAGTTCTCCTTATCTTGATGCTAGCATATTGCTTAGTTATGTTTTGGTTAAATCGCGTTCTTACCTGTTTACTTGGCCTAATCGATTACTTAAGCCTTCCCAATTTTATTTGTTTAATCAGTTATTATCTAGGCGTTTATCTGGTGAACCTATAGCATATATTGTTGGTGAGCGAGAATTTTGGTCTCTTCCATTTAAAGTTTCATCATCTACCTTGATTCCTCGTCCTGATACTGAACTTTTAATTGAAATTGCTTTAGATAAAACTTATAACCAAAAAGGGTTTATTTTAGATTTAGGAACAGGAGTTGGTATAATTGCGCTTGTGTTAGCTTTCGAGATGCCTAAAAGAGATATTTTCGGGATTGATATAAATCCAGAGGCTAAGCTTTTAGCTGTTGAAAATGCTTCTAGATTAGGAATTACCAATGTAAAATTTTTTGTAGGAAATTGGTTTGAAGCAATTAATAATGATATCAAATTTTCTTTAATTGTTTCTAATCCACCTTATCTTAAGAAAGATGATTTATATTCAGCTCAAGGCGATATACGTTTTGAACCTGTTAGTGCATTAGTAGCAAATGATGAAGGGTTATCTGATATTAAATATATAGCTAAAAATAGCCTAGTTCATTTAGAACATTTAGGTTGGCTAATATTAGAACATGCTTACGATCAAGGTAAGGCTGTAAGAGATATTTTACTATCGTTAGGTTATCAAAAAGTTTTAACTAAAAAAGATTATGCTCAGAATGATCGAGTGACTTTTGGTCAGTTTAGTAAAAAATAATACAGAGCAAGGCAATATAAAAATCAGATTATTATAAGTTTCTTTTCTAATTCAATTAGTTATATTTATTATAAATATAATATCAAGCTTGATTATTGATGTCTAAATTAGATAATTATTTTATAGCTCTTCAAATGAAAGCCATTTCTACAATGAATAGATTTGGTATAGTGCTTGATGGTCAGTATTTTTGGAGTCTTTCTTGCATTAAAAAAGCTATAGATTGTTATAAAAACCCTACAGTTTTTCAATTAGGAGGTCAATATCTTCCAGGAGCTAAATATGTTGCTTTTAATGAAGGTAGTCGATTATTAGGAGAAGAGTGTCAGATTTTAATATGTGATTTTTCTCAAGATTTTAATGCAAACAGCTTTAATTCTGTATTGGGGACCTTGGTTGGTGGTGGCTTATTATTTATTTTTCCAGAAAGGTCATTATCTAAATCGTTAGATAAGGTATGGTTAGAACGAAGTTTAAATAGATTAATTGTTCTTTCTCAAAACAAACCTTTTCCTTCATTGCCTAAGATTATTTCACAGGCTTTACCGATATCTATTTATCAAGAACAATATATTGCTATTGATAAAATAATGCATGTAGTTGAAGGTCATAATAAACGTCCTTTAATTTTAACCTCTGATAGAGGAAGAGGAAAGAGTGCAGCGCTAGGAATAGCTGCCGCTAACTTAATGAAATCGCGTTCAATTAAGATATTGATAACAGCACCGTCAATATCTTCTATAAATGTTGTTTTTCAACATGCTTTAGCGAAGTTAGATAGTACCAAGAAAACCAAATATAACTTAATTTATCAAAAGTCATCTCTTCTTTTTGTTTCTCCATATGAATTGCTTCATAGTAAAATTAAATGTAATTTTTTAGTCGTAGATGAAGCAGCGGCTATTCCAATTTCAATGCTAAAAACCATGGCTAAATTATACTGTCGTATTATTTTTTCAAGCACAATTCATGGTTATGAAGGTTCAGGAAGAGGATTCAGTTTAAAATTTTTAACATGGTTAAAATCTTATCGCTCTAAGACTTTTCATTTGCATCTTAATTGTCCAATCAGGTGGACACAAGAGGATTTTTTAGAAAGATGGCAATATCAGACATTTTTATTAAATGCAGAGTTATATATTAATAAGCAAAAGCTTATTAATATAGATAAATTGAAGTTACTTAAATTTAATAAAAACAATTTATTTACTCAGTTTGAAAGGTTTAAAAATTGTTTTGCATTATTGGTTAGTGCTCATTATAAAACTTCTCCAAATGACCTATTTTTGTTTTTACGAGATGATAGCATGCATATGTATATGATGTTTGCATTAGATGTGTTTGTTGGTTGTATGCTTGTGGTAGAAGAAGGGGGAGTAGAAGATGATTTAATTAAGAAAATACAATTAGGGGAGTATCGTCCTAAAGGGAAATTAGTATCTTCTATTCTCGCCAAGGATATTGGGATTTCTGAAGCAGCTCGCCAAAAAAGTTTACGTATCATGCGTATTGCAGTACATCCGAATTATCAGAGACTTGGTATTGGTAGTAAAGCAATTCAAATATTATATAAACAAACTACTGTTAATTATATTTCAACAAGTTTTGGTGCTACTAGCGAACTTATCAGATTTTGGTTAAGGAATAAGTTTGTGCCTATTAAAATAAGTTCAAAAATAGATAAAGTAAGTGGTTGTTATTCTCTGATCATGGTAAGAGCTGAAAACTCACCTTGGTTAGGTGAGGCTAGGGATTTTTTTAAATGTAGTATTGATTATTTTCTAACTTGTTCACTAAAAACACTCGATTCTAGTATAGTTCTTCTCCTTCTATCAGAAATAGCGAGTCATACTCGTAAATCCTCTAAATTTATTAATATAAAGCTTAATTTTTTAATTAGTAATTACTTAGAAGGTGGAGGCAATTTCGATAGTATTGCTTCTCAAATTAAAAACCTTATTAATACATTGCCACAAGAAAAGTTTGTATATGTTGGAAAACTTACATTGCTTAAGATTATTCAACAATGGTCTTGGAAAGACTGCATGAATCAATTTCAATTATCTACTCGTAAAGAATGTGAACTTCAATTTAAAAATGAGATTAAATGGTTATATACTAACTTAGTTTCTACACCAGATTAGTTTTCAGTTAAAATAGATAAGTGTATTTTTGAATAATCTTAAGTTATTAATGGCAAATGCCAATTAATTGGTTGTTTCTTTTGATTAATAAGTAATCTGTTTGTTTTAGAGAAATGTTTGCAACCAAAAAAACCTTGATGAGCTGAAAGTGGTGATGGGTGAGCGGCTTCAAGAATATAATGTCTATCTCGTTTGATAATAGTTCCTTTTTTTTTTGCATAATTCCCCCATAGTAAAAATATTATTCCTTGACTTTGTTCACTCAAAGCTTGAATTACTTTATCTGTAAATATTTCCCAACCAATATTTGAATGAGAATGCGGTTTTTTTTCTTCTACAGTAAGAATAGTATTTAATAAAAGGACTCCTTGTTTAGTCCAATTTTTTAAAAAACCATGCTTAGGAATTTGAAAATGTTTAATATCTTGTGCAAGTTCTTGATATATATTTATAAGTGATGGTGGTATATTTACACCAGGTGGTACGGAAAAACTCAATCCATGAGCTTGATTTTTTCCGTAGTATGGATCTTGGCCAAGAATGACAACTTTAACGTCACTAAATTTTGTAAATTTAAATGCATTAAATACATCTTTATCTGATGGAAAAACAAGCTTTCCATTTTTTCGTTCTTTTGAAATAAACTTCATCATCTGTTTAAAATAATTAGCTTGTTTTTCAGAACCTATAACATTTTTCCATGTTAAAGTATTATGAATAAGTTTATTTTTATGAAAGTTAAGCATTTTGGTACAAATACTCTTACTTTGAGGTTTTTAACCAATAAGGGTTTATTAATCATTGTCTATTATTTTATTTTAAATAGCAATGTCATGATTATAGTAATGTCATATCACCAATTATTTTTTTATAATCAAATGAGATATACATATGCGAGTTTCTGATTTTTATTTTGAACTTCCTAATGATTTGATTGCTCAATATCCAAAAAGAAAACGAACAGCTAGTCGACTTTTACAGTTAAATGGCAATACTGGCTCATTGAGAGATAGTTCATTTACAGCACTTTTAGATTTAGTTAGACAAGGAGATCTAATGGTATTTAATAATACCCGTGTTATGCCAGCCCGCATGTTTGGTCGAAAAAAAACTGGTGGGAAACTGGAAGTTTTAATCGAGCGAATATTAAATAGAAGTACTGTTCTTGCACACGTGTACTGTTCCAAATTGCCTAAGATTTCCAGTACGTTATTTTTAGGTAAAAATGATGAATATGAGGTTGAAGTTATTGATTGCCATAGTGCACTATTTAAGCTTTGTTTCAATAATGGAGAATCGGTATTAAATGTTCTAAATCATATTGGTCATGTTCCGCTTCCACCGTATATTTCTCGATTAGATACAGCTATTGATAAGGAACGTTACCAAACAGTTTATAATCTAAAGTTAGGAGCAGTTGCAGCGCCAACAGCAGGTTTGCATTTTGATGAGGTTTTTCTTGAAAAAATAAAAAAAAAAGGTATTAAATTCGCTTATGTAACCTTACACATTGGTTCTGGTACATTTTATCCAGTAAAAGTAGATAAAATTAATGAACATAAAATGCATTCAGAGTATGTTGAAGTAAAAAAGATTACAATTGATGCTATTCGTTCTGCTAAAGCACGAGGAGGTCGTATTATTGCTATTGGTACTACTTCTGCACGTTCTTTAGAAAGTGTTGCGCAAAATGCTTTAAAAAAAAACACCGATTTGATGCCATTTTGTGGCGATACGAAAATTTTTATTTTTCCAGGTTATAAGTATCAACTGGTAGATTGTTTAGTTACTAATTTTCATTTGCCCAAATCAACTTTGATCATGTTAGTAAGTGCATTATCTGGTTATAATCATGTTATGTCTGCTTATCAATATGCAGTAAAGAATAGATATCGTTTTTTTAGTTATGGTGATTCAATGTTCGCTACTAGAAAAACTTGTATAGATTAAACTTTTTTATACCGTCATTATTTAATGAGATATCAATAATTTAAGAATAGATTATGGATTTGTGAAGAACTTGAAATATGAACTAAAGAAAAAAACAATAAAGCACGACTTGGTCAACTAACCTTTAAATATGGTGATATAGTGAGAACTCCTGCATTTATGCCTGTTGGTACTTACGGGACTGTTAAAGGAGTAACCCCAGAGGAAATAAAAAACACAGGTGCTGAAATTTTGCTCGGTAATACTTTCCATTTATGGTTGAGACCTGGTCAAGATGTAATAAAGATGCATGGTGATTTGCATCATTTTATGAACTGGAAGCGTCCTATTTTAACCGATTCTGGTGGTTTTCAGGTATTTAGTCTTTCTGCTATTCGTAAAGTAACTGAAGATGGTGTCTATTTTCGTAATCCAGTAAATGGTAATAAGATTTTTTTAAGTGCTGAAAAATCTATGGAAATTCAAAAAAACTTGGGTTCCGATATTGTAATGATTTTCGATGAATGTACACCTTACCCAACAACATATGAGGATGCAAATAACTCAATGAGAATGTCGTTACGTTGGGCACAGCGCTCTCGTATTCATTTTAATAAGATTGGTAATACCAACTCATTATTTGGAATTGTCCAAGGTAGTATTTATAATGAGTTACGTGATATTTCAGTTAAAGAATTAGTAAAGATTGGTTTTGATGGTTACGCCATTGGTGGTTTGTCTGTAGGAGAATCTAAATCTGTCATGTATCGTGTACTAGATCATACTTGTACTTTACTTCCAGAAAATAAACCGCGTTATTTGATGGGAGTAGGGAAACCTGAAGATTTAGTTGAGGGTGTTCGTCGTGGAGTTGATATGTTTGACTGTGTTATACCAACAAGAAATGCCCGTAATGGTCATTTATTTATAGATACTGGTATAATCAGACTTCGTAATGCAAAACATAAAATGGATAACAAGCCAATTGATCCAAATTGTGATTGTTATACTTGCCAAAATTATTCAATATCTTATTTACATCATCTAGATCGTTGCAAAGAAATATTAGGTATGCGTTTAAATACTATCCATAATTTGCATTATTATCAACGTTTAATGAAAGATATTCGTAGAGCAATTAATGAAAATTATTTTAATTTATTTGTAGAAAATTTTTATTTGTCTCAAAATAAAAACGTACCAGAATTTAATTAGCAATGAATTTTAAAAGAGCTATCTATTCATCCTATTTTTTTGAATATTGATCACAATTAGAGATTTATATTCCTTGAAAAGTTAAAATTAAGACCCAATCTAGGTTGCCATGAGAAATACTGGTGAAAATAAATGTTTATTCCTCAAGTTCATGCAGAGGCAAAAGGCTATACATCTGGTTCTGGTTATGAAATGTTGATCATGCTAGGTGTATTTGCTTTAGTTTTCTACTTTTTAATTTACCGTCCTCAATCTAAACGCATTAAAGAGCATAAAAAACTTATCTCCTCAATTACTAAAGGTGATGAAGTACTTACAAGTGGTGGATTAGTTGGTAAAATAATAAAAATATCAGAAAATAGTGATTGTGTTTCAATTAAATTAAATGAGAATAATGAAGTTCTTATTCAGAAAAGTTTTATTACTACCTTATTACCAAAAGGGACATTAAAATCTTTATAGAATAGTTTTGTGGGAGGAGGATTTGCTCAATCGTTATTCATTATGGCAATATTTATTAGTACTTTTCCTATTTTCTATTATATCTTTATATGCACTTCCAAATCTATATAGTGAGAGTATTTCTATTCAAATCAAAGAGAAACAAGGAGTACCTTTAGATTTATCGTTAGTAGATACTATTCGTTCTTCCCTAAGTCAGCATAATCTTGCTTATAAGTCTATTTCTATAAAGGATGGGGCAATTCTTGTTAATTTTTTTAATGATGAGAATAACCAAAGTGATGCTCGAAAAATTATCAGTGAAGTACTTGGTAAAAATCAAATTGTTTCTTTAAAGCTTGTTTCCTCTTCACCTAATTGGTTGAAAGCAATTGGCGCAAATCCAATGAAGCTTGGTTTAGATCTTCGTGGAGGTGTCCATTTTTTAATGGAAGTCGAGATTGATGAAGGAATAATGAAGATTACTACTCAAAGAAAAGAAGAATTCCGTAGTGAATTACGTGAAAAAAAGGTTCGGTACCAGAGAATTCATCTTTTAGATAATAAAAGTTCATTAGAGATTTTATTTTATGATAAGAAGCAATTAATTAAAGCAAAACAATCGCTTAAGTTAAAATACCCTAATATGACCTTTATTGATTCAAGTATTGATAATCGTTTTTCAATATTAGCCACTTTTACTGAAGGTTATTTAAAAGAAATTCGTAATAATGCGGTTGAACAGAATATTGTTATTTTACGTAATCGAATTGATGAGCTAGGAGTTTCAGAACCATTAGTTTACCGACAAGGATTAAGTCGGATTGTGGTTGAGTTACCAGGCGTACAAGATATAGCACATGCAAAACAAATTCTAGGTGCAACAGCTGTTCTTGAATTTCGTGAGGTTGATAATGATGAAACTTTTTCTGTTAATAAAGTGCCAATGGATAGTGAAATTAAACAAGACCAGCACGGTTATCCTATAGTATTAAAAAAAGCTGTTATTCTAGATGGTTCAAGTATTATTGATGCTAATGCAATTGTAGATCAATATGGTCGTCCCGAGGTAAATATTTCATTAGATCAACAGGGTGGAGAAAAAATGCTAACATTCTCCCGTCATAATATTGGGAAATTAATAGCAACTGTATTTACCGAATATGAGAGCGATATTGATAAATTTTCTGAAAAAAGAATTTTAACTAAGCATGAAAAGATTATTAATCAAGCAAGCATACAATCAGTGTTAGGACGTAATTTTCGTATTACTGGTATCCGCTCTATTTCAGAAGCACGAAACCTTGCTTTGTTACTTCGTGCTGGAACTTTAAATTCCCCTATTTCAATTATTGAAGAACGTACTATTGGTGCCTCTATGGGTAAGGAAAATATAAAAAAAGGGATTATGGCATGCGTTTGTGGGTTTTTGTCAGTGATATTATTTACCTTATTTTATTACCGTAAGTTTGGCTTGATTGCAAATATAGCACTAGTTAGCAATTTAGTTCTGATTATTGGAATAATGTCAATGATACCTGGTGCAACTATGACATTACCAGGCATTGCAGGTATTCTATTAACTGTTGGTATGGCAGTTGATGCTAACGTATTAATATTTGAAAGAATTAGAGAAGAGTTACGTAATGGTTGTAATCCTCAGCAAGCTATTCACTATGGTTATAAAAATGCATTTAGTACTATTACTGATGCTAATTTAACAACATTAATTACTGCAGTAGTTTTATTTGTTATTGGTACTGGCGTAATAAAAGGTTTCGCTATAACATTATCGATTGGTATTTTAACTTCAATGTTCACAGCAATTATAGGTACACGTTGTATTGTAAATTTGCTTTATGGTAGTAGAAATATTAGTAAACTTTCTATCTAAAATTAGGAGCTATAATGTTTCAAATTATGAAATTAGAAAGAAAGAGCATAGACTTTATGCGTTGGATAAAGGTTTCATCTTTTTTCTCTATCTCAATAATAGTTATTTCTATTTTCTCTATTTTAACTAGGCAGTTAAATTTAGGTTTAGATTTTACTGGTGGTACATTAGTTGAAGTTAGATTTAAAAATCCAGTGAATTTAGCTAGCGTACGGTCTATTTTAAATGAAAAAGATTTTTTTAATAATAATGTAATTGTGCAACATTTAGGTTCTTCTCATGATATAATGATCCGGTTTCAGTCAGATCATAATCAGGATTTAGGAATTCAAGTCCTGAATGCTCTTAAACATGGTAATGATGAAAACGTAAAAATTCGCCGGGTTGAATTTATTGGGCCAGTTGTAGGTAATGAATTAAAAGAATCTGGTATTCTTGCTATAATTTTTTCATTAATCTGCATATTATTGTACGTTTCAATTCGTTTTGAATGGCGTCTAGCAATAGGAGCTATATTAGCGTTAGTGCATGACTTGATAATCACACTAGGTATATTTTCTATAATGCAAATTGAGGTCGATTTGACAATTATTGCAGCGTTGCTAACAGTAATTGGATATTCACTTAATGATACTGTTGTTATTTTTGATCGCATTCGAGAAAACTGCAATTACAAACCAAATTTAACCTTGTCGCCAGATGACATAATCAATAATTCAATCACTCAAACACTAAATCGTACTTTGATTACTTCTGGAACTACCTTATTCGTAGTTATCGCATTATTCACATATGGTGGTACTACGTTTCATGGTTTTGCGATTGCCCTTTGTCTTGGTATCATTATTGGTACCTATTCTTCAATTTATATTGCATCATCATTAGCACTAAAATTAGGTATAACAAAAAAGCATTTTGTTAATTAAAAAATTTATTTCCTCTTTATTTATTCCCAAAAAAATCAGGAAATTTATTTCCTATTAATAATTTTCATATACTCTAATATACCTTCTTTGACTGTTTTGAATTTATGCTTACAACCAATTGAACGAAGTTTTGTTAAGTTTGCTTCAGTAAAACTTTGGTAAGAATCTTTTAAATGTTCTGGAAATGGAATAGTTTCAATCTCACCTTTTCCATAGTATTCAACCATTGTTTTAGCTATGTTATAAAACGATGTGGCCTTGCCTGTTCCTACATTGAAAATACCAGATATTTTATTTTTCATAAACCATAAATTGACTTCAGCTACATCTTCTACATATACAAAATCTCGTTGAAATTTTTTACTACCTTCAAATATTTTTAAAGTTTCTCCTGAATTTATTTGACGATTAAAATGAAAAATAATTGAAGCCATTGAATTTTTATGTTGTTCATGAGGTCCATAAACATTAAAGTAACGAAAGCCAGTTATTTGTGATAACTTTTCATTATTAATTTTAGATGTTTCCCATATTTTTCGAACATAATTATCAAATTGTTGCTTAGAGTATCCATAAATATTAATAGCTCCTTCATATTCTTTATTTTCAATAAATACCTTTTTTTTACCGTAAGTAGCAGATGAAGATGCATAGAGGAAAGGAATTTTATATTCTAATGAATAATGAAGTAGCTTTTTTGAATACTCATAGTTATTCAACATCATGTAGTGACCATCCCATTCTGTAGTTACAGCGCATGCACCTTCATGAAAAATAGCGTCAATTTGACCTAAAGTTTTTTTGTTAGCTGTAATTTTCAATAAAAAATCATTACGGTCTAGATAGTCACTAATATCAAGGTCTACTAGATTTCGAAATTTTTTGCCATTTTTAAAATCATCTACAACTAAAATATTTGTTATATTTCTTCTGTTGAGTGCTTTAATAATATTGCTACCAATCATACCAGCACCACCAGTTACAATGATCATAAATATTCTTCCTGAATGATATTTTGCTTGAGTATAGCATTTTTATTAATAAAAATTGTATTACTACTAAAAAACTTGATATGTAACATCAACGATTTTACTGAAAAAGCAGAATTATTTTGTAATAATTATTTGATGGAACAGTTAACTGTAATAAAATTATTTAACAGACAAATCTACTATGGATAATACATCTTCATTTTTTATTAGATAAAATCTAATAAAAAATATGCATTCGTATGATATGAAAAATAGTTAGAAATATTTTCTCATATAGTCTTGTAATTCATAATCAGTATATATTTTCATTAAAACTATACTTATCATTTCGTTTAGTATTGTTTCAATTGTATTATTTACTTCATTAAGAACGAATGTTCTTTCTATTTTAGCATTGTAAGTCTTTATTAATTTACCTATCGGTGTTTTAGCGGTGATCAGAATGGTTGATTTAGCATTTATTCTATTTTGTAACATATGTCTTTTTAGTCTGATAAGCACTTCTTGAATTTCCATTTCAATTATATTTTGGCTGTTTATTTGGTGATGAAATCCTTGTGCGTTGAATTGTGTTATAAGGAGGTTTTCAACAGTGATACGTATGTTTTGTTTAGTATGGATAAGTTTTTTTTAGAATTAAAAAAAGATTTTTCAACTAATCCAATGTACTGTGTTAGCCTTGTATCTTTGCTTATTAAAAAAAAGTATTCTTTTTAGTTGGGTAAATTTTATTTAGTATTATTTGAGGTGAAAAGTTAATCTGTGTTTCTTGCTGAATAGAAGAACATGATACAATGAGAGGAACAATACAGGTAAGTAAGCTAGAATATTTCATAATATTTTCTATCGGTATCACTAAAATGTCGTATTTTGTTTAGTGTTACTAGTCTTTAAGTGCTACGAACTGTATCATAATCTTCTGATACAATATAATAAAAGGAAGGGGATATGCTTAAGTTATATTATTCCTTGGTTATTTATTTATATTTAGGAGATAAAAAATGGTATTAGTTGGATGCAAGGCTCCTGATTTTACTTCAGCAGCAGTGTTAGGAAATGGAGAAATTATTAATGATTTTAATTTTTTTGAATTTACGAAAGGTAAGAAATCAGTTCTTTTCTTTTATCCGATGGATTTTACTTTTGTTTGTCCATCAGAGCTGATTGCATTTGATAAACGGTTTCATCTTTTTAAAGAAAAAGGTGTAGAGGTAATTGGTGTATCTATAGATTCTCAGTTTTCTCATAATGCGTGGCGTAAGATAGCTATTAAGGATGGTGGTATTGGTCCAGTGAAGTATCCTTTAGTTGCTGATATTAAACATGAGATTTGTAAAGGATATGGAGTAGAATATTCAGTAGAAGGTGTAGCATTCCGTGCTTCTTTTTTAATAGATGAGAACCAGATTATACGTCATCAAGTAATTAATGATCTTCCACTAGGACGTGATATTGATGAGATGTTACGTATGGTAGATGCTTTAAATTTTCATGAACAAAATGGTGAAGTTTGTCCAGCTCAATGGAAGGAAGGAAAGACTGGTATGAAAGCGTCTCCAATAGGTGTTGCACAATTTTTATCTAAATATATAAAAGATTTAGATAGATAGCATCTTCTAAGTGATATCCTTTATTAATAAAAAGATTTAAGGTCCGGATTTTTATTCGGGCTTTTTACTTGCATAAATGTTATTTTTAGGTAGTTTTTTTTGATAGTTAGTTTATATGGAGAATTAGACATGTCTTACTTTTCATTAGCTTTCGGTATTGCTACCAAAAATCGTGATGGAAAGATAATTGAAGCATTTTTCCCTCAGCCTATTCTTAAACCAAGTGATTGTTTAGTTAATTCAGCAAAAGAAGTCACTTATTTTTGGAAAGGTAATACTGTTATTGAGCTTTCTAATCTTCAAGCTGATAAATTAGCAAATACATTCAAAACATATAGTAATAATAGAAGTATAGGTTTTTCAGAGAAATCTCTACTACCTAATCAATCTTTTATTTTAGTTGCTCTTGAAGTAGATAAAAAACCTGAGTCTATAGCTGAAGTTTTTTTAAAATTGCAACTAATTTCACACCGTTTAGTTAAACCTAATAATGTTATATTAGATGGTATCTTTGCATTATTGCATAATATAGCTTGGACAAATAAGGGACCTATTGATCTTCCAGAGTTGGTTGAATATCAAATTAAAGCACGGGGGCAAGGAAATTCTTTAACTGTAAATTGCATAGATAAATTCCCAAAAATGGTAGATTATATTGTTCCTTCTGGAGTTCGCATTGCAGATGCATCTCGTGTTCGACTTGGAGCCTATTTAGGTAAAGGGACAACTGTTATGCATGAAGGTTTTATTAATTTTAATGCGGGTACTCTTGGTATGAATATGGTGGAAGGTCGTATTTCTTCAGGTGTAATAATAGGTGTTGGAACTGATATAGGTGGTGGTGCTTCCATAATGGGTACACTATCTGGAGGAGGTTGTTCAGTTATTTCTATTGGTAAGAATGCATTGTTAGGTGCTAATTCAGGTATTGGTTTTCCACTAGGTGATCGTTGTATTATTGAAGCTGGTTTATATTTGACTGCAGGTTCAAAAGTATTAATTCTAAATACCTTACATAAAAGAGTAAAAGTTGTGAAAGCATATACTCTTTCGAATGTTCCTGATTTGTTATTTCGTCGTAATTCTATTACTGGTCAAATTGAATGTCTAAAAAATAATCTTGTAGTACAATTAAATAGTGACTTACATAATAATAATTAATTTCGAAGCTTTTCCCGTTTAAATATGTTTATCTTATGAAACCTTTTAAAAAACCTAGCCAAAATAATGTAATGATGGCTAGGTTTTTTAGTGGTGCTTATTCATTCATGCAACTGATAACTAAGAAATGAAATATAAATTTATCCAAGTAAACTTAACGCTGCATTCGGTGCCTGCTTAGCTTGTGCAAGAATAGAACTTGAAGCTTGAGATAAAATTTGGGATTTAGTCAGTGCAGTAGTTTCTTTTGCAAAATCAGTATCTTTTAATCGACTTTTAGAAGTATTTACATTTTCATTAATGTTTTCCAAGTTAGTTATAGCATGTTCTAAACGGTTTTGGAAAGCACCTAGCTCTGCTCGATGGCTATCTACATATTGTAGTGCAGAATCAATAATTCCAACAGACTCTTGTGCACCACCTACAGATGTTACATCAATAGCATTAACTACTACCTTTTTGCCTATTTGCATATCGAATTCATCAGCAAGGGTTCCACTAAAAGAAACTTCTCCTACTACTTTATCACTACCAGCAAATATTTGTAATTCTCCATTCTCATTCACAGAAACTTTCACCATATTTGTTTGCCCGTTTATATAGGTTGCTAACTCTTCAATATCATCTCCAATTTTAGCTTCTATATTAATGATTTGCTCCTGACCTTCTTTGTCTGTTAAAGTAATTGCCAAATCATTCCTCTCAGCCTGTATAGACCAATCTTTACTTTTCCCATTATTTGCTTTATAGCTAGTGCCACCCATTTCAGAGTTATCACTACGCATGTTATTAAGACTAAGCATTACTGCTTCACCATTGTTTGCTCCAATTTGAAAAGATTTAGTAGAAAAATTTCCATTAAGTAGCTTATTACCACCAAAAGATGTTGTTTCAGCAATACGATTTAACTCATCATTAAGAGATCTCACTTCATCTTGTATAGCGATACGCTCTGATTTAGAGTTAGAACCATTAGCTGATTGTAGAGATAGATCACGCATGCGTTGCAAAATATTAGTTGTTTCTTTCATCGCTCCTTCAGCAATTTGTGCAATAGAAATACCATTGTTTGCATTACGTATAGCAACATCCAGACCACGACTTTGTACATTTAAACGATTTGAAATTTGAAGGCCTGCTGCATCATCTTTAGCACTATTAATCTTAAAGCCAGAAGATAAACGTTCCATTGATATCTTTTGAGCATTGTCTGCATTATTTAGATAACGCTGTGCTGTCATTGCTGATACGTTTGTATTTACACTTACTGCCATAGTATCTCTCCAATTGTTTTAAAAAATAATAAAGTAACCTTCTTCGTAGTAGTTAAGATAACGGTTTAGTTTTAAAAATCTTAAATATTATTCATAACGAATAATATTTGCTGTTCAATGGTTCCAACTGCTACTTTTTTTATATCTGTCTATTCACAATTTCCATATTACTATGATGAAATCTAAAATTAACGTCTTATCTCAGATAAAAATAACTTCAAGAATCAAGTCAATCGCTCAATAATGTGAATTAATATAACTAAGCTATATTCTAATAATATCATCACTAATACTTTTCTACAAACTTAGAGTTATTTATTAAATTTTATAAGCTTATCTCATTATAGTCATTTTTATCTTGATAGACCCAGGAAGCAAGGTTTTTTAATTAAGACCAAACTAGTTGAGTTGAGAAAATTAAATATATTTACTAGCATTAATTTATTAAACGTACAAGTTTTTATTTATTTAATCAGTAAAGCATTTAAGTTACTATAAAATGCTAACATGTTGAATCAATTTAGATATACTTTAATTAATATGAAACAGTTTTCATATGTAGATCATCAAATGATGTTAAGAGCAATTGAATTAGCAAAACGCGGATTTTATACAACGGATCCTAATCCTAATGTTGGTTGCGTCATTATGAAAGATAGAAAAATAGTAGGAGAAGGGTTTCATTATCAAGCCGGAAGTTACCATGCTGAAATTCATGCCTTAAATGTTGCTGGTCATCAAGCTATTGGTGCAACAGTTTATGTTACTTTAGAACCATGTTCATATTATGGTAAGACTCCCGCATGCGTTAAAGCTCTTATTAAAGCTAAAGTAATAAAAGTTGTGTGTGCAATGCAAGATCCAAATCCTAAAGTATCTGGACGAGGCATATTAATATTAAAAAAATCAGGTATAGAAGTAGAAGTTGGATTACTTCAATCTGATGCTGAAGCTTTAAATGTTGGTTTTATAAAACGGATGAAGACTGGAATGCCATTTATAAGGTTAAAAATGGCAGCTAGTATTGATGGGAAGACTGCATTATTTAATGGAAGAAGTCAATGGATTACTTCTGTACACGCTAGAAGAGATGTTCAAGGTTTTCGTGCTAGATCTAGTGCAATTTTATCAACTAGTAAAACTGTAATTAATGATAATGCATCACTTAATGTTCGATGGAGTGAGCTTCCAGAATCTATTAGGGCTCACTTACCTCAATCAAAAGTTCGTCAGCCTCTTCGTGTTATTTTGGATTATTCAGAAAAATTACATGATAATTTAAATTTGTTCAAAACATTTGGTGGTCCTTTATTTATTGTAAATTCATTGCCAGGGAATATTAACATTCCTATTAATATAAATAAACAATTTGATCTAGTAAGAATGCTTATGTTTCTAGCTAAAGAACATAGCATCAATGAACTCTGGGTAGAAGCTGGTCAAACATTAGCAAATTCATTAATAAAATTGGATTTGATTGATGAGCTAGTATTATATTTAGCACCTAAAATAATGGGTAATGATAGTCTTGGTTTATTTGGAGAATTAAGTATAAAAAAAATTTCTGATATTCTAGAGCTACGTTTTTCAGATATTCGACAGATAGGTGAGGATATTCGCATTATTGCAACGATTAAGTCAAAAAAAAACTCTAATTCAGTTGATTTTTAGTCTATCATAAATACAAATGAATTTACAATATTAGGGTCAAACTATACTTATACTTATACTTGGTTACTTTGCGCGCAAATGTTTTTTTCACTATTATTATTTAGGGCTAGCAGCAAAACTAACCTAGTTTTTAGTCTTTCTAAGTTAAAGCTAGAGCTAGCTTTAACTCTAACTTAGGAATCAACTACTTAGCTATTCCCTGCTATAGCTTTTATAAGAACTGAGATGAGTAATAAAAATCTGTCTACCAATTTAGGTATAGAATTTTATTCGTTAGGGATGTATAGCGGATAAGGGTACTCATAGGAGCAGACTATGTCAATAAGTAAAACACAAGAAATTATTGAAGATATTCGTCTGGGGAAAATGGTTATTTTAATGGACGATGAATCCCGTGAAAATGAAGGTGATCTAATTATAGCAGCAGAGCTAATTACTCCAGAAGCAATTAATTTTATGGCAATGCATGGTCGTGGATTGATTTGCTTAACTTTAGAAAAAGAGCGTTGTGAATATTTAGGTTTGCCCCCTATGGTGCAAAATAATAATGCTCCATATACTACTAATTTTACTATTTCAATTGAAGCTGCAAAGGGTGTAACAACTGGTATTTCTGCAGCTGATCGTGCTATGACTGTGAAAGCTGCTGTTGCTAAAAATGCAAGACCTACTGATCTTGTTCAACCTGGTCATATTTTTCCATTAATTTCTCAAAATGGTGGTGTATTAACTCGAGCTGGGCATACTGAAGCTGGTTGTGATTTAGCTCGTTTAGCAGGTTTTGAAGCTGCTTCCGTAATTGTAGAAATTCTCAATGAAGATGGTACTATGGCTCGTCGCCCAGATTTAGAGAAATTTTCTCAGAAGCATGATATTAAACTAGGGACAATAACAGATCTAATTGAATACCGGAATAATACAGAAACTACTATTGAGCGTGTAGCTAAATGTAAATTACCAACAAAATTTGGACAATTTGAATTGTTTGTTTTTCGTGATACAATAAACAGCGAGTTACACTATGCGCTAAAAAAAGGATCTTTAAAGAAAAATATTCCTCTTGTTCGTGTTCATATTCAAGATTTTTTCAGTGATATTTTGCACAGTACTCGTAATAAGACAGAATCTGCTTGGAATATCGATCAAGCGATGATGAGAATAGCTGAGGATGGTGGTATCTTGGTTATTCTTGGCAGTGGAGGAACTAGTGATTTTTTAATTCATCGTACAAAATTGTTTTCAAAACAAGATGAAGGCAACTTAAATCTTGTACAAGTTAAAAAGCAAGATAATTCACGAAGAGTTGGTATAGGATCACAAATTTTATCAGATTTAGGGGTCAGCAATATGCGTTTACTTGCTTCGACTCCTCAAAAATACCGTGCACTTTCAGCTTTTGGTTTAAGTGTTGTTGAGTATATTTACGAATGATTATTTTTTATTTTTGAGAGTTGTTAATTTATAACACCAAGAATTAAAGTAGAGAAATTTAATTTATGAAAATTATTGAAGGCGTTTTTTCCTCATCAAATGCACAGATTGCTGTTATTATTTCTCGTTTCAATAGTTTTGTTAATGAAAGTCTTCTTTCTGGTGCAGTTGACGTTTTAAAGCGTTATGGGCAAATCAGTGAAGAGAAAATTACTGCAGTGTATTGTCCTGGTGCGATAGAACTCCCTCTTGTTGCCCAAAAGATAGCTCAAGTAGATCAATATGATGGAATTGTATCGCTTGGTACAGTAATAAGAGGTGGAACTCCACATTTTGAATATGTATGTTCAGAATGTAATTCAGGCTTAGCAAAAATATCTTTGCAATACGGTATTCCAATAGCATTTGGTGTTTTAACTGTTGATACAATTGATCAGGCAATTGAACGAGCAGGGACTAAAGCTGGAAACAAAGGTGCAGAAGCTGCATTAAGTCTTCTTGAGATGATTGATGTTTTATCAAAAATTAATTCTTTGTGAGGGACCTGTGAAAGCTGTTTCTCGTCGAAATGCACGTCAATTTGCTTTGCAAGCTATTTATTCCTGGCAGATCACTAGGTTTGATCTTGCTATAATTGAAAAGCACTTTTTATCTGCTGATAAATATGAAGAGGAAAAATATCACGCGTTAGAACCTTCTCTCTCTATGCCGGAGACAGATGTCACTTATTTTCGCCGTATATTATCAGGTGTTATATTAAGCCATCTAGAATTGGATCGCTGGATTTACCCATATTTATCTCGTTCAATCAAAGACTTAGGCATGATGGAATTAGCATTACTTAGAATTGCTATATATGAAATGAAGTATTGTAGTATTCCCTACAAAGTAGTGATAAATGAAGCAATCGAACTAGCCAAATTATTTGCTGCAGAGGATAGCTATAAATTTGTGAATGGGATACTTGATAAAGTTAGTCATGTTCAGTGATATTTCTTACATTTATTAATTAATATGTATTCCCCTAAAGTATATGTCCAGTGAATTTAATTTAATTAATGATTTTTTTTCTAGCCGTCAATCTAATCGTAGTGATGTTATCCTTTCTTTAGGAGATGATTGTGCATTAGTACAGGCTCCCGAGAACTTTTTAATTGCGATTAGTACGGATACGCTTGTTGCTGGGACTCACTTTTTATCAACTGCTGATCCTGCTTTAGTTGCACATAAAGCATTATCATCTTCTATTAGTGATTTAGCTGCAATGGGAGCTACACCTAGTTGGTGCTCATTTGCTTTAACTATTCCAGATTTCTATGAAGCTTGGCTAACACCATTTTGTGATTCATTTTTTAAAATAGCGAATCATTTTGGTATTCAGCTGATTGGTGGTGATACTACAAAAGGTTCATTAAGTTTAACTTTAACTGTACAAGGTTTTTTACCAAAAAATAAAGCCTTAAAGCGGAGTGGTGCTGCTATTGGTGATTGGATCTATGTAACTGGTAATTTAGGTGATAGTAAAGCTGGCCTAAGTGTAATTTTAGATACTGCATTAAGAAAGCATCCATTTGCTAAAGAATTAGAAAGAAGACATTATCTTTCAACTCCTCGAGTGCTAGTTGGAAAAATGTTATTGGATATCGCAAGTGCAGCTATTGATATTTCAGATGGTCTTATTCTTGATATAAATCATATTCTTGAACGTTCTCAAGTTGGTGCCTCAATTGATGTATCATTATTACCAGTATCACCTGAACTTATTAAATTTGTTGGCTGTATATCTCGAGCTTGGAAGTATGCATTAAGTAGTGGAGAAGAATATGAATTATGTTTTACTGTTCCAGATCAGAAAAAAAAAATGCTCGAACAGCGCTTAGTACATCTAGGTGTAAAGGTATCTTGTATTGGTAAAATCAAACAATCAGGGATATTTCAGTTGCATAACCAAGGAAAACTTCTTAACTGGACGTTAGATGGTTACGACCATTTTAAGGTAAAGCATGAGTAGTTTTTTCTCCCCTATTTCTTCTAAATGTTTTTGGCATTTTATTGCAACAGGATTTTATAGTGGCTTATCTCCTATAAGTCCTGGAACTATAGGTACTTTGGTTTCAATACCTTTTCTCTTTATTTTAGTTCAGTTATCTCTATTTATTTATATTTTTATTATAATAATTTTATTTATATTAGGAATTAAGGCGTGTCAAGTTGTTTCTGACGATATAGGTGGTCAAGATCATGCTTCAATTGTATGGGATGAGTTTATTGGTTTCTGGGTTACTATGTCGGTTTTACCTTTCTTAAATATTTCGATAATCGATTGGAAGTGGTTACTAGCTGGTTTCATTGTTTTTCGTGTTTTAGATATTCTAAAACCATGGCCAATTAGTTGGTTAGATAAAAATATAAATGGAGGCCTAGGTATTATGATTGATGATATTGTTGCTGGTATGATAGCTAGTGTGATTTTATATTTTGTTGGAAAACATTCAGGTTGGATTCTTGTGCACATATGAATTCATAGCACTTTATTTTTAAATTAGAAATAATATAAATTTTAAATTATTTCTTTATTGAGCAATGATAGCGATTTTTTTATGTTTTTGTTTAAGCAAGTACTTATCTTGGTAAGTTATCTTAACTAAGAAATAGTTTCTTCAGTTCGCAGAGTCAAAATATCATAACCACTAGATGTCACTAATATAGTATGTTCCCATTGTGCAGAATTTTTTCCATCTTCTGTATAAACAGTCCAATTATCATCGGAATCAATAATGCAATTAGACTTGCCAGCATTTATCATTGGTTCAATAGTAAAGCACATTCCTTTTTTTAGGAGATATGAATTATCATTTTTATAGTGCATTATTTGTGGTTCCTCATGGAATTCATTACCAATACCATGGCCACAAAAATCCTTTACAATAGAATATTTAGATCGTGGATTTAGTTTATTATTTTCTTTAATATACTTTTCAATAGCACTACCAATTTCACCAATTTTAACTCCTGGTTTAACCTTTTTAATTCCGATATATAAGGCTTTTTGGGCAACCATACACAATCGTTTATTAGCTTGGGATACTTCTTCTTGACCTACTAAAAACATTTTTGATGTATCACCATAGTAACCTATAGGACGTGTTAAGAGATCTGCATTTTTATCATCTGGAGCAATCACAGTTACATCAATATTAATTATATCTCCATTTTTTAAAACTGCTGGTTTCATTATCCCTTTGCTGTTAAATTTATCTTTATTTGCTGGAATACCATGACAAACAATGTGATTAATCGATGTACAGATTGATTTAGGAAAACCATAGTAATCGAGTGTAGCAGGGTAAGTTCGATTTTTTAAAGCATAATCATGGCAAATCTGATTAAGAGTATTAGTTGTAACACCTTCCTGAATATGAGGTTCTATCATTTCAAGTATTTCAACAGCAACTTTACTTGCTTTTCGTATTTTTTCTATTTCTTCAGCTGTTTTTATCTTTATAGACATAAACTTATCTTTTCTTCTAAGGGTAGTAATTTCTAAAATGATAACAGGAAAAAGTAAGAATGTGTAGATTAGCTATGCATATTTAAAATATAAAAAATCAACTTCTAAAGTTAAAAACTCTTCATTGCTATTAAAATTTTATAGAAATATATTATAAATAGTTATATTATTAGAGAATGATAAAATTAGGTTATTTTGTTGATTTTCCTTATATTTGATATAATATGGGAATTGTTTTCTAAATTCACACATATTTCGACACATGCTTCGGGGTGCCTTTAAGCTTAATATTAGAAAGTAAAAAAGGTCAGGTGCATGGAAATATGGAGGTTTTAACCCCATTGAGGATTTTTATAATGGTACATATATCAATGCGTGACATGCTTAAAGCCGGTGTTCACTTTGGTCATCAAACTCGTTATTGGAACCCAAAAATGGATCCATTTATTTTTGGTTCACGTAATAAAGTTCATATTATCAATTTAGAAAAAACACTTCCAATGTTTAAAACAGCTTTAGCTTCATTATCTAGAATTAGTGATAAGAAAGGCAAAATTCTTTTTGTTGGTACTAAACGTGCCGCTTCTGAAATAGTAAGGGAGACTGCTTCTTTAAGTGAACAATTTTATGTTAATAATCGTTGGTTAGGTGGTATGTTAACTAATTATAAAACTGTTCGTCAATCTATTAAGCGTTTAAAAGACTTAGAATCGCAAGCACAGGACGGTACTTTTAGTAAATTAACTAAGAAAGAAGCATTAATACGAACTCGTGAAATGCAAAAATTAGAAAAATCTCTTGGTGGTATTAAGGATATGGGTGGTTTACCAGATGCTTTATTTATCATTGATGCTACTCATGAACGTATTGCTATTTCAGAGGCAAATAAACTAGGCATCCCAGTATATGCCATTGTTGATACTAATTCTGATCCAGATGGTGTTGATTTTATTATTCCAGGAAACGATGATGCAATTCGGTCAATACGGCTTTACTTAAATGCTGTGACTAAAACTATTATTGATAGTCGACATAATAAAGATGTATTTCCAATTCTTACTTCTGAAGATGAAGATAGTTTTATAGAGGCTTAAATAGTATTTTTTAAAAAAATCAGAAGTTATTTGTTTTGTAGTTCTACCAATTTAGCCTTCTGATTTAAATAAAATTAAGGAAATGATGGAATGGTCCATGTAAATGCTAATTTAGTGATGGAATTACGTAAGCGTACCGGTTCTGGTATGATGGAATGCAAGCAAGCTCTTATTAAAGCGAATGCTAATATAGAAGTAGCAATTGAAAATATGCGTAAGTCTGGTGTATTAACCGCAGAGAAAAAAAGTGCTAGCATTGCAGTAGAGGGACTTGTATTAGTTAAGAAAAGTGATTCTCTTTCAGTGATTCTTGAAGTAAATTGTCAAACTGACTTTGTGGCTAAGGATAAAAAGTTTATAGCTTTTTCAAATAAGGTGCTTGAAGCAGCATTAATTTCTCAACCTTCTATCGAAAAGCTAAAAACTCAGTTTGAAGGAGAGCGTATTAGTTTAGTTGCTCAGTTTGGTGAAAATATTAATATTCGCCGTGTAAAATATGTTAAGGGTAAGGTATTGGCATCTTATTGCCACACTAATAGGATTGGTGTTGTAATTTCTGGGGAAGGAAATTCTGAGATACTTAGGAATATAGCGATGCATATAGCTGCATCTCGACCTGAATTTTTATATCCAACAGATGTACCTGTTAGCTTATTTGAGAAGGAAAAAGCCATTCAATTTGAAATTGCAATGAATGAAAATAAATCATCTGAAATTGTAGAAAGGATTGTATTAGGTCGTATGAAAAAGTTTGTGAATGAAATCTCTCTAACTTCGCAAAATTTTGTTATGGAACCGAAAAAAACAGTAGGTGAAATTCTTAAAGAAAATCTTACTTCAGTTTCTAAATTCATACGTTTGGAACTAGCTGAAGGTATAGAAAAAACTCAAAAGATAAGCTTTGCTGAGGAAGTAGCACAAGTTCAGAGAAATTAGTATTAATTTTTATTTTTGTGACTAGCTTATTTTAGACCGTAGCTAAGGCCACGGTCTTTTTTTTCCTAGTTTGATTTAGAGTTAGTACAATTTATTCTGATTTTAATTAATCTGGGTGATTTCCATGATAATGAACCTAAAACCAATTTACCATCGTATCTTATTAAAATTGAGTGGAGAGGCCTTACAGGGAAAAGAGAAATATGGTATTGATCCTGTTATTCTTCATCGTATAGCTAAAGAATTAAAAGAGATAGTTAAACTTGGAGTTCAAATTGGTATTGTTGTAGGTGGTGGTAATTTATTTCGTGGTGCAGCTCTTGAAAAAGCAGGTATGAACCGAATTATGGCTGATCATATGGGTATGGTAGCTACCGTCATGAATGGTTTAGCGCTATATGATACTTTTCAACGTCTTTCTATAAAAACTCGATTAGTATCTGCTATATCTTTAAATAGTATATGTGATAATTATAATTTTATTGATGTTATTAACCAGTTAGATCAAGGATATGTATTGATTTTTACTGCTGGTACTGGTAATCCATTTTTTACTACTGATTCTGCAGCCTGTCTTCGAGGAATTGAAATTGAAGCTGATATAGTTCTAAAAGCAACGAAGGTTGATGGTATATTTTCTGAAGATCCTATAAGTAATCCAGGAGCAAAGTTATATAAACAATTATCTTATAATGATGTGATAAAAAAAGAATTACAAATAATGGATCTATCAGCTTTTATATTAGCTCGGGATCATAAAATGCCAATTTATGTTTTTAACATGAACAAGCCAGGAATGTTATACAAAGTTGTTATGGGTAAAGCAAAAGGGACTTTAATTTGTAATGAATAAAATTGAAGAATGCATATGTTTATACCATTTTTATATTTGTTACACATTTCCTATAATATTAAGGTAATACTATGATTTTTAATATTAAAAATAATGCAAAAGAGCGTATGAATAAAAGTATTGAAGTACTGAAAAATAACCTTACTAAGATCCGTACTGGACGTGTACAGCCTAGCATTTTATTTGGTATTTCTGTCGAATATTATGGTAGTGTTACTCCTTTAAATCAAATTGCTAATATTATTGCTGAAGATGCTTGTACTCTTGCAATTACAGTTTTTAATAAGGGACTAGTATCCAAAGTAGAAAAGGCAATTCTTCAGTCTGATTTAGGTTTAAATCCAATGTCTTCTGGTACAGTTATTCGTGTTCCAATTCCTACATTAACAAAGGAGCGGCGAAAAAATTTAGTAAAAATTGTTCGCGTTGAAATCGAAAGCGGACGTGTTGCTATTCGTAATATTCGTCGTGATGCGAATAGTGAACTGAAGATATTACTGCAAGATAAAAAAATTTCAAAAGATGAAGAAAGAAGAGGGCAAGATGAAATCCAAAACATAACAAATAAATCAATAAAGGAAATTGAACTTATTTTAGTTAAAAAAGAAACAGAGCTAACAGAATTTTAAGTGTTATATTTGAAAGTAATTGTGAGGATATAGTGTTTTATACTGTTTTTTAATTTTTACTTTAGACTATTTTATAGATTCCTTTATGAAACAGTTTCAATTTTCTAAAGATAACCTTCCTAAACATGTTGCAATTATTATGGATGGTAATGGTCGTTGGGCTGAGTCACAGGGGAAACCTCGGGTATTCGGTCATAAAAATGGTTTAATCGCAATTAGAAAAACTATTTCTGCTGCAGCTAAGTTAGATATAGGGGTGGTTACATTATTTGCTTTCAGCCGCGAAAATTGGCATAGACCTAAGGAAGAGGTAGAAGTATTGATGGAACTGTTAATTACATTATTGTCTGCAGAAGTTAATGATATGCATAAGCATAATCTTTGTCTAAGAATTGTTGGTGATAAAAGTCGGTTTAATAAAAAAATGCAGAAGAAAATTATTCAAGCTGAACGAATGACAGCTATGAATACAGGAATGATTATAAATATTGCAGTAAACTATGGTGGTAAATGGGACCTTGTTGAAACGATGAAAAGGATTGCCATCAAGGTAAATTCCGGAGAAATACACCCTTCGGATATCAGTGAAAATATGATTTCTAATTATCTGATAACATCACGCATACCTGAAATTGACTTATTAATTAGAACTAGCGGAGAATGTAGGGTTAGCAATTTTATGCTTTGGCAGTTAGCATATGCAGAAATGTATTTCACACCAGTTTATTGGCCAGAGTTTGAAGAAAAAAATTTAATTGATGCAGTAACTTGGTTTATTGGACGTGAAAGAAGGTTTGGTTGCACTAGTAAGCAAGTTCAAGCGTTTATAGAAAGTGAATAAAGGGTACTTACTTAATGAAACAAAGGATTTTTACTGCATTGTGTTTGCTTCCTTTAGTTGTAATAGCAATCTTTAAACTTCCTTGGTTTATGTTTGTGATGTTCTTATCTGCTATTATAATGTTTGCTTTTTTTGAATGGCATCGGTTTCTTAGAAGGAAATTTAATCCTCTTCAGTTGATCATACTAGCATTAATATTTAGTGGTTGCAATATAACTGGTATTTTTTTAAATAATATCTTTTTAAATAAGCAGATTAGTATTCACTATGTGATCTTAGCTATTGGAGTAATTTGGTGGCTAATTGCTAGCGCTTTAGTTATTACTTATCCTAATTCAAGTAAATTTTTGTGCTTTTCAAGTGCATTGCATCATGTATTTGGAATATGTACTTTGCTCCCTTTTTTTTGGAGTGTTTTATTATTAAGAGCAGTAGAATCTAATACATACTCTAGCTATGGGGCTAGGTTAGTGTTATTTGTTTTTCTAATTGTTTGGTCAGTTGATATAGGAGCTTATTTTTTTGGGAAAATCATAGGGAAAAGCAAGATGGCTCCATTAGTTAGTCCTAACAAAACAATTGAAGGGTTAATTGGTGGTGTTGTCACTTCACTGATGGTATCTTACTTTTTTTCTCAATTTTTTTGTATTAAATTTTCAAGTTCTATTTCTATGGCGGTAATTATATTTTTTACTATAGTAGTTTCAGTTATGGGAGATCTTGTAGAAAGCATGTTTAAGCGGGTATCAGGTATCAAGGATAGTGGCAGTATTATCCCAGGTCATGGTGGTATTTTAGATCGTATTGATAGTTTAGCTGCTGCTTTTCCAGTGTTTGCTTTTCTTTATCTTATATTTTAAGGATTATATAACTTATTATATCTAATGCTAATCAAAGGTTTTTTTTATGCATAAAGTAACAATTCTTGGTGCAACAGGTTCAATAGGGTTTAGTACTTTAAAAATAATTGAACAATATTCACATCATTTTTCTATTTTCGCTTTAATAGCAGATAAAAACATTTGCAGAATGTCAACGTTTTGTATGAAATGGAAACCTAAGTATGTTGTTATGGGAACTGCTGCTGCTGCTTGGTCACTTAAAGAGATGTTAATTTCTCTTTCACCTAATACTAAAGTTTTATCTGGTCAGGAAGCAATGTGCAGTGTTGTATCAGAGGATGAAGTAGATATTGTAATGGCGGCTATTTCTGGTTCTGCTGGTTTAATTCCTACTATGGCAGCTTTAAAAGCAGGGAAAAAAGTATTGCTTGCAAATAAGGAAGCTTTGGTAATGTCAGGACAATTATTTATGGATTCTGTTGCGCAATATGGTGGTGAGCTTTTGCCTATTGACAGCGAACATAGTGCCATTTTTCAATGCTTACCAACTGGTATTCAAAATAATTTAGGTCATTGTGATTTAGATGCTTATGGTATTCAAAAAATTTTTTTAACTGGTTCAGGTGGTCCTTTTCGTTGCAATGATATAACAACTTTAAAAGAAGTAACGCCAAGGGAAGCAATCATACATCCTAATTGGTCTATGGGTAAAAAAATTTCAGTAGATTCTGCTACTATGATGAATAAAGGTTTAGAATTTATCGAAGCTAAATGGCTGTTTAATGCTTCTGAATCTCAATTAAAAGTTCTTATTCATCCGCAGTCTGTTATTCACTCTATGGTACAGTATCGAGATTCTTCTGTATTAGCTCAAATGAGTAGACCTGATATGGCAACTGCAATTGGATTTGCTCTGTTTTACCCAGAGCGATTTAATACAGGTGTAAAACCTCTTGATTTTACTCAAATAGGAGAATTAACTTTTCTTGAACCAGATTATAGGCGTTATCCATGCTTACAGCTTGCTATTGATGCATGCTCTGAAGGTCAGCATCTAACTACTATTCTAAATGCTGCAAATGAAATTGCTGTAGATGCATTTTTAAATAATCAGTTACGATTTACTGATATTGCATTAGTTAATGAATTGGTTATGTCCAAAATGTGTTCCATCAATACTCAATTATCCTGCTATAACTTGGAAACATTGTTAGAGCTAGATAGAATGTCTTCCTGTATAGCACATGAAATTGTACGTGAGCACTCTTTATGATAGTTATATTATGGAATTTTATATCTTTTATCATTGCATTAGGTATTTTGATCTTTGTTCATGAATTGGGTCATTTTTTAGTTGCGCGTTTTTTTGGTGTTAAAGTTGAGAAATTTTCTATAGGTTTGGGTAAATCTATTTGGAAAAAAGTAGATAAGCATGGTACTGAATATTGTTTTTCAATGATCCCCATTGGGGGATATATCCAAATGCTCGATACTAGAGTTAATAAATTAGGAAAAGAGGAACAGTGTTTTGCTTTTGATAAACAGAAGATATGGAAACGTATTGCCATAGTGATCGCAGGACCAATATCAAATTTTCTTTTTGCAATATTTATTTATTTTTTTGTATTTTTAATCGGAATTTCTGCTATTAAGCCTATTATTGGTAATGTTAAACCTAATTCAATTGCTGATTATGGTGGATTAAAAGTTGGGATGGAATTAACTTCTATTTCAAATATTCAGACCCCTGATTGGAATGCAGTGAATATAGCTCTTATGTCTAATATTGGTAATAAGCATCTTACCTTGACAGTGAAATCTGAAAGCAATAAATACTTTTTTCATGATGAAATGAAAGTATTAGATTTAGCTTTATGGAATTTTAAACCAAATGAAGAGACCGTTCTTGAATCTCTTGGAGTAGTACCTTATTTTCCAGATATTTTATTAACTTTATCTCATGTACTGGAAGGAACCGCGGCAGATAGAGCTGGTTTTCAATCGGGAGATTCAATAGTTTCAGTGAATGGAATACTAATTAAAAAATGGGATCAAGTGGTTAATTTGATACGCTCAAATCCAAATCGGTTTTTAATGTTTGTTATTGACAGAAATGGAGAAAAATTGGAGTTGCCTTTAATACCTGACAGTAAAAAAAACCGATTTGGAGAGATAGTAGGTGTTGCTGGCTTAGTGCCTGAAACTGATAAGTGGCCTGAAAATTATCAATTTAAGTTGCAATACAGTATATTTGAATCTATAGGTAAAGCTATAGAAAAAACAAAAAACCTTATTAAGTTGACAGTTAGTCTCCTAATAAAACTATTAGTTCAAGATTTAGGTTTAGATCAACTTAGTGGTCCGATAACAATTGCTAAAAGTGCAGGGACCACAGCTAGCTATGGTTTTGTATATTTTCTCAGCTTTTTAGGTTTAATCAGTATTAATCTTGGTGTTATAAATTTAGTTCCACTTCCTATGCTAGATGGTGGGCATTTATTTTTTCTTATTATAGAAGCAATTATTCGTCGACCAATCTCTAAAAAAGTGCAAGAAATAGGATATATCATAGGGGGGGTAATTATCTTCTTCCTAATGAGTATAGCACTTTTAAATGATTTTTCTCGTTTATAAAAGGAATAACTGCGTTAGATATAATATAATGAAAAATATCCTGTTTGCAAGTTTGCTTATAATCAGTCTATTAGCGTATAGTACTGAGAGTGATTCTTTTCCTTTCATCGTTCAAGATATAAAAGTAGAGGGATTACAACGTATTGAACTTGATTTGGCTTTGCTAAAGATACCAATTAAAATTGGTGACCTTGTTTATCAAAAAGATGTAACTAATATTATTAAATCTCTTTATGAATTAAGTGTCTTTGAAAATATAAAAGTATTACGTGATGATAATATATTGATTATTCAGCTTAAAGAACGACCAATCATAGCCAGTATTTCATTTTCTGGTAATAAGCTGATTCAAACGGATAAATTGCAACAAAATTTAGATATTTTAGGTATTACTATTGGTAATTCTTTAGACAAGGCTGCCCTTTTTAAGATTGAGAGAAAGCTTGAAGAATTTTATTCTAGCGTAGGGAGATATAATACGACAGTTAAAGCTATTATAAATATTTTGCCTCATAATCGCGTTGATTTAACATTTTCATTTACTGAAAGTGTTCCTGCTAAAATTTATCAAATTAATTTTATTGGTAATGAAGTTTTTACTGAACAAGAATTGCTTAGTCAATTTAAATTAAATGTTAACTTACTTTGGTGGAATATTTTAGGAAATAACAAATATCAAGAGCAAATTTTAGCACGTGATATTGAAGCTTTAAAAGCTTTTTACTCTAATCAGGGTTATATAAAGTTTAAAATAAATTCAACTCAAGTAAGTCTTTCTCCTGATAAAAAAGGTGTTTATATTACTTTATGGATTGATGAAGGGTTACCATATACAGTCAAAGAAGTTCGTTTTCAAAATAATTTTATTGAGGTAGATGATAAATTTAAAGATGCTATACCATTCAAATATGGTGAAATATATAATTCATCCCTTTTAAGACATTTTGAAGAAAAAATTGAGCTTATTCTTGATGAAAGGGGTTATCTCCATTCTAAAGTTCAGACCTCTATAAAGTTTGATGATCAAAATCAAGAGGTTTCTTTGATTGTTAATATTCAAGATAGAAATCGTGTATATGTGAATAATATTCATTTTTTTGGTAACTATGCAACTAAAGATAGCGTATTGCGTCGTGAAATGCGACAAATGGAGGGAAGTTTACTAAATCTTGCATTAGTTGATATGGGCAAAATGCGTCTTTATCGTCTTGGATTCTTTGAAACAGTAGATGTTCAGATTGTTCCTGTTCTAGGAACTGAAGATAAAGTAAATGTGATATATAAAGTTAAAGAGCTCCGTTCTGGTAATCTAAATTTAGGGATTGGTTACGGTAGTGAGTCTGGTATAAATTTTCATTCTGGATTAAAACAAGAGAATTTTTTCGGTTCTGGTAATCATTTAGCTATTAATGTAAAGATAAACCGTTATCAGAAGAATATTGCTTTAGATTATAGAGAACCATACTTTAATTTAGATGGTATTAGTTTTGGGGGGAAAATTTTTTACGATGAGTTTGAAGCCTTAGCAGCAGGAATTGTCGATTATACTAGCCAAAGTTATGGTGCTGAACTTAACTGGGGTTTCCCATTTGACGAGCTTAATTTTTTCGAAGTTAGTATTGGTTATACTCGTAGTAACATTGGTAATTTATCTCCTTATCTCCAAGTAGAACAATTTTTAATTTCACAATCTAATAATATTTCTAGTAATGGTTTGCTTAAAATCAATGATATTGCCATGAATATAGCATGGACACGAAATAACTTAAACCGTACTTATTTTCCAACTGAGGGTAATTATCAACATGCATTTTATAAGATGACTTTGCCTAATTCTAATGTTCGTTTTTTTAAAATGCAGTACGATTTAAGACAGTATTTTCCATTAACTAAAAATCATAAATTTGTATTGTTAATGCGTGCTCAAATTGGTTATGGTAATGGTTATGGTAAAAGGAACAATAAGGATCATCTTTTACCGTTTTACGAAAATTATCATATAGGAGGATTTAGCACTTTACGTGGGTTTGCTCAAAACTCTGCGGGTCCAAAAGCTGTGTATCATGATTTTTCAGATTCAAATAATGGATTTTACACTGCAACTCGTCGTCCAGTTGGTGGTAATGCTATCATATTAGGGGGAATGGAATTGATTGTTCCAACTCCATCTTCATCAAATACATTGGCTGATCGGGTACGCACTAGTTTATTTATTGATATAGCAAGTGTTTGGGATACTGAGTTTAATTACATTTCTAATATCCATGCTGGAAAAGAGTACTATTACGATTACTCAAATCCATTAAATTATCGTGCTTCATATGGTCTCACAGTTCAATGGCATTCTCCATTAGGACCTTTAGTATTTTCATTTGCTAAACCAATTAAAATTTATCAGGGTGATGATAGAAAATTTTTTACTTTTGATATTGCTAGAACTTTTTAATAACTGAAAGGAATATACCTTGAATAAAATAATAATTTTTTTTCTATTGGTCTCATTTGTTTAAAGTCTTCGTTTTTGTCTAGTGCAGATGAAGTTATTCAAAAAATAGGTTATGTTGATACTACTCAGGTTTTTCAAACATTACCACAACTTGAACTTGTTCTAAGGCAAATGAAGGAGGAGTTTAAAGATAAGGCAGATGAGTTAAAAATCATTCAATCTGATGCTCGGATTAAAATTGATAAATTAAACCGTGATTCTAATTTAATGAGTTTAGATGAGATAGAAAAACTTCGCATAGAGATTAGTCAATTGGAAAGTACGTACAAGATTAAATTTCAAGCATTGGAAAAAGCTTCTAGCCTTCGTGAAGCTGAAGAGAAACAGAAGCTTTTTAAAGTAATTCAAGATGCTGTAAAAGAAGTAGCAGAAAAAGGGAATTATGACATGATTCTTGATATAAAAGCATTTATCTATGCTAAGCCTAATTTCAATATTTCTCAAGAAGTAATAGAAGCACTAAAAAAATAAATACCTATGATAAAATTAACTTTAGCTGAATTAGCTTCTATAACTGGTGGGAAGTTATATGGAAATGCTAATGCAATTGTTACATCAGTAGCTCCAATAGATAAGGCAACAAAGGGATGTATTACTTTTTTATCAAATCTTAAATATAAGAAATACTTAGTAAATTGTAATGCAACAGCCATAATATTTGACAAGAAGATTGGGTATGAACAGTTCCAGGGAAGTGTATTGCTTGTAGATGATTCTTATGTAGCATTTGCAAAAGTAGCTCAAGTTTTTGATATTACACCAAAACCATCAGAGAATATTTCTACTTTTGCTGTTGTACATGAAAATGTACTCTTTGGGAAGAGTGTCTCTATTGGAGCTCATTCAATAATTGAGTCAGGTGTTAAATTAGGAGATAACACTATCATTGGTCCAGGTTGCTTTATTGGTAGGAATGTTATTCTCGGTAAGAATACTACAGTGTGGGCTAACGTTACTATTTATCATGAAGTAATTATTGGTAATCAGTGTTTAATTCAATCTGGAGCAGTGATTGGTTCCGATGGATTTGGTTATGCTAATGAGAAAGGTGAGTGGATTAAGATCCCTCAGGTAGGTACAGTTCGCATTGGAAATCGAGTTGAAATTGGTGCATGTACGACCATTGACCGTGGTGCATTAGAAGATACTATAATTGAAGATAATGTTATTTTAGATAATCAGTTACAGATTGCTCATAATGTGCAAATTGGATATGGTACAGCTATAGCTGGTGGTACAATTATTGCTGGTAGTACTAGGATAGGAAAGTATTGTACTATTGGAGGTGGGAGTGTAATTAATGGGCATATTGAAATTACTAATGGTGTAACAATTACAGGTATGTCGATGGTAGTACGAGGAATTTCTAAAAAAGGAGTCTACTCATCAGGTATTCCATTGCAACTTAATAAGGACTGGCGTAAAACTGCAACTCGAGTTCACCGTATTGATGAGATGAATAAACGTTTAAAAGCGCTGGAAAGGTTATTTAAAGAAAGTAAAACGGAATCTTAATTATCTTGCTTTTCTTATATAAAAGCTTATCAAATAATGTACGCCCTATCGCTTGTAGTGGATAATATTAAATAGATTTTTATAGGAATGTTACTTTGATTACTGAAAAGAAGACGCTGGATATTATGGAAATTAAGGAACTTCTTCCCCACCGTTATCCGTTTTTATTGATTGATCGTGTTATAGATTTTCAAGAAAAAAAATATTTGACTGCTATCAAAAATGTGTCAGTAAATGAATCTCAATTTGTTGGTCATTTCCCAAAGCTACCTATTTTACCTGGTGTATTAATTCTTGAAGCAATGGCTCAAGCAACTGGGTTATTAGGTTTTAAGTCGTTTGGTATACCAGCAGATAACGAGTTATATTATTTTGCTAGCGTTGATAAAGCTAAATTTCGTAAACCTGTAATACCAGGTGATCAATTAATAATTAAGGTTAGGTTTTTAAAAGGACGTCGTGGGATTGCTGCATTTAATTGTGTAGCAAAAGTTGATGGTGATGTTGTTTGTTCTGCTGAATTGAAGTGTGCTCGTCGAGAGTTTTAATATGATTCATGAAACGGCTCAAATCCACCCAAGTGCGGTGGTAGAGGACGGTGTAGTGATTGGAGCTAATGTGGTGGTTGGTCCTTTTACTTACATTGCTTCTAATGCCAAAATTGGTCAGGGTACCGAGATTATGTCTCATGTAGTTATTAAAGGACCAACAATTATTGGTAAAGATAATCATATTTTTCCGTTTGCAATTATTGGTGAAGATTGTCAAGACAAAAAATATCAAGGAGAGAATACTCGGTTAGTTGTTGGCGATAGAAATGTCATTCGAGAAAGTGTGCAAATGCATCGAGGTACAACACAAGATAAAGGGATGACTTTGGTCGGTAACGATAATTTGTTTTGTGTTAATGTTCATATCGCTCATGATTGTATTATAGGAGATAATATTATTATTGGAAATAATGCTACTTTAGCAGGTCATGTAAAAATTGAAGATTATGCCGTTCTTTCAGCTTTATCTCCTGTGCATCAGTTTTGTACTATTGGGGCACATAGTTTTATCGGTGGTGCCTCTGTTGTAGTTCAGGATGTACCTCCGTATATTATGGCTCAAGGGAATCATTGTAAACCTTTTGGTATCAATATAGAGGGACTAAAGCGTCGTGGTTTTAAAAAGCTTGAAATTCGTGCAATTCGTATTGCATATAAAGAAATTTATCGTAGTGGTAAAACGATATCAGAAGTAAAACCTATTTTAGAAAATATGGCAAAGGAATATCCATCAATTGCTTTATTTACTAGATTAATTGAAAGTTCTACTCGCGGTATTATTCGCTGACAGAAAAAAGTTTTGTTTCATTTTTTGTTATTTTTGAACTAAAAAAATTGGATTTTTTAAATGAAAAGATGCTTAACCGTTGGTATTGTAGCTGGTGAATTATCTGGTGACAATCTAGGTGAAGGTTTAATCAAAGAAATTAAAATTCAATATTCTAATTCAAAATTTGTTGGTATTGGTGGTCCTAAAATGAAAAACCAAGGATTACAATCTCTATATAATATTGAAGAACTTTCAACCATGGGATTATTTGAGATATTTTTAAGGCTACCTAGATTACTCAAAATTAAAACTGCATTAGTGCAATATTTTACAAAAAATCAACCAGATATCTTTATTGGTATTGATTCGCCAGATTTTAATTTGCGGTTAGAATCTTCTTTAAAACAAATTGGTATTAAAACTATTCATTATGTAAGTCCTTCAGTTTGGGCATGGAGACCAAAACGTATTTTAAAAATTGCTTCAGCAACAGATTTAGTATTAGTATTATTCCCATTTGAAAAAGAGTTTTATGATAAGTATCAAATTTCATGTAAGTTTATTGGTCATGCGCTTGCCGATATAATCCCTATGCACTCAAAACAACGAAAAGCTCAGAAAAAATTACAATTAGATCATAATAAACAATGGCTAGCAGTCATGCCAGGTAGTCGATTACAAGAGGTTCGGTTAATATCTAAACCATTTATTGAAACTTGTATTATGGTAAGAAAGAAGCATCCAAATATTGGATTTTTAGTGGCTGCTGCAAATGAAAAGCTAGAACAAGAATTTAAGATGATTTGGAATTTTCTTGCACCTGATTTAGAATTTATAATAGTAAGAGATGAAGTTCACAATGTGATCATTGCTTCAGATTCAGTATTACTAGCTTCTGGTACAGTTTCACTAGAGTGTATGTTGTTCAAACGTCCAATGGTTGTTGGCTATAAAGTGAATCTATTAACAGCATGGTTACTTAAAAGATTAGTTAGGATAAAATTTTGCTCATTGCCAAATATTTTAGCTGGAGAAGAATTAGTTAAAGAATTTGTTTTAAATGAGTGTACTTCAGAATTTCTTTTTCCTGCAGTAGATAATATGCTTAGAACTGATCATACAACTTTAATAGAACGTTTTAATCAACTACATCAATCGATTAGAAAGAATGCTGATAAAGAAGCTGCTAAAGCTGTTCTCAAATTAATTAGTAAGTGAAATTTTATCATCATGTTTGTAAAAAAACAACCAAGATTCCCTTTTTTAATTATCCTGAAGGTTATAAGTATATAGCTGGTGTGGATGAGGTAGGTCGTGGTCCATTAGTTGGTAGCGTTGTAGCCGTCGCTGTTATTCTTGATCCAAATAATTTAATTGAAGGTCTAAATGATTCAAAAAAAATGTCTGAAAAAAAACGATTAATGATTTTCCCCAAGATTCAAGAAAAAGCATTGGCATGGTCAATTGGTCATAGTTCAGCACAAGAAATTGATCAATTAAATATTTTGCAAGCAACAATGCTTGCAATGCAAAGAGCAATTTCAAACCTTAAAATCAAACCAGATCTCGCGTTAATTGATGGTAATCAAGTACCAAAATTACCGATGGATTCTATTGCAGTAATCAAAGGTGATGCACAAGTATCAGAGATTTCTGCTGCATCAATTTTAGCTAAAGTGATTCGTGACCGCGAAATGAAGGTGCTTGATCAAAAGTATCCTCAATTTGGTTTTATTAAACATAAAGGTTACCCAACTAAATTTCATTTATCTGCTCTCAAAGAGTATGGCATAATTGAAGAACATAGAAAAAGCTTCAAACCAATACAACGAATACTAAATTATAAAGTAAAATGAAAAACTTCAATATGTTCAAGACTATTGTTTTGTAATATTTTATTATCTTTAGGAATAATTAATGTTAGATCCAAAATTCATCCATCTTCGAATCCATAGTGATTTTTCAATGGTTGATGGTTTATCTAAAATTCCCTCCTTAGTTAAAAGAGTTTCCCAATTTGGTATGCCTGCCATGGCGTTAACTGATTTTACTAATCTATGTGGTTTAGTAAAATTTTATCTTTCTGCTCAAAGTTATGGTATCAAACCTATTATAGGAGCAGATTTTTTAGTCCGATCTATTGAATTTATTAATGAGTTTACTAACTTAACAATTTTAGCAGCTAATAATGAGGGGTATAAAAATCTTACTTTATTAATTTCAAAAGCATATTTAAGAGGTTATATTCAAAATAAACCTGCTATAGATAAAAGATGGTTAGTTGAACATTCTAAAGGATTAATTCTTTTATCTGGAGGTAAAAGTGGTGACCTTGGTAAGGCTTTCTTAAAAAAAAAATATCGTTTAGTTGAACAATGTATCAACTTTTATCTGAAATATTTTCCAGATCACTTTTATTTAGAATTAATTCGAACTGATCGAGAAAATGAAGAAAATTACCTATATTTTGCATTAGAATTAGCTGAGAAATTTAATTTACCAGTTGTTGCAACTAATGAAGTAGTTTTTCTGGATCAGGCTTTTTTTGATGCTCATGAAATTCGCGTCGCGATTCATAACGGTTTTACATTAAATGACCACCGCCGTACAAAGAATTATAGTCCAAAACAATATCTTCGTACACAAAAAGAAATGTGTGAACTTTTTTCTGACATTCCTGAAGCACTACAAAATAGTGTTGAGATTGCGAAACGATGCAATGTAACTATTCAACTAGGAGAATATTTTCTTCCAAACTTTCCTACAGAAGGAATGGAGATTAAGACTTTTTTGGTTAAGCGATCAGAAGAAGGATTGGAAGAACGGTTAAGATATCTTTTTTCTAGTGAACAAGAGTATCAAAAGCATAAGAAAAAATATAAAGAACGTTTATATACTGAACTAGAAGTTATTAATAAAATGGGCTTTCCAGGATATTTTTTGATTGTTATGGAATTTATTCAATGGTCAAAAGATAATTCTATTCCAGTCGGGCCAGGACGTGGTTCAGGTGCTGGTTCTTTAGTAGCTTATTCACTAAAAATAACAGATTTAGATCCAATAGAATATGGTTTGTTATTTGAACGTTTTTTAAATCCAGAACGTGTATCGATGCCTGATTTTGATATAGATTTTTGTATGGAAAAACGTGATCAAGTCATTGATCATGTTGCGGATATGTATGGTCGCGATGCAGTATCGCAAATTATTACTTTTGGTACGATGACTGCAAAAGCAGTAATTAGAGATGTTGGTCGTGTATTAGGTTATCCGTTTAGTTTTGTAAATCGGATTTCTAAGTTAGTTCCTATTGATGTTGGAATGACTTTAGCTAAAGCACTAGATGGTGAATCTGAGTTATCTGAATTATATAATCATGATGAAGAAATTAAAGAACTAATTGATAAATGTCAAATTCTTGAAGGTTGTATTCGTAATGTAGGTAAACATGCTGGTGGTGTGGTAATTGCACCTACTAGAATTACTGATTTTTCTCCTATCCACTGTGATTCAGAAGGTAATTTCCCTATTACTCAATTTGATAAAAATGATATTGAAATGGTGGGTTTAGTCAAGTTTGATTTTTTGGGGTTACGTACCTTAACTATAATTGATGAAGTTCTTTCTTTAGTTAACCTTCGTTTAGAAAAAGAAAGTAAAGAGTCTATTAGACTTGATTCTATTCCACTTAATGATCAAGCATCCTTCAAAGCATTGCAGAATGCTGAAACAACTGGAATATTTCAACTTGAATCCTCTGGTATAAAAGATCTGATAAAACGACTTAAACCTGATTGTTTTGAAGATATTATTGCCTTAGTAGCATTATTTCGTCCTGGACCTTTAAAATCAGGAATGGTTGATAATTTTATTGATCGTAAACATGGACGTGAAAAAATATCTTATCCCGATGAAACTTGGCAACATGAATCATTAAAAGAGATACTTATCTCAACTTATGGAATTATTTTGTATCAAGAGCAAGTAATGCAAATTGCTCAAGTTCTTGCTGGTTATACGCTTGGTAGTGCAGATGTACTTCGTCGTGCTATGAGTAAAAAACAACCAGAAGAAATGGATAGACAACGTTCTATTTTTAAGGATGGTTCAGAAAAAAATGGTATAGATTCTACATTATCTATGAAAATATTTGATTTAGTAGAAAAATTTTCAAGTTATGGTTTTAATAAATCTCATTCTACTGCATATGCATTAATTTCCTATCAAACATTATGGTTAAAAACACACTATCCAGCTGAGTTTATGGCAGCCGTAATGACAGCTGATATGGATAATACTGAGAAGATTGTTGCTTTAGTTGATGAATGTCTTCGTATGAATATTAAACTACTTCCTCCTGATATCAATCTAGGGTTTTATCAATTTCATGTCAATGATGCTGGAGTAATTATTTATGGTATTGGTGCAATAAAAGGTGTTGGTGAAGGAGCTATTAATTCTGTAATTGACGCTCGTACTAAAGGTGGTTATTTTAACGACTTATTTGATTTTTGTGCTAGAATTGACTCTAGAAAGATTAATAAAAGTGTAATTGAGAAACTGATTTATTCTGGTGCCTTAGATCAATTAGGTCCACATCGTGCTGCTTTAATGGCATCATTAAATGATGCCATTAAAGCAGCTAGCCAACATAATCAAGATAAATCATCTGGTCAGACCGATATGTTTGGTGTGTTGAGAAACTCAACAAAGAGCAGATATTTTAAAGTATCTCCTTGGGAAGAGAAAGTTTGGTTAGAAGGTGAACGAAGTACACTTGGTCTTTATCTAACTGGTCACCCAATTAATAAGTATCTTAGTGAAATTAGTCATTATGTTAATTGTCAAATAAAAGATATAAAACTTACTAAACAGCAACGCATTATTATCTGTGGTTTAGTGATTGCGATTAGAATCACTACAACTAAATATGGAAAGAAAATGGCTTTAATGACACTGGATGACCGGTCTAGCTGTATTGAGGTTGTAGTTTTTTCTAAGCTTTTCAGCAGATATGTAGAAAAATTTAAAAAAGATCAGATCTTAGTAATTTCTGGACACGTTGACTTTGATAATTTTAAAGGTACTCTTAAAATATTAGCGAATGAAGTAATGGATTTGTTAACTGCTCGTAAAAAATATGTTAGTAATGTATCTGTTACGATTACAGAATCACAAATAGATTCAAATTTTCTAGATGCTTTTAGACAGATATTATTAAATCATCTATCAGATTGTATTCCTATTAATGTATACTATCAACGTTCAGATGCTAAGGCTTGTGTAATACTTGGAAACAAGTGGAAAGTAATACCAAGTGATAAATTGTTGGATGAATTAGAAAAATTATGTGGTAAAAAACAAGTAGAACTCGAATTTAAATTTCCTATTAAACTAGAAAGTAACATAAAGAGTCTATAGAAGAAGATGACTTTAAATTTCTTAGAATTTGAAAAACCAATTGAAGAACTTGAAGTAAAAATTGAGGAATTGCGCAATTTATCTCGCCATGACAGTGATTTTATAGTTGATTTAGATAAAGAAATTGAACTTCTTGAAAAGAAAAGTCATGATTTAACAAAGAAAATATTTAGTGATCTTAGTGCCTGGGAAACTGCACAGTTAGCACGTCATCCTCTAAGGCCATATACCTTAGATTATATTAAAAATATATTTACTGAGTTTGATGAATTATCTGGTGATCGTTTGTTTTCAGACGATAAAGCTATTATTGGAGGGATTGCTCGTTTAGAAGGTACACCAGTAATGATTATAGGTCATCAAAAGGGACGTGAAACAAAGGAAAAAGTGAAACGTAATTTTGGTATGCCTAAACCAGAAGGTTACCGTAAGGCTTTACGGCTAATAGAAATGGCAGGACGTTTTAATATGCCAATTTTAACTTTTATTGATACAGCAGGTGCTTATCCTGGAGTTGGTGCAGAAGAACGTGGTCAATCAGGAGCAATTGCTACCAATTTAAAAGTAATGTCTGCCATTCGAGTTCCAGTAATTTGTAATGTTATAGGTGAGGGGGGCTCTGGTGGAGCATTAGCTATTGGTGTAGGTGATTATATAAATATGCTTCAATACTCAACATATTCAGTTATTTCACCAGAAGGTTGTGCTTCTATTTTATGGAGAAATGCTAACAAAGCCCCTCAGGCAGCTGAAGCTATGTGCCTGATTGCTTCTCGTTTAAAAGAACTAAATCTAATTGATAATATTATTAAAGAACCTCTAGGAGGAGCTCACCGGGATCATTTAAAAGCTGCAATTAATATAAAAATAGTTTTAGTAAATCAGCTAGAAAGGTTGAAACATTGGGATAAGAACTTTCTTATAGAGCGTCGTTATCAACGTTTAATGGACTATGGTTATTGTTAAGTACACATACGTTATCTGTTTTTTTAGATAAGGAAGGTTATAAGGTTTTTAAATTTTTTAATAGTTAGTTTTTTTGAGGTATTCTAAAGGATTGGAATGAATCACTTATATGGTTATTTTTCTCATATTATTAATAACTACTATATTAATAATACTAAAATAATACTTGGTTTAAGTGGTGGCTTAGATTCTCGAGTGATGCTTGATCTGCTAGCTAGATATCGTGATTGTCATAGAATACGTTGTATTGCAGTGCATGTAGACCATGGTTTAAGTCAATTTTCAGATAATTGGGCTAAACAATGTGTACGTTGGTGTGCTGATTTAGCTATTCCATGTCATGTTGAAAGGATTCAGCTAAATGTTTCAAGTCCTAGTTTAGAGAAAGTAGCTCGGGATATTCGTTATCAATTTTTTAAAAAATATATTAAAACTGGTGATTTATTTCTTACAGGTCATCATAGTGATGATCAGGTGGAAACTTTTTTTTTAGCACTTAAAAGAGGCAGTGGTCCTAAAGGATTATCTGCAATGCCTCAGTATATGCCATATCATTCTGGTTTTATTCTTCGTCCATTGCTTAGTTTCAGTCGTACTTTAATCCAGAAATATGCTCAAAAAAAACAACTATGTTGGATTGAAGATGAAAGTAATAATGACCTTCGTTTCGATCGTAACTTTATTCGTCATCAAGTATTACCAACTCTTATTAAGCGTTGGTCTTCATTCTCTCAGTCAGTTAATCAAAGTGCTATGTTATGTGCAGATCAAGAAATATTACTTGATGAATTGCTTTCTTCATCATTTCAGGCAGCACTATATCCAGATGGTAGTTTATTAATTAAAGAATTAAATAAACATAGCCAATTGGCACGAAATAGAATTATTCGAATGTGGTTTAAGAAGTTCTGTCGATTAATGCCAAATGGAAAGTGTCTTAGACATATTTGGCAACAAGTAGCCTTAGCAAAACAAGATGCAAATCCTTTACTGCGTTTTTCTGATGGAGAGATTAGACGTTTTAAACAACGATTATACTTGCTTGATCATATGATAGATATTAGTAATTTGAGTTTCTCATTAAAGCTTGGAGATACTATTAAATTGCCAGATAATTTAGGATTTTTCTCTGTTAAAAAAAACAGCCGACTTGGGACTATATCATTACATTCTATTGGAAAGAAAAAAATTAATATTATTTTTAATCCAGAAGGATTATCTGCTCATCCTTTAGGGAAAAAACATAGTCGTAAGTTAAAAAAAATATTTCAAGAATATTCTATTCCAAGTTGGTTAAGACGTAGAATACCGATATTAGTTGTTTCTTCTCAGGTTGTAGCAGTTGCTGGGCTTTTTGTGGATAAAAAGTTTTCTGGTCAAGGTTGTGAACTAATTTGGAAGAAGACTTTTCTTTGAAAAAATCTTCCTAAGATCTAGTATTTAAGATTTTGTGGAATTTTTATATTTTCTTTATGTAATATAGGTTGTTCCCCTCCATATTTTTGATATTGTTTAAGTTGAAATATATATGCTAATATTTGAGCTATTGCCATGAATAAACCATCTGGTATTTCTTGGCCTAATTTTGTGCTGTAGTACAAGGATCTAGCAAGTTCTGGAACTAGAATAATATGAATATCATGTTTTCGTGCCGCTTCTTGTATTTTAAATGCCATGTAATCAATACCCTTTGCTAGTACAATTGGTGCTTTATCTTTATTTGGTTTGTAACGTATCGCTACTGAGAAATGCTCCGGATTAATAATAATAACATCAGCTTCTTGTATATCTGTCATCATTCGTCTCTGAGCTATTTCACGTTGTATTTTTCGAATACGTCCTTTTATTTCAGGTTTACCGTCGATTTCTTTTTGTTCATCTTTAACTTCTTGTTTAGTCATTTTTAATTGATTAGAATGTTGCCAAATCTGAAATGGAATATCTATAATTACTATTGCTAGTAAAGAACAGCTAATTATTAAAATAAAATTAAGCAAAATATCAATAGAATGGAAGATATTTTGGGGAAATATATCTATACTTAATTGAAATAAATCTGACTTAGAGATATATATTAAATAAAATGCAGTTCCAGAGATTAATAAGACTTTTAAAATAGCTTTTATAAGCTCTATCCAACTTTGAAGACCAATCATTCGCTGAAATCCATTTAATGGATTAATTTTAGATAGTTTTGGAATTGTTGCTTGTACAGAAAAAATGATTCCCCCAACGCTAATTGAACTAATAAATGCAGTAAAAAATAGTATAATTAAGATTAGTATCAGTTGACTGAATAAATTGGCTAAAGAAGTTAAAGCAATATATCCTAATTTAGAAAAATCAAATACTTCTTCATGATTAAGTGTAAATAAACGACTCATTATAACAAATAATTCATTTGCTAATATTTTACCGAATAAAATCAGCGTAATTGAACCGATAATCAGTACTGATGCTGATGTAAGTTCTTTTGATCTAGCAATCTGTCCTTGTTCTCTAGCTTGTTGTAATCGTTTAGGTGTAGCAGGTTCTGTTCGCTCTTGACCTTTTGTTTTTGGCAATAAACTTTTCCCTCTTATATTTAGTTCAATTTTAGTTACAGTTTAACTTAATTAAACGACATATTTGTTGTTCAGCTTGAGTATATAACCATTCATAATGGCTGTATAAACCTCCAAGGATATACCAACAAAGCAAAAGTCCAAGTAATAATGTGAATGAAAAACCAAGCGAATAAATATTTAATTGAGGTGCAGTTCGGTTCATTATTCCAAAGGATAAATTAATTGTTAATAGTGAAATAATTCCAGACAGAGACATATTTAGTGCTACTTGAAACATCGTAGAAAACCATAATGCTATTTCTCGAAAAGTAATAACCTGTATTGAGTTTAGTTGGATTGGTAAGCTTGAAAAACTTATTGCTATAAGTTGGAGCATTTTTAAATGTCCATCAGTTGATAGAAAAAACATTATAGATAAAAACATAAATAATTGTCCAAGAAGTGGTGTATTCTGTCCGTTGGCAGGATCAATCATAGAAGCAAACCCTAAACTTGATTGCATACTTAATATTTGTCCTAGAATAATAAAGGCTTGGATGGTAAATCGGGTAATTATTCCCATTGAAATACCAATAATTATTTGTTCTAATAAAGCCTGATATCCATTAAATGAAAATAATACAATGCTATCAGGTACCTGAGGAATTATATCACTTATAATAAAAGTTATTGCAAGACCTAAGTAGAGACGAATTCGGCTAGATACGAATTTAGCTCCTGTTACTGACATAACCATTAACATTGAAGAAACTCTAGCATACGGTAAAAAGTAATTTGTAACCCAATTTAAGATACTATTGCTTGGATATTCCATAATTCTTCTTAGTTCTTAGTATAACACATGTGGGAGTTGGTTAATAATATTGAAAAAAAATCCATTAATAGTTCTACTATCCAATGTGAGCATAATATCAGTACTGCTAATGTTATAATTAAACGAGGAAGAAAGCTTAATGTTTGTTCATTAATTGATGTCGCAGCTTGAAAAATTGCTACAATCAATCCAATTAACAAACTTGGAATAATAATTACGGATACTATAAGTAATATTATCCATAATGAGTCTTGAAATAGATTGATAAAAAATTCAGTATTGCTCACAATTATCAGATTACTACTTATAAGGCAAAACTACCAACTAATGTAGATAAAATTAAATTCCATCCATCTACTAGCACAAACAACATTAGTTTAAATGGTAATGATACAATCATTGGTGATAGCATCATCATTCCCATCGCCATCAAAACTGATGCAATAACAAGATCAATAATTAGGAATGGCAAAAATAACATAAAACCAATTTGAAATGCTGTTTTAAGTTCGGAAGTGATAAAAGCAGGAATTAAAATAGGCATTGAAACCTCTTCTGGACTAATTATTTTACTATTTGCAATATTAACAAAGGTTTCTAGATCTTTTATTCGTGTTTGTTTAAGCATAAAGTTTTTCATTGGTTTTTGAGCTATCTCAAATGCTTGACGAGATGATATTTGTTCGTTGATATAAGGTTGGATAGCTTCTTCATTAATCTTATTAAGTACAGGAGACATAATAAAAAAAGTTAAAAATATCGCAATACCAATGATAACTTGATTTGATGGAGTTTGCTGCAGACCTATAGCTTGACGTAAAATAGACATCACTACTACGATTCGAGTGAATGATGTCATTAAAATAACCATAGCAGGCAAAAAACTTAATATAGTCATTAATGCAATAATTTGTAGATTTATTGAATAATCTTCACCGCCATTAGGATTAGTTTTTATTGTAAAGGCTGGAATTCCAGTATTTATTTTTAATTGGTGGATATTGAGTTCAATAATATCATCAGTAATACTTGGAATATTTGAAACATGAATAAAATTTGACTGGATAACAGCTAAAGAATATGAAGACATAAAGATAGAAGAAATACATACAATGCTAATGAGATAGTTAAGGTTTTTCATTCTTTTCAATAGTTGAGTCATAATATTAATTATGATTGCTCTAGGTTTATGGATTTTTCTAATTTGGAGATAAGTTGAATTGATTGTGAAGTTATACCGACAAGAAATTTTTCTTCTCCTGCTTGAATTATTACTATTTTCTCTTTAGTTCCAATATTTAACTGTTGAATAATACTCAAGCTTTTTTGGTTCATTATTACCGGTAACTGTGTTTTTTTAAGTAACCAGGCAAAAAATAATATGCAGATAATAATGAATAAAAGAGAACTGAAAGTTTTAATTAAATTCAGTGGGTTATCAGTATCAGCTAACAGAGTAAATGGTAATAAAATGAACCATAGGATTCTCCACTGCATTATTACTGTCCTTTTAAAAATCAATTACTTTATGATTAAAATACTTATCTAAGTTTCTTAATTCGCTCTGTTTGACTAATGACATCTGTTAAACGTATTCCAAACTTATCATTAACCACAACTACTTCTCCATGAGCAATTAAAGTACCATTTACAAGTACATCAAGGGATTCTCCAGCAAGTCTTCCTAATTCTACAACTGAACCCTGATTAAGCTGTAATAAATTACGAATGCTAATTTGAGATCTTCCCACTTCCATAGAAATAGTTACAGGAATATCTAGAATAGTATCTAATTTCTGTCGCTCTTCTTCCGAAATAGATGAAGATGACTCTTTTAATTCGTCTAATGGTGCTGAGATAATATTGTTTGAATCATTTTTTTTTTCTAGATTTTGATTTAAAGTATTAGAGCATTCATCAACTAACTTTTGTTCATTATTTTGTTCCATTATTTAATACCTATATATTAATCATTATTATTATATTCTGTAAATTCTGGAACAATATTTTGTTCAAGGAATTTAAAATCTGTTTTAATAATATCAGGACGTTTAATTTTTTCAGAAATTTGTACTGCCATGTTTTCACCAACTCGTCCTAGTTTGACACGAAATGTCGGAAGTTCTTCAATGAACATAGTTGCATGTTCTGGCATTGAAATTGGAATTATATCACCAACTTGTAATTCCATTAAATCACGTAGATAAATGTTTTGATCTAATAAGTTAACTCTAAATTTTACTAAGACATCCATTATTTCTTCTCTTAACGCAGAACTCCATCGGATATCTGTTTCCATTTTGTCAGATTGAACACCTGCATCAAGTAACTCACGTATTGGTTCTAGCATAGAGTATGGCATTACAATATGAAAGTCCCCTCCTCCACCATCAACCTCAATATGAAATGAACTTGTTACAATAATTTCAGTTGGGCTAACGATATTAGCCATACTTGGGTTTACTTCAGAATCTAAATATTCAAATGCTACTTCCATTACTGGAGACCAAGCTTCTTTATAATCTGAAAAAACAATTTTTAGTAAAAGCTGTATAATACGACGTTCAGTAGGTGTGAATTCTCGTCCTTCTATACGAGCTTGGAACCGACCATCTCCACCGAAAAAATTTTCTACTAAGATGAATACTAACCGTGCTTCCATAGTGATTAATGCAGTTCCTTTTAGTGGTCTAAAACGTACCATATTTAAACTTGTTGGTACATATAAAGTATTTTGGTATTCACTAAATTTAAGCATCTGAACACCGTTAATAGATACTTCAGCAGTTTTCCGAAGCATATTAAATAAGCTAATTCTTAAATGTCGTGCGAAACGTTCATTAATTAATTCTAATGTTGGCATTCTTCCACGTACAATACGATCTTGAGAAGAAAAATCAAAACTAATAATGGAGTCATCAATTTTTTTATTTTTTATCTCATCTTCAACTTCATCAACTCCATGAAGAAGAGCATCAATTTCATCTTGGCTTAATAGATCAGTCATTTTATACCTACTGAATTTATGAGATTAAGTATATGTACTTAATCTTGTAGTGGTTTTTTTAAATAACTTACTTGTTTCTTACTTGTTTATCATTAATATTATAAAGCATAAGAAAAACTATTATCTAAATAATCAACTTACCTAATTAATATTAAAACATGATAATAAATGCTAAGTATAAAAAATGAATTTATGTTCTATAGATTTTCATAATTAAGCATAACAGCTAATACCATTACTTTTAGATTTTTGTGATATTAAGTTTAATTTAAGATTAATATCATCTTCATTTTTAGTGGATTTTTTAGATTTTTTTCTAAAAATGCTTGAATAGGAACTTTGTTTTTCTCCTAAACTTTGTTGTTGGATGAAAGTATTATCCAAATGGATACCTTGTTCTGCTAGAATATCTCGCAATCTAGGTATAGATTGCTCGATCATTTCCTTAATTTGTTGGTTGAGTACGGAGAAGTGTATAGAAGTGCTATTATCATTATTCATATTCATATGAATTTTTAATTTGCCAAATTCTGGAGAATCAAGTCTAATATCGATATTTTTTAGGTTCTTCAATATCATTATCTGTATATGTTCTGCAACTTGTTCTACTAGTATTGGTTTAGAGAATGCGACAGCAGAATTGGGTAGGGAATTACAATGATTGGTTTGACTTAACGATTCCGTATGAATTTTAGAGTTATTTATTATTTGTTGTGAATTAGATATTGTAAAAAGACTTTGGTTTATTTCTTCACTTATATCTGTTTTAGTCTTAGGTATTATTATTGGATTATATGATTCATGTTTGGTTTGTATAGTTGTGTTAAGTAACTGTTGATGCTTTTGTTTTTTGCAACTTGTTGGCATTGTTAAGATTATTGGTAATGTTTTGACTTTATTCTTATAAAGAATAAGCATTTGTAAGTGGTTATGTTTTTGAAATGCTTCTCTTGATTCAATTATTTGATTTTGTTGATTAGCAATATTTTGATTAATTTTATGAGTGTTCTTTATAATTTTTAGTAAATGATCATATGTATTTAGGCTTTTATCAGTAGTTTTGTTGTTTATTTTTTCAGATGATATAGTTAGATTCTGTAATTCTTTCTTTAATAGAAAATTTTCGCTAGGCTCTGCTGTAGCTTGAGATATCCTCATTTTATGATTAGATTTGTCATTAATGCTAGTTTCCTGGATGTTGCTTAATGTTTTTTTACCTATTTGTTCTTCTAATATATATTTTTGTTTGAAGTCAGAATCAGAAATAAATTTAAATAAGTTCTCTGGATCTAGTAAAGTTCTAGAATCTTGGTTTTTCATATCTTCCATAGAACCCTCACTTTTTATTTGTGTAAACAGAATAGAAAAAATCAGGTTTTCATTTTCATCTGATTTGTACATATTATTGGATTTTTCATCTTCAGATTGGAGTATATTATTGAAATTATCTAGGTTTATAATCTTCTTTTGAACTAAAGCATGCTCAACATTTTTTTTATTTGCTTTTTCTTTCATTTGCTTATTTATTAAAGAGATAAGCTCAGTCAAAAAAAAACTTTTCTCTTTAGATTCTAAAATAGTATCGTTAATTTTATTTGTAGTTTCATCTGATTTACTAGTTTCTGAAACTAGAGGCAAGTGTACATGCATATGATATATGTGCTCTTTAAATTAAAAATAATTTAGTAAATAACGCAAAGAACATGTTAATTATTTGAAATTATTATGTTAAAACAGAGTTGGATAAGATTTACTGTAATTAAATTGAGACATAAAAAATTCATCAAGTAGTTTTTCTTTGTAGAGATTTTGACGTTTTTGGTATTCATTGTGTTTTTTTTCAATTAGTACTTCATAAGTACGACGTTGTTTTTGTATTTTTGACCAATATTTTTGGCAATTATCTATTTGAGTTTTTAAATGAGTTTGATATTGATTTTGTTTAGCAATAGTTATATCAATCTGATTTAAAAATTTTTGCAAATGTAAATATTCATTTGCAGCTAATCCAAGCTTGCTTTTCTCGATTAACTGTTGATAATAGAAGAGACGATATTGTTGAATTTTTGACAGTTTTTTATTATAGCTTTTTAATTCTAATTGAGAAGAATTTAATGCTAAGAACGCTTTGTTTTCTTCTTTTTTATATCGCTCTAATAAATAGTTTAACTTATTTTTAATACTTGACATTTTTATTATTTCAGAATATTTTCTAGCATAGTAATACACATTTCATATGGTACACTTTCCTGAGTATCTTGCTGTAAGTAATGGTCAATTTTAGGTTTTAAACTAAATGCATTATCAACGATGGGATCTATTCCTGGTTTATAAGCTCCGATAGATAGTAAGTCTTGATTTTGACGGCAAATTGATAGTACTTTCTTTATTTTTCTAGACATTAACATGTGTTCTTTTGTTGTGATGTTAGGCATGACTCGGCTAATAGATTTTTCTATATCAATAGCAGGGTAGTGTCCTGAATCGGCTATTTCTCTAGATAGTACAATATGACCATCAAGGATTGCACGTGCTGCGTCTGCAATTGGATCTTGCAGATCATCTCCTTCTGTTAAAACTGTAAAAAACGCTGTAATAGAACCCTGAGTATTAATATTCCCTGCACGTTCAATAAGTGAAGATAATTTAGTAAAAACTGAAGGGGGATATCCTTTAGTAGTTGGAGGTTCTCCTATTGAAAGAGCAATTTCACGTTGTGCTTGTGCGAAACGAGTTAGTGAATCAATTAGAAGGAGCACATCAAATCCTTTATCGCGATAGTACTCCGAAATTGTTAATGCAGATTGGGCTCCTTTGATACGCATGAGAGGTGCAGTATCTGCAGGAGCAGCAATTATTACTGAATATTTATATTTTTCTTTATCTAATATTTCTTGAATAAATTCTTTTACTTCTCGTCCACGTTCACCAATTAATCCTACTACTATAATTTTGGCAATAGTTCCTTTAGTCATCATACCAAGTGTAATTGATTTTCCTACTCCAGAACCAGCGAATAAACCAATGCGTTGTCCTTTACCTATAGTTAATAATCCATTGATTGCCTTTATACCAACATCAAGTGGTTCAGTAATCGGTTTACGTATTAAAGGATTAATAGGTTTAGCAGAGAATGCAGCATGTTCTGTAATATGAATTGGTCCCAAATTATCTAGCGGATTTCCCATACTATTAATTACACGACCAAGTATCTCTGTACCGACAGGTATACTAAGCTCTCTTTTTAATGGTGTTATTTTTGCTCCTGGAAAAACACCAGTAATTTGTTCGTTTGCCATAAGGTACAGACTGTTTTCAGAGAAACCTACAACTTCTACTTCCATTGTACCATTTATAGTTTCTATTTCACATAAACTACCAATTGGAGCTTGGCATCCTTTTGCTTCAAGAGTTAGACCTATAACACGAATTAATTTTCCTGATACAACTGGTCGGCAGGTAATTCCTTGAATTTTATATTGCTTTAAACGTTCAGAAAGTGTTATCATAACTGATGGTTAGATATTTTGAAATTATGAATAACATCTTCAATTCTATCTTTTATTTTATAGCTTACACTTGATTCATTTGTTTTCATTTGAATATCACCGCGATTAAGTTTCGGTTCAGGAGATAAAATCCAATTATTTTGATCAAGTTCTTTTTTGTTGTAAACAGATTGAATTATTGCTAGATCATCAGGATGAAGCTTAATTATAATACTAGTTTCTAGAATTGGTAAAGCTTTAATAGATTGTTTGACGGTATCCAGAATAATTTTTGGATTGGTTTTTACTTCAATATGGACAATTTCTTTAACTAAAATTAGTACCATATCAACTAGCTGTTTTACAATTTTAGATTGCAGTTCTTCTAAGGGTTCAGAAAATTGATTTGCTAATTTTACCAAAATGTCTACTTGTTTTTGTATGATTTTCTCCCCTTCCTTGATTCCTTCAACTTTCCCTGATTCAAATCCTTGTTTTTGACCCTCTTTTATACCTTTTTGTTGGCCTGTATCATAACCTTTTTTGAAACCATCCTCATGACCTTTAAGTAAACTTTTTTTATAAGCCTCTTTTTTAAGTAGTTCATTATTTTTTTTGTTAACTATATATTGCTTTTCCTTTTTATTAGTACTTATATTGGTTAGCAAGTTAGGATGATAGTTCATAGCAGTGTTTTTATGAGTTTTTTTGTCTGTTATTTCAGGATAGTTAACGAGTACCCATCTTTTTGCTTGAGCAGTATTTTTATTTTGATTAAAATGAAAATATCCTTGTTTTTTTTTATTAACCATATGAATTTCCTTAATATATTAGAATATTCTAAAAAAACTATAAAAACTCATCTGGACTGCTTGAAAGCATAATCTCTCCATTATCGGCCATACGACGTGCGATAGTAAGAATTTCTTTTTGAGCTGCTTCTACATCAGATACTTTTACTGGTGGCATCGCCTCCAAATCATCTAACATTATTTTAGCTGCACGTTTAGACATATTTTTAAATATTTTATCACGCAAAGTATCATCAGCACCTTTAAGTGATTTTTGCAATACATCTTGTGGGATATCACGTAATAACTTTTGCATACCTTGGTCATTAATTTCAATTAGATTTTCAAAAACAAACATAAGATCTTGAATTTGCGTTGCTATTTCTTCATCTTGATTGCGTATTTGATCTATTAAAGCAGTCTCAATATTATTATCCATATAATTCATTATTTCAGCTGCAGCTTTTAACCCTCCAATCTTAGCTGCCTGAGTCCCAGCTTGACCAGCAAATTGTTTTTCCATAATTTCATTTAATTCGGCAAGTGCAGAAGGTTGAACTTCTTCTAAGTTAGCAATTCGCATCATGAGATCAAGACGATCACGCTCAGAAAACTGGGATAAAATTTCAGCAGATTGATTTGCTTCTAAGTATGATAATACGATTGTTTGGATTTGAGGATGTTCATTGATGATAATACTAGCCACTTGACGTGGATCCATCCATTTTAAAGAATCAAGGCCTTTAGAACCTGTTCCTAACAAGATTTGATCTACTAAATTGTTAGCTTTATCTTCACCAAGAGCTGTAATCAGTGTATTGCGCATAAAACTTTCACTACCCATTCCAATATTAGTGTGTTTTTGAATATCCTTTAAAAAAGCTCGATGAACTAATTCTACTTTTTCTTGACTTAAATCTGATGCACGTGCCATAGCGCTGCCTACACGTTGTACTTGTTTAGGTTCTAAATGACGAATAATTCCTGCTGCATCGTCTTCATTAAGGCTTAAAAGTAAAATAGCTGCTTTTTCATCTCCAATAATATTAGAAATTTTGATAGGTTTCCCCCCCTCATTATTATTTTTATTGTTTTTAGGCATTTTTCATCCAGTTTTTTATCACTTGAGCTGCTAGTTCAGGTTCATTGGCAACTAAAGCTCGCACTGCTTTAAGTACATCTTCATCTTTTTGTAAATTAGGTAAATCAAAATTTGAAGCCAATCCAAGTAATTCATCATTTTTAACATTTTTATTAGTGGTTAAGTTTTTATTTTTTAAAGTGTCTAAACTATGTGATTGTTGATCAGAAGTCGCTGGATTCATTAATTTTTTCATCGCTGGTTTAATAAGAAGAATAATAACAACAATTATTATTAAAGCACTAGAAAACCAACGAATCCAATAATTGAAATTAGGGTGTTCCCAAAGTGGTATATCAGAAACTATCGATTCTATTTCAGGTTCTGCAAATTGCATGCTGAGAACATGTAATAAGTCGCCTCGATCTTTATTAAAACCAACAGTACCAATCAATATTTGACGAATTGAGTCTAGTTCAGTATTTAACAGAGGAGTATAATTAACTTTCCCATTATTTGGATCAATTGATGAGCGATGTTTAACTGCTACTGCAATGGTTTGTCGAGTAATAAAGCCTGTTTGACGTTTTTCATGACTAATAGTAGCATCTAATTCAAAGTTACGAGTTGCTTCCTTATGAGTTGAACCTCCTTTAGAAGTTAAATTATTTTTCACATTAGTTAAATTTTCTGGGATTGAAGAATCTGTTGGAGGTTGGTTACTAAGAGCTCCAGGTATACCTAAAGCTGTATTATTATCATTATAGCTATCTACAATATGTTCACTTCTAGTAGATTGTGTGTTTGGATTGAAATATTTTTGTGTTTGTTCAATAGTACTGAAATCTAATTCGATATCAACTTGAGCTGTGTAATTACCAAATCCTAAAATCGGAATAAGTACAGAGTCAATTTTTTCACGTAATGCCTGTTCTTGTTTACGCTCTAATTCATGTTCTTTTTGTTGTATGGAAGAGGCAATATTTTGAGAACCTGAACTGAGTAAACGACCATGTTGATCAGTTACTGTAATACGCGTTGGTTTCATCCCTGGAACGGCGCTTGCTACCATATCAACTATTGAATAAATCTCTTCCTGTTTTAGCATTGAACCAGTACGAAGTATTAAAAAAACCGAAGCTGATGCTTCTTTATGATGACGAATAAAAACACTTTGTTTTGGGAGTGCAAGCAGAACCCTTGCTTTACGTACTTGTTTCATTTCTTCAATAGCTTTAGAAAGTTGACGTTCTCTGCTTAGTTGAACTCGTTCTAACTCTAAGCGTTGAGATACTCCAAAACCCATATCTTGTAATAAAATTTCATCACCAGCTTGTTTTTCCTGGTTTAATCCAGCTCGGGCAAGATCAAGTTTTAACCTACTGTATTTATTTGTAGGAACTGTAATAGTATTACCACTAAGTTTATAGGTGGTTTTTTGTCGATCTAAATATTCTAAAATTTGAATTAGTTCATTGGTTTCATATTCACCTAAAGGACGCATTTCAGGTTCTTTTACCCAGAGAAAAAGCATAATGATTAGTGCCACACAAATGGAAATAGACAAAACGGAGACTATTTGACGTAAGATATCTAAATCGCTTATTGGAAAGGTAAATTTAGGAAAGTTCTTTCTGTTTAAAATAGATTCTTTCTGTTCTTTTTTAGGATTAGGATTTTTTATCTTTACTTGTTCATCTGTCGAGTTAGAAAATGTTATATTGTCTATCACTATTTCTACCTAGCTTATTATTAAACAGGCATATTTATCAATTCTTTATATGCTTCAACAATTTTATTACGTATCTGAATCGTAGCTTCAAATGTAACACTAGCTTTATTACGAGCAATCATGACATCAGATAAAGATACATTGTTATCACCATAATCAAAACGCATTTGCAAGTTGCTAGAATCTTTTTGAAAGGTATTTACATCATTGATTGCTTTAGTTAGCATATCATTAAAGCTAAGGTTTGTTTCTTTCTGAATGACTGTGCTTTTGCCAATGTTTCTTGCTTCTAAGGTCATCGATTTAATTTCATTGTTCAAGTTGTAAATTTCCATTGTTATCTCCTGAGCTAATTCTTCGTTGTACGTTAATTAGTAAAGATATACTGTGTGTTATATAAAGGTAAGAATAAATCTATCTATAAATATTTATTCCTTCATCGTGTGTTTTGACTAAAAATTTTTGTTTCGTTATCATTTAGTATTGCATTTATTAATATCAAGTTCACATACATTTCTAGTTCAGTAGTTTTAGTATCGATTTGACTTGCCTTTGGAATTGTTAAGTCTATTTTTTTTGAACGAAATATTTACTGAAAGGTTCAATATCACCTAAAAATTATAGTTTAGACTGCTTTATTCGAAAAACAGTTAACCGATAATATAAACTTTTCTGAAAGACCTCTTATAGTTTCTTTATCTTTTTTGAAGAATTCTCAATAAGTTAGCTTGTAAATTTAAGTTTATTTCACTGATCTAATCAAGTAAAATTATCCTATTTTAAGCTTGTTTGTTTTTTTGGATAAGATAGTATTGCTCCAGCAATTGCAGCGCAGTTAATAATAAAAAATTGGTTATCTGTTCGATTAGTTGATTTTTCCTTTATAATCTATATTAGATCCAAGTATTTATTCTATATATTAGCTTTTGCTAGCAAGTATTATTTATTAATTATAGGTAATTATAGGCTTTTAAATCAGCCATTACAGTATCATTTGATGATTTTTGTAATATAATCGGAAGTACCAACTTTTATTGATGAAAATGCATTCTTAATGTCAGTATAAGTAGTTATTAAGAATATATAATTTTACGTACTATACTAAAATGGAATATACATAGTCAAACTTCAGTATTTTTCTGTTCTGAAATTATTTCTAACTGTGTTTTATGATAAAGCAAAATATATTCACTATCACTGTATTTTATAACCTATCTTGTAAGATCGAGTAGTAAAAAGTAGTACGCTTATATATTGCTACTATAGCACATTGTTTATTAAGTAGAATTAATCAGGTAAATATTATATTTAATGCTTCTTTATAGCATGAGCATGCTGCTTGATTTCTAAGAGTATCGAAATAAACTTGTTCTTTATTAAAGTGGAAGCTTAAACTCATTTTATTATTTACACTGAATTATTATCGATGCAAATTATATTTTTTCATTTTATCTACTAGTGTAGTTCGAGGTATTCCAAGTATATTTGCAGCTTTGGTAACAATACCATCATGAGTTTCAAGCGCTTGATTTATCATGTGTACCTCTACTTCAGCTAAAAAATCTTTTAAGTTAATACCTTCTGTAGGAAGTGGTTGATATGTTTCAAGATGATTTTGATAGTTGCTTGTTTGTTCAAAATTAAAGTTTTCAGAGAAAATATCTGCTAATGCATTACGTTCTTCTTCTTCTTCTTCTTCTATGAAATTAAATAAATTTTTTCTTGGCTGAAATGTTGGGATATTATTATCATGTCGATAATTCAATGGTAAATGATTTATATCTAGTAACTCATTTGGATTTAAAATAATCATACGTTTTACTAAGTTTAAAAGCTCCTGAATGTTACCTGGCCAATCATGTTTTATTAAAGAGTGAATAGCACGGGAAGTAAAATTGATAGGTTGTTTATTATCAGCGCTTATTTGTTTAATTACGTTTTGTAATATTAAAGGAATGTCTTCTTTACGATTTCGTAGTGAAGGCACTTCAATAGGAAAAGCATTCAATTCATAGTAAAGTTCTTCTCGAAAAAAAATATTTTTTCTTAGTTCCTTTAGATTTTGATTCGTTGTTGCAATAATACGAACATTGGCCGTAATAGTAGTATTTCCGCCAACACGTTTAAAGCTACATTTTTGAATAAAATGAACTAATTTAATTTGTAATGGGAGTGATATATTACTAATTTCATCTAAAAATAATGTACCACCTTCAGCAAGTTCAAGACAACCTTTTCTAGATGTGATAGCTCCAGTGAAAATATTTTTTTCATAGCCAAATAATTCACTTTCTAAAAGTTCTGATGGTATGGTAGTACAATTAACTGGTATAAATGAAGAATTACTACGAGAAGAATTGTTATGAATATTACGAGCAATTAATTCTTTACCAGTACCTAATTCTCCAATTAGTAAGACATTGGTTTCAGTCTTTGATACTTGCTCAATTAAATAACGAACTTTCCGAATAGCAGTACTTTCACCAACAAGAGTATAAAATTGACTGTTTTTCTCTATATGTACAGTTTGATTAGATAAGTAATATTTACAGTGCTTGAGAGCTGTACTTAATTGAGCATAATTTAAAGGAAATTCTAAGTTACCAATGTATTGTGGATAATTTTTCATAAAGTATGAATGTTTTCCAGTAAAAAATAAAGGAACATGATAGGCTTTAATAAGTTTTTGATGAAGTTGGTCAGAAATTTGTTTGTTACTTAAATCTAATGAGCCAATAATGCAGCCTGCCCATGGTTTTGACCAATCTAGTTCATTAATTTTATTAGAAGCAAGTATTTTGCATCGTTCACCAACAAATTCTAAAATATTGCTTAGATTGGTTCGAATTTTTATATCATCTTCAATTAAAAGTATTTCCGCTAAACCTGGCATAGGATAAGAATAGTTTCCTTTAAATTTTTAAAAACTTACTGGTTAAGTTACATAGTAAAAAATCAACGTTCTGATTATTTAACTCCCTTTATTTTATGTTATAAAAAAATAAGGCAACTGCGCAATTACTATACTAGATGTGATATTGATATTAGCAGATAACTTTCAAGAACAATTTGCGAGTTTACATATTGATATTAGCTGAGGTAAGATAATGATATTCTTGAGGAATCTGATCCCAAGCAGATTTAATTTCTCTAATGATATCAATGACATTATCGATAGTTTGAGGAGAATTTTTTTGATTAGCTGTTGAAATTTGTGTAATCATGAATTCATAAAGCTGATCTAAGTTTTTTGCTATCTCGCCTCCATCATCCATGGATAAGCAATTTCGTAAGCTAATTATAATATCTAGAGCTTTTCCTAAACTTTCTCCTTTAAGAGAAATATTTCCTTGTTTCATAGCTACTTTAGCTTCAATCAGGTATTCTATCGATCCAGCCATAAGCATTTGAACTACTTTATGTGGTGAAGCTGAACTGATCTGGCTATCAACAGATACTTTCTTGTATGTTTGTAGAGAACTACGCATAATTTTTTCCTTATAAAAACTTTTTGTACTGCTGAATAGACTGATTATTATAGCGATGTTTCATTAATTCTTGAGCTAGTTGATTTGTTTTGGAATGAAATTGTTCTACAAGCTGTTTAGTTTCTTCCAACAATAAGAGCCATTTTTTACTTTTAGTTAAATTGGGTGTTTCCTTTACAAAAGGAAAGATATGCTGCAATGCTTCTCCCCTTTTATTGATTAGTAGTATGATCTCGTGAAAGTGAGTCTCTTTATCAGTTAAAATAGAACTAATTTTTTGGTCTATATTATGTATGATTTCTAATGTAGTTATACTTACCGACTCATCATATTTATCATTCCTGATAATTGATACTCCATTTTATTAGTTGCATTTTGCATCAATGTAAATTTGGCGCGGGTACGTTTTTCTAATGCCTTCATACGATGATCTAATGTTAACTGCTCATCCAATAGACGATGATTTTTTTTCATTAGACTTTTTTCACGTACACGAATTGCTCCAGTTATTTTCATCATATTTTCAATAGTATTTTCTGTGCGTCTTAAAAAACCTTGGTTACCATTAAAAAAGTTAGAAAGTTTATTAAAATTAGTTTTAAGTTGTTTATTGAGTATATCATAATTAATTTCAAGTGTTCCTTGACGTGTGGTAGTAATACCTAATTCAGTTAAGGATTGTATCTCCTTATCATCCGATTCTATTTTTGATGAGAAAAGTGATTTAAAATTAGAATTTATGTTTCTAATTACATTATCTGAAGCTAATACTCCGGATTTTCCAGTCTTTGGGTTAAATTCTTCAAATGCCTTTAATTTTTTATATAATTGATTATAGGATTCAACAAGTTCTTCTATACTTTTCAAGACTTTTTTTTCATTATGTGTTACCTCTACTTCTGTTTCTGGTTCATTCTCTTTCGTTGTACTCTTCAAAATGAATTTTACTCCGAAAATAGAATTTTCGATGATATTCTCAGGATTGGAAATAGTAGTTATACCATCAATAGTTGCTTTTGAATTTCTTGCTTGTTGGACCTGAATCATACTTAAATTTGTACCTTCTTTTAGTTTGGTCGAGGTTCCTTTTTGTACATGATTATGATAATTCAGTTTATTTAGTGAATTGCGAAAGTGTGTATTCACTTTTATGGTGATAACATTTTCCTCTCCGGATATATTTGAAGCTATGAGAAGTCGTTGTCCTTTGATTTCATTAATAATTGATGATTGAATACCAGGATTATTATCTGATTTATTGATTTGTTCCATAATATCTGTCAACTTAGAATTTGGTCTTACTTTAATTGAAAATTGTTTTTGATTCAGCTGAATTTGTACTATTCCTGGTCCAAATTTTTCTTTTTTAGATACTAGGTTAGATATTATTTTATGTTTTTGGGCAAGCTGTAATACATTGATAGAATACTTAGCTTCTACAGCATCATTTGTTAGTATAGCTAAAACATTTTTGTCAGAAGTATTAATATTTCTTGCAGAAAAGGCTTTTTTTTGACGAAAGGATTCTACTAGATCTTTCATTTGATGCAATAGTTCTAGTATTTGTGCATAAGCACTAATACTAGAACTAATATTAGATAGTTCACGGTCAATATATTGTTGCTTTGGTAGTCGTTCTGCTTCAACAATTCTATTGATAATAAAATCAATATCGCCAGTATTGATTTTTATAGATCCTGCATTCATTAAAAAATCCTCCAAGATTAATTAAACTTTATCTATCAATAGTCCTGATGAGTAATGAGTTGCTTGGTTTTTTAAGTTTCGTATTATCTCTAGCATTTCTTCTCCAGGTATTTGACGAATAACATTGCCGGTGCTAGCTTCGTAAACGGTAACTACGTTTCTTTTGGATGTTTCATCAATACGAAAAGATAAAAAAGTACCTATAAAGGAAATGAATTCATTCATTTGTTCTAGCATTTTGCTATATTCTTCTGTTGGAATCTTGGCTATATTTTGAACTACTTTAGAACTTTCTTCATTAGTGATCCTCTCTGAATTTTCATACAAACCAATGTTGTTATGTGAGTTGTATGAAAATTCAATGCCGGTTTTTTCTATGTAAGGTGATTTTATCGATGTATGATAGGACAAAGTTTCCATAACAATTTCCTTACTTCATAGTTGCTAGGTTTTATTGACCTAGTAAGCTTTTAGTTTCCTAAACTATGATCAAAAATAATTGAAAAACAAGAATTTTCTTTAATTTTTAGAATAATTTACAGCATTTAGTATAGTATAATATAAATTATATATTACATTCTTTATTAACTACGAATAAAATCTGCTCAATAACAGATTAATTTTATATTCGTTGATAAAAGTTATAGTTTGTTTATTCCATCTAACTTTAACAGATACTTTAATATTTTCAATTTATTACTCAATGTCAACAGAAAAATGATTTTTTCTGTTGTAGCGTATTGTTTTTAGAATTGTTCTTTATTGAGTCATTTTTTGATTTTATACATAATATGTTTTCATCATTTACTGGAAAGCATAATATATATTGTGACGGTACTTAAAAATTCTTTGGGTACTAAGCATGTGCTATTCTGATTTTAATTGCATTCAAATAGAATATAGGTACTTGAACGGAGATGATAAAATGGCAAGTCGTGGTGTAAATAAGGTTATTTTAATTGGTCATTTAGGTAAGGATCCAGAAACTCGTTACATGCCAAATGGTGCTGCTGTTGTGAGCATTGCAATCGCAACATCCGAATTTTGGCGTGATAAGACAACTGGTGAGCAGCGCGAAAAAACTGAGTGGCATAGAGTGGCATTATTTGGGAAGTTAGCTGAAGTTGGAGGTGAATATTTACGAAAAGGTTCTCAGGTTTATATAGAAGGTCAACTGAAAACCCGTAAGTGGCAAGATCAAAATGGCCAGGATCGTTATACAACAGAAGTTGTTGTTCAAGGTTTTAATGGTGTAATGCAATTCTTAGGAAGTCGTACTCATACGCAATCAACAGATAAAAAACCCTCAGATTCTCAGCAATCTTTTCATTCTAAATCTCAGGATGATGAAGAATCAGTTGATTTTGATGATGATATCCCATTTTAAACTGGTTTATTTTTTGAGGAATTTAGGTTCGGTAAATAGTCAACTAATTAATATAATTTATCATTCTAGAGTAAATTTTATTGTTTAAGGAAGAAAAGTTTTCACTAACTGCTAGTTAAGATTTTTTTATTTATGTGTATTTTTTATCTCTAACTTTAAATAAATTGCGAAAGAACTAGGTAGATAAAATTACTCTTTCTATATTATGGAATAAGAAAAGCTTTTATGATAAAAATATCAATTGAAAAAAATTAAAACAACATCTTCCACCAGTTGTATTGCAAGTACTCAATGAAAGTGAAATGCATGGAATTTCTGAGAAATTTGAAACTCATTTTAAAATAATAATAGTGAGTCAGCATTTTTTGGGGAAGCGTTTAAGGAAATTTATGAGCTGTTATGTGATGAATTAGCAAACCATATTCATGCAATATCAATTCAGGTTTATACATTAGAAGAATGGGAATTATGTCAAGGAGTTAGTTCTAGCAGTCCAATGTTCATGGAAAAGGCTAATTTTTATGCAAAGTAAAAAAATAAGGTTATGCCTATGTTATAAACTTTTGAAACCAAAATTCTAGTTGTTGGGTTTAATATCAGGTTTATGTTAAACTTATTCGCTCTCTAGGCCTTGCTCTTATCCTAAAGATAGAATGGTTGTTTTTAAATATATAGAATGGTTGTTTTTAAATATTACGTAAACTATTTTAAATAGCTCTGAAGTAAGGTCTGCATTTATCCATGAAAAGGTTATCAACATTAAAGAATCTTTTTCTTATGGATTAAGGTGAGTAATAAGTATTTATGATTACAATAAAAAAAGGTTTAGATCTTCCTATTTCCGGCAATCCATTACAAGTGATTGATAATGCAAAATGCATCAATAAAGTTGCTTTACTTGGTGAAGAATATATTGGTATGCGTCCTATTATGCATGTTTGTGTTGGAGAAAGGGTAAAAAAAGCTCAAATATTATTTGAAGATAAAAAGAATCCAGGTGTTAAGTTTACTGCACCAGCGAGTGGTAAGGTTATTGAAATTAACCGAGGTGAAAAACGTGTCTTACAGTCTGTAGTAATTAAAGTTCAAGGAAACGAACAGTTTTTTTTTAAAAAATTTAACTCTTCTGAATTAGTTAATTTAGATAGAAACATTATTAAATCTCAATTAGTTGAGTCTGGTCTTTGGACTGCTTTTCGAGCACGTCCATTTAGTAGAATTCCAGAAATTAATTCGTCAACTAAGGCAATTTTTGTTACTGCTATGGATACGAATCCTTTATCAGCAAGGCCTGAATTAATTATTAATGAGCAAAAAGATGCTTTTATTTCAGGTTTAGATATCCTATCTGCATTAACAGAAGGTACGGTTTATGTATGTAAATCTTCTGCTAGTCTTCCTCGATCAAATCAATCTAATGTTCAAGAGCATATCTTTAATGGACCTCATCCATCCGGTCTTGCGGGTACTCATATGCATTTTTTATATCCAGTTAATTTAAAAAATGTAGCTTGGTCTATCAATTACCAAGATGTTATTGCAGTTGGGAAATTATTCTTAACAGGGATATTGTATACTAATCGGGTGATTTCGCTCTCAGGTCCAGGAGTGAATAATCCTCGTCTTATTCGAGCTAGTTTAGGTGTGAATTTAAACGAAATAACTCGTAACGAATTAGTATCTGATGATGTTCGTATAATTTCTGGTTCAGTGTTAACTGGTACACAAGCTTATGGTCCTCATGCTTATTTAGGTCGCTATCATATGCAGGTTTCTGTTCTATGTGAAGATCGAAAGAAAGAATTATTTGGTTGGGCTTCATTTGGTAAAAATAAGTTTTCTATTACTCGTTCTTTTTTAAGTTCGTTTTTTAAAAAACGTTTATTCAGGATGACGACCACTACCAATGGAAGTCATCGTGCTATGGTTCCTATTGGTAACTATGAAAAAGTGATGCCATTAGATATAGAACCAACATTATTGCTTCGTGATTTATGTGTATGTGATACTGATAGTGCTCAACGCCTTGGTATATTAGAGTTAGATGAGGAAGATTTAGCATTATGTACTTTCGTATGTCCTAGCAAATATGAGTATGGTTATTTACTTCGTAAATGTTTAGATATAATTGTCAAGGAAGGATAACACTATGCTTAAAAAAATCCTTGAGGATATTGAACATCATTTTCAATCAAATGGTCAATATCGGAAGTGGTTTGCACTTTATGAAGCCATAGCTACATTTTTTTATACTCCAGGTTTAGTTACAAAAAAAAGTTCTCATGTTCGTGATGCTATTGATCTAAAACGTATTATGATTATAGTTTGGATTTCAGTATTACCCGCATTATTTTGGGGAATATATAATGTAGGTGAACAAGCTATTTCTGCTTTACATCATATTTATTCAGAAACTGAACTTGTAGATATTATTGCTAATAATTGGCGCTATTCTTTAACTGAAATGCTAACTGGAACATTGTCTTATGATGCTAGTTGGTTTGATAAAATGTTACTTGGTGCAACTTATTTTTTCCCAATTTACTTAACAGTGTTTATTGTTGGTGGTTTTTGGGAATTATTATTTTGCATAGTGCGTAAGCATGAAGTTAATGAAGGTTTTTTTGTTACTTCAATTTTATTTGCACTTATTCTTCCTCCAACCATATCTTTATACCAGGCTACTTTAGGTATTACTTTTGGTGTTGTTATTGCTAAAGAAATTTTTGGTGGAACCGGACGTAACTTTTTAAATCCAGCATTAGCAGGTCGTGCTTTTTTATTTTTTGCATATCCAGCTCAAATTTCAGGTGATAAAGTATGGGTTGCCGCTGACGGATTCTCTAGTGCAACTGTGCTTAGTCAATGGGCAAAAACAGGTGAAAATACTTTAGTAAATGTAATTACAAATCATTCTATTACTTGGATGGATGCTTTTCTTGGTAAGATATCGGGTTCCATTGGTGAAGTATCAACTTTAGCTCTAATTATAGGTGCAGGTATAATTGTTTTTTCTGGCATTGCTTCATGGAGAATAATTATTGGTGTGATGATTGGTATGATTTTATTATCAACATTATTTAATGTTATTGGTTCAGATACTAATCCGATGTTTAGTATGCCTTGGTATTGGCATTTAGTTTTGGGTGGTTTTGCATTTGGTATGTTTTTCATGGCAACAGATCCTGTATCTGCTTCATTTACTAACAAAGGGAAATGGGCATATGGTTTTTTAATTGGTTCTATGTGTGTAGTAATTCGTGTTATTAATCCAGCTTATCCTGAAGGTATAATGTTAGCTATTTTATTTGCAAATCTATTTTCACCGCTATTTGATCATATTGTGATTGAAAATAATATTAAAAGAAGGTTAGCACGATATGGTAAGTGATAATCAAGGTATAAAAAAAATCTTTTTGTTATTTTTTTATTAAGTTTTGTATGTTCAATTATTGTATCGTCAATTTCTGTTGGATTGCGTGATAAACAAAAAGCAAATGCATTATTAGACCAGCAAAGCAAGATTATTGAGCTTGCTGGTCTTGATGTTTCAGATAAAAAAATTTCCGAAGTTTTTTCTCAGTATATTGAGCCCCGTTTAATTGACTTCGATTCTGGAAGTTTTGTTGATGGTGATGCAATGGTTTATGATCAACGAAAAGCAGCAAAAAACAATTCACAATCTATTAAGCTTACATCTAAACAAGATGTGGCTAAGATTTTTCGTCGAGCTAATATTGGTGTTGTGTATTTAGTTAAGAATTTTGATAAAGTATCTAAAATTATTATTCCTGTTCATGGTAGCGGTTTATGGTCAATGATGTATGCGTTTATTGCGGTAAATATGGATGGAAATACTATTTCTGGTATTACTTATTATGAACAAAAAGAAACTCCAGGTCTTGGTGGTGAAGTAGAAAACCCAATATGGTCTTCTCAATTTATAGGTAAAAAGTTATTTAATGAAAATAATGAACCTGCAATAAGACTTATTCATAGTAGCAATGAAAAATATGATTCTAATCATAGTGTTGATGGTCTTTCAGGGGCAACATTAACTAGTAATGGAGTGCAGAATACATTTGACTTTTGGCTAGGTAACATGGGTTTTGGTCCTTTTTTATCAAAGGTTCGTCAAGGAGCTATTAATCGATGATTTATTCTAAAGAAAATATAAAAAAGAAAGCATTAATAAACCCTATATTAGATGAGAATCCTATCGCACTACAAATCCTTGGAGTATGTTCTGCTCTTGCAGTAACTACTAAACTAGAAACAGCATTGGTGATGACATTAGCAGTCATCTGTGTCACAGCATTCTCTAGTTTATTTATTTCAATTATTCGTAATTATATTCCTAGCAGTATACGTATTATTATTCAAATGGTTATAATCGCATCTTTAGTGATTGTTGTTGACCAGATAATTAAAGCATATTTGTATAATATTTCTAAGCAGTTATCAGTTTTTGTTGGTTTAATAATTACCAATTGTATTGTCATGGGTCGTGCTGAGGCTTTCGCTATGAAATACGATCCAATAGCTTCCTTTCTTGATGGTATTGGCAATGGTTTAGGATATGGTTTCATCCTTATTACTATTAGTTTTTTTCGAGAGTTATTGGGTTCAGGCAAAATTTTTGGTTTTGAATTGTTTCCTTTAGTAAATAATAATGGTTGGTATCAACCAAATGGTTTAATGTTATTAGCACCTTCTGCATTTTTTTTAATTGGTTTTTTAATTTGGATTATTCGAACATTTAGGACGGAACAAATAGAAGGAAATAGGTAATCTAATTATGGAATACTATATTGGCTTATTAGTTAAATCAATTTTTATTGAAAATATGGCTCTTTCTTTTTTCTTAGGCATGTGTACATTTCTTGCTATATCTAAAAAAGTTAAAACAGCTTTTAGTTTAGGTATTACCGTTGTTACGGTATTGACGATTGCTTTACCATTAAACAATTTAATTTATACTTTTATTTTAAAAGAAAATTCATTAATGCAAGGAGTTGATCTTAGTTTTCTTAATTTTATTGTATTCATTGGTGTTATAGCTGCACTTGTACAAATTCTTGAAATGGTAGTAGAACGTTTTTTTCCGTCTTTGTATAACGCTTTAGGTATTTTTTTACCTTTGATTACAGTAAATTGTGCAATTTTTGGTGGTGTATCATTCATGGTAACACGCGATTATAATTTTTTAGAGTCAATCGTTTACGGATTTGGTTCTGGTTTAGGTTGGATGTTGGCTATTTTATCACTTTCAGGTATTCGTGAAAAAATGAAGTATTCTAATGTACCTGATGGTTTACGGGGGTTAGGTATTACATTTATTACAGTAGGTTTGATGTCATTAGGTTTTATGTCTTTTTCAGGTATTCAATTATAAGGTTGAAAAATGATGCAGCATAAGCATAATATTGAGGAATAATACATGGATATTATTCTTGGTGTTTTTGTACTGACTTTTACCGTATCAATATTGGTTTTAGCAATTCTTTTTGCTAGATCTAAGTTAATAATATCAGGTGAAGTCACAATTGCTGTTAATGGTAATTTAAGTAGGAGTTTTGTCACTACTCCAGGTAAAAAACTACTTGCTGCTATGGCTGATAAAGGTATATTTATTTCTTCTGCATGTGGTGGCAGTGGTACTTGCGGTCAATGTCGAATAAAAGTAAAAAGTGGAGGAGGTGCTATTTTACCAACTGAACTTAATCATATTACTAAAAAGAGAGCAAATCATGGAGAACGCCTTGCTTGTCAAGTATCTGTAAAATCAAATATGGATATTGAGCTTCCTGAAGAGATTTTTGGCACTAAAAAGTGGGAATGTACTGTTATTTCCAACGATAATAAAGCGACTTTTATTAAAGAACTTGTGTTAAAAATTCCTGAAGGTGAGAAGATAGAATTTCAGGCAGGTGGCTATATTCAAATTGAATCAGAGCCTCATCATGTTAAATATAGTGATTTTGATATTCCTGAAATATATCGTAGTGATTGGGAAAAACTTGGTTTATTTCGTTATGAATCTATTTTTAATAAAAAAATTGTTCGCGCTTATTCAATGGCTTCATATCCAGAAGAAAAAAACTTGATAAAACTCAATGTACGTATTGCTATTCCACCTTCTTTTCAAGATCTTTCTATTCCGCCAGGTATTATGTCTTCGTACATTTGGTCATTAAAAGTTGGGGATAAGTGTATGATATCTGGTCCATTTGGTCATTTTTTTGCTAAAGACACTGATAATGAAATGATATTCATTGGTGGAGGTGCAGGAATGGCTCCGATGCGTTCACATATTTTCGATCAATTACTAAGACTTAAATCTAAACGTAAAATCACTTATTGGTACGGTGCTCGTTCGAAACGTGAAATGTTTTACATCGAAGAATTTGATGATTTACAAGATAAAAATGATAATTTTTCTTGGCATGTAGCTTTATCTAATCCTCTTCCAGAAGATAATTGGGATGGCTATACAGGTTTTATCCATGAAGTAATTTATGAAAATTACTTAAAATATCATGAAACCCCTGAAGATTGTGAGTATTATATGTGTGGTCCACCAATGATGAATAATGCAGTTATTCGTATGTTACAAGACCTTGGTGTTGAAGATGAGAATATTTTGCTAGATGATTTTGGGGGATAAGTAATAAGCTAGGTTCATTAGTAATTTTAAAGATTGTGTACTTATAAATGGTTTAGGTTATACTTTGTATGTTATTTTCTGTGTTTAATAGAGTTATTTTTTTAAGATCCTGTTTGTTTTTAGCATTGGGATTTTGTTTCTTTGTTTTATTTGCTTCTAAAAAGGAAACAGTTAAACAAAATCATTTAACTGGCTTAACTATGGGAACAATCTACAATATAAAATATCTTGAAATAAAAGGTATTCCAACTTCAGAAAAATTAAGTTTGGAGATCAATACTATTCTTGAGAAAGTTAATAATCAGATGTCAACTTATCGTCAAGACTCTGAATTAACTCAGTTTAATCAGTATCAAGGAACTGCACCATTCCCAGTATCTCATGAAATTACAATTGTAGTAAAAGAGGCCATTCGTTTGAGTAATTTAACGTTAGGGGCATTAGATATAACTGTTGGTCCATTAGTAAATTTATGGGGATTTGGGCCAGAAAATCGCTTAAAGAAGGTACCTACAGATATTGAATTAGCTAAGTATAAAAAAAACATTGGTATTCATAATTTGAGTGTAACTGATTCTACTCTTAGAAAAAAAATACCTAATTTATACATCGATTTATCCACAATCGCTAAGGGTTGGGCTGTCGATTTACTTGCTAATTATATGCAATCTGTTGGAATTGAGAATTACATAGTAGAAGTTGGTGGTGAAATGCATCTGAAAGGGGTAAATCAACAAGGTCAACCTTGGCGAATTGCTATTGAAAAGCCGATTCCAGATCAGCGAATTATTCAAACCATTATTGAACCGGGTAATACAGCTGTTTCAACATCAGGAGATTATCGCAATTATTTTAAGCATAATGGTGTTTATTATTCTCATATTATCAATCCAGAAACAGGACAACCTATTGAAAATAATATTGCATCTGTTACTGTCTTTGATAAGTCATCAATGACTGCCGATGGTTTGTCTACTGCTTTAATGGTCCTAGGAAAAGATAAGGGAATGGAGCTAGCAAATCAGTACAAAATTCCAGTATATATGATTATTAAAACAAAAAATGGTTTTATGGAACTAGCTTCTAATGCATATAAGTCATCTATTATGAATATTTAGAGATATGTTTTATATGAGTACATTTATCTTTGCTTTTTTTTCTTTCTTAATTGTAATGTTTTCAATGTCTATAGGTTATATTTTTAAAAAAAGGCAATCAAAAGTAGTTGCAGTCAGTTAGCTTCTATAAGTTTAAATGGTATATGTAGTTGTAATAAACCATGTGATGATAATAAAAATTCTTTAGGATTAGATAATGTTTAGTAATTTTTATCTTGATGTGTGTCTTTATATAAAGAATATTATTGATAGATTAAGTATTTATGAAATGTATAATTTAATTATACTTAGAGTAAGTAAGTATTGTTTATTTAAGCAAAGAATTATAAATGGAATACACTATGAGATGGTATTTTATGACTTATTTTAAAAGTATTAGAAATGATTAGTCGTTGGTGTAAACGGTTTTCTTCCGATCCCCATGCAGTTAGCCTAGCAGCTATTTTATTATTTGGTTTTATTACGATTTATTTTTTCGGAAGTTTAATTGCTCCTTTTCTAGTAGCCATAGTCATTGCTTATTTGCTCGAATGGTTGGTTAATAAACTCATCAGATTAGGTATTTGTCGTATTATATCTGTTATTTTAGTGACTCTAAGTTTTTCAAGTTTAATGTTTCTAGCAGTATTTGTTTTGATACCTACTATTTGGGAACAAGTTATAAATTTGATTAATGATATACCCAACATGTATTTAGGATTACAAAATTTTATTTCTTCTATACCAAAATATTATCCAGAATTAGAAAGTTTACATATTATGGAACTTTTAGTAATCAATATTAAAAATCAAGTTATTGGTTTTAGTGAAAATGTCTTAAAAAAATCACTTGCATCTTTAGTGAGTATCGTAACATTAGCAGTTTATTTTATTTTGGTACCGATTCTGGTGTTTTTTTTATTAAAAGATAAGAAAGAGATGATTGATATAGCTAGTTATTTACTACCAAAAAATAGAAAACTAGCTAATCAAGTTTGGTATGAAATGAATAAACAAATTTCTAACTATATTCGCGGTAAAGTTCTAGAAATTCTTATTGTTGGTGTTGTTAGTTATGTTACTTTGATAATATTAAATGTTCGCTATTCTGTTTTATTGTCTGTTACAATTGGACTTTCAGTATTGATTCCTTACATCGGTGCAGCTGTAGCGACTATTCCAGTAGCAATTGTTGGGCTTTTTCAGTGGGGATTAACTTCTCAATTTTACTGGTTAATGTTTGCGTATGCTGTAATTCAAGTATTAGATGGGAATGTTTTAGTTCCAATTTTGTTTTCTGAGGCAGTGAACTTGCATCCAGTAGCAATTATTATTGCTATTCTCATATTTGGAGGTTGTTATGGTTTTTGGGGAGTGTTTTTTGCAATTCCGCTAGCAACTTTAGTAAAAGCAGTTTGGAATGTATTGCCAAATTATGAATATGAAGAACAATCTTTTTTACAGGATTAATAGTAAAAAATATGTTTTTAATCTTACAATCAGTTTTTTACAATGGAAGAGAAAATGCAATTAGCTAGGAATTGAGAAAAACGATGTCCGTTGTTCTCGAGCATTTTAGGAAACATTGAGGTAGATGTCATTCCAGGGAAAGTATTGACTTCATTTAAGTAGATCTTGTTATCTTTTGTTAAAAAGAAATCTAGACGTGATAAGTGTTTTAGTTTCATTTGAATAAAAATTTTTCGAGCGTTATTAGATATAATTTTTTTCTGTTTTATTGTTAAATTTGATGCTTCAATCTTGGTAATAGACTTGCTGTCTTGATTGTATTTTTCTTTGTATGAATAAAAATTATTATCTGGTGTAAGAATTTCTCCTGGTTTTGAAATATAAAGTTTTCCATTAAATTCATAGGCTGATACTTCCAATTCTCTTGATTGTAGTGCTTTTTCAATTAATACTTGGTCTGAATAAGTGAATGCTAAGTTGATAAATTTCCCTATTTCTTTAATATTAGTCACCTTATAACATCCAATAGAAGATCCCTGCTTAGCAGCTTTTACAAAAACTTTACCCCAACGTTTAAATGCTATTTCTCCTTGTTTAATAGATATTTTGCTATTTTTGCAAAGGAATATATATGGAGTATTGGGAATACCCAATGCATTATACCAAAGTTTAGATGTTATTTTATTAAAACTATTAATGCTAGCTTCTGGTCCGCAACCTAAATAAGGAATTTTAGCTAGTTCAAGCATAGACTGAATATCACCTGTTTCACCAGGATAGCCATGTATACATGGGATAATAAAGTCTATTTTAATTGGATCAAGTTTGTTGCTATATAATTCAGCTTTATTAAAATCCAAGTATACCCTATCTTCATTATCATCATACCAGTTATTTGATTGAATTCTTATACGAATCACAAAGAATGAAGGTGTTAGTTTCAGTTGAGTTTGTAGATAATTGGCAGACATACGAGATACTGCATGTTCTGATTGATTTCCACCGTAAAGTAGAAGGACAGTTATTTTGCTCATTAGGAGTTTATTCCAGTGTATGCTGTGTGTTTGTAAAAGAGATTTGTAAAATTTTATATATAAAAATATCTTACTTTAAAATTTAATAAAGGCTTATTCTAATTTGTTAGTAGTTAAACATTTTTAATGTCATAAATACATGCTTTTTTCATTGCGTTAGATACAATAGGGCGGGCCTTTTTAGATAATTGTGTTAGTGGTGATCGCAGTTTACTTGTAGAAATTAAACCTATTTTATAGGCTGCCCATTTTACAGCAATTGGGTTTGACTCTATAAATAAACTGTGATTCAGTGGCATTAGACGTTTATTTATAGTATTAGCTTGTTCAAATTGGCCTTTTTTTGCTAAGTCACACATTTTAGCCATATCTTTAGCTGCAACATTGCTAGTAACAGAAATAACACCTTGTCCACCTCGTTGAATAAATTGCAAAGCTGAACTATCATCGCCACTTAGTAAAATAAAATTTTTCCCGCAAAGTTTATGATGTATTTCAATTCTATCTAGATCACCTGTTGCGTCTTTAAGGGCAACTATATTCTTAATTTTAGCAAGACGAGCAACAGTTTTTGGTAAAAGATCAACTCCAGTTCGAATAGGAACATTATATAATATCTGTGGTATATCTGTTGCTTCAGCAATTATTTTATAGTGCTGATATAATCCCTCTTGAGTTGGTCTATTATAGTAAGGTGTTACGCTTAGACATGCAGCAATGTTTGTATTATTTAGCAGTTGATTCAAGGCGATTGATTTATGAGTTGAATTTGTTCCAGTTCCAGCAATAATAGGAATACGGTCATCAGCAAATTCAATAGCTTTATTGATAATTTTAATCTGTTCTTCTAAAGTTAATGTTACAGATTCTCCAGTTGTACCCGTAACCACTATAGCATCAGTTCCAGATTTCACATGATAATCTATTAGTATTTTCAAGCTAATAAAATCTATCCCACCGTTTGGATCGAGTGGTGTAATTAATGCCACTATGCTTCCTGAAAACATAATTTATACCATGTTAGTAAGAATTAAATTCTTTTAGTTTAGCTTAATAAAAACAAGTATTTTAAAATTAATTTAAATAATTATTATCAAATTGATCTTTATCAAAAATCATAGATTCATTATAGTTCAAGCTGATTTTATTAAATGTCAAAGTGATTATTAAATTTAAGGTTTTTTATAGTTTATAAAATATAGTTAGACTAATTAAGGCTTAATAAGTTTGCAAACTAAAACCTGACTTTTATTCTAAATGTTTTAATGTCTTAAAACAATACTTAAATGATATGGGGATATGGATGAATACATTAATAGCAAGTATGTTAGCTCCAAAGTTTTCTTTGTTAAACCAATATGGAAAAGTAGTGACTCTATCTAATTTTCTAGGAAAAAAAGTCTTGTGTTATTTTTACCCTAAAGCTATGACTTCTGGTTGTACATTACAAGCACAAGGTATGCGTGATAGTAAATCAGAGTTAGATAGATATAATGTAGTAATCTTAGGTATTAGTACTGATTCTGTAAAACGTTTACGGAAGTTCTTCGATTGCCAAAATCTAAATTTTACTTTACTTTCTGATGAAAATCATATTGTTTCAGAACAATTTGGTGTTTGGGGTCAGAAAAAATTTATGGGTAAAAGTTATTATGGATTACACAGATTTAGTTTTTTACTTAATGAAGTAGGAATAATTGAATATGTATTTAGTAAATTTAAGACTAAAGAACACCATACGATAGTATTAAATTATTTAAAACAAAAAAGATAATTGGAAAAACTAGTTTTTTTTCGAAAAGATTAGTAATCACGTGCATTTTATTAAAATTATAGTTAGAGTTAATTTTATTAGAAATTTGAGGGTAAACTATGTCTATACGTAAAATAACGGACCTGGAATTAGCAGGTAAACGTGTTTTAATCCGATCTGACTTAAATGTTCCAATTAAAGATGGCCAAGTAGTTTCTGATGTGAGAATTCTTGCATCTTTGCCTACTATTGAGCATTGTCTTCATGCTGGTGCTAAAGTAATGGTTACTTCTCATTTAGGGCGTCCGACTGAAGGTGAGTATGATGAACTATTTTCATTATCTCCTGTTGTTGCTTGCTTAAGTAGAATATTTAATAGAAAAGTGAGTTTAGTTAAGGATTATATAAATGGTTTATATTTAAATTCAGGTGAATTGGTTGTTCTTGAAAATGTTCGTTTTAATAGCGGTGAACAATCTAATGAAAAGCAATTATCTAAAAAGTATGCCGCGTTATGTGATATCTTCGTAATGGATGCATTCGGTGCTGCTCATCGCGCTCAAGCATCAACTTATGGTGTAGGCATAGAAGCTCCTATTTCTTGTGCTGGGCTTTTATTATCAGCTGAATTAGATGCATTAAGTAAAGCAATGGCTTCTCCTGAACGTCCACTTGTTGCTATTGTAGGTGGTTCTAAAGTGTCTAGTAAACTTAGTATTCTTGAAAAATTATCTCAAATAGCAGATTATTTAATTGTTGGAGGAGGGATCGCAAATACTTTTATTTCAGCTTCTGGTTACAATATAGGTAAATCATTATATGAAGTAGATTTGGTTAAAACAGCTAAAAAAATAATGAGAAATTCTTCTATACCAATAGCGACTGATGTAGCCTGTGCAAAAGTATTTGATGAAAATGCTAAAGCGGAGATTAAAAGTCTTATTGATGTTCAAGATGATGATATGATTTTTGATTTAGGACCTAATTCAATATCTAATCTTATTGAAATTATTAGTAAAGCAAAAACTATTCTTTGGAATGGTCCTGTAGGGGTCTTTGAATTTAAGAATTTTTCATCTGGTACAATCGCTGTTTCTAAAGCAATTGCTAAATCTTCAGCTTTTTCTTTAGCAGGTGGGGGTGATACTATAGCAGCTATTGATAAGTTTGGAATTAAATCTGATATTTCATATATTTCAACTGGCGGTGGTGCGTTTCTTGAATTTGTTGAAGGTAAATCTTTACCGGTTTTAGATATGCTTCAGGAGCGTGCTTTATGAGTAATTAAATTAAATTATTATTTAATAAGGTTTTATTATAATTTAACCAGTATTATATGTTTTCTTCCAATTTAAAAATTAAGTGTGTATTATTTTTTCTTGACTTAACTATGAGTTATTTGAATCTAAATACTTTCTTATTTTAAATTGATTTGGCATAGTTATCAATTTTAAAAAAATAGCAGATGTGTAAATAGGATTAGTCTATGTCTAAAATTTTCGATTTTATAAAACCTGGTGTAATTTTTGGTGATGATGTAGAGACAATATTTAAAATTGCAAAAGAAAATCAGTTTGCTCTTCCTGCTGTAAATGTAATTGGAACAGATTCTGTTAATGCTGTACTTGAAGCTGCTGCCAAAGTACGCTCCCCCGTTATTATTCAATTTTCTAGTAGCGGTGCTGCTTTTTTTATTGGGAAAGGAATCAAACTCCAAAATCACGAAGCTCAGATTCTTGGTGCTATAGCCGGAGCTAAGTATATCCATTCTGCTGCTGAAGTATACGGTATTCCAGTTATATTGCATACTGATCATGCTACTAAAACGCTTCTACCTTGGATTGATGGGTTACTAGATGCTGGCGAATGTTTTTTTAAACAAATGAATAAGCCTTTGTTTTCTTCTCATATGTTAGATCTTTCCCAAGAGTCTCTGAAGGAAAATATTGCAGTTTGTTCTAAATACTTAAAACGTATGGCTAAAATTGGCATGTCAATTGAAATTGAACTTGGTTGTACTGGTGGAGAAGAAGATGGTATTGATAATACTAATATTAATAAACTTGAACTTTATACTTCTCCAGAAGATGTAGCCTATGCATATGAAAAATTAAGCTGTATTAGTTCACGTTTTACTATTGCTGCTTCTTTCGGTAATGTTCATGGTGTTTATAAATTAGGTAATGTTGTTTTAACTCCATCTATTCTTAAAGACTCTCAAATTTATTGTGCAAAAAAATTTGGTCTCTCCCCTAATTTTTTAAATTTTGTATTCCATGGCGGTTCAGGTTCTACTAAAGATGATATCCAAGAATCTATTAGTTATGGTGTTGTAAAAATGAACATTGATACTGATACACAATGGGCAACTTGGAACGGTATTCGAATGTATGAATTAAAATATCGTAAGTATTTACAAAATCAAATAGGTAGTTCAACTTGTTCATTTTCTCCAAATAAAAAATATTACGATCCTCGTGTTTGGTTACGTGCTGGACAAATTTCTATGGTTTCTCGTCTTGAACAGGCTTTTTCTGATTTAAATGCGATCAATGTGCTATGAAGCTTCTATCTTTAAATTTGTCTGTAAGTTCTTTTATTTAATTAACTATAAAATATAGTACTCAATAGAGCTTGATTTTATTTAGACAAGATTTCCTTTTTTATTATCCAGTTTCTAAGATATAGATTATTAAAACTGGAGAGAAACTATGCTATATTAATTTAATATGAATGGAAAATGAGGTTGTAATTATTGAAAGTATTAATAACTGGTGGTATGGGATATATAGGAAGTCATATTTGTATCCAAATGATTGAGGAGGGTTTTCAACCTATTATAATAGATAATCTATTTAGTTCTAAAATTGAAGTATTAAGTAGAATAAAAAAGTTAACTGGGAAACAACCAGATTTTTATCAAGGTGATATTCGCAATGAAAGTTTTGTAGATGCAATATTTCGAAATAATGATATTCAATCTGTCTTTCACTGTTCAGGGTTTAAAAGTATTACTGAATCAATAATTAAACCATTAGAGTATTATGATAATAATGTTAATGGTTCTTTAGTGCTTTTGCGTTCGATGCGAAGAGCTGGTGTTAAAAACATAATTTTTAGTTCATCAGCAGTGATATATGGTAATTCGAATTTAATTCCTATTACTGAAGAAGCTTCAACAGACGGAACAAATAATCCCTATGGTTTCAGCAAATATATGATTGAACGTTGTTTTAGCGATTTGTTGCTAGCAGAATCTGATTGGAGTATTACTTTATTGCGTTATTTTAATCCAGCAGGTGCACATCCATCAGGGATAATAGGTGAAGATCCAAAAGGTATTCCAAATAATTTAATGCCTTTAATTATCCAGGTTGCTACAGGTTATCGAAAATTTCTTTCTGTATTTGGTGATGATTATCCTACAAAGGATGGTACAGGAGTTCGCGATTATATCCATATAATGGATTTAGCAGATGGTCATATTGTAGCGTTAAAAAACTTTAATAAGAAACCAGGGTTACATATATATAATCTAGGTACTGGTAAAGGGTTTAGTGTGCTTGAGATTATTAAATTATTTAGCCAGACATGTTCACTATCAGTTCCTTATCAGATTTGTCCGCCTCGTTTAGGAGATGTTGCTGAGTCTTGGGCTAGTACGGAAAAAATTAAAAAAGATCTTGGTTGGGAAGCAACACGAAGCATGGAAGAAATAATCATAACTGCTTGGAAATGGCAACTAAAAATGAAAAAGAGCAATTATTGATATCAAGTTTGGTACGAAAGCATTCTATTTTTAATTACTAATTATATGTTTATTAAAAATATGCAGGTATACAGGTCTATATCTGTACCAATGGTATGTTAAAAATAAAACAAAACAAATTAGCTAAAATAGGCTGGGTATTTATTATGAATATATCTTTGTTCATTAAGTATATCTCTGAAGTTTACTCCTTTAGTTAGTCGAAGGATTAGCTCTTGCTTGTCTATACGTATAATTAATCCTTCAATATAATTTTGATTATCTTTGTAATTAAGCTTGAGAAGCCCATTCATTCTTAAACCACGATAAAATAATTTATAGCCATCAGTAGTTACAGTTACGGCTATCCGGATGCCTTTTTCGGACAACTCATTAGCATAATAATACTTACCTTTAATTCGAAAAGCAGGTCTTGCCTTTCTCGGATATTTTAATCGATAATATTGACGTTTTTGTGTCAAAGGTATTATGCCCATAAACCATTTTCCTTCTAAGAAGCTTCTATCAAATTTAGATGATACTAAATTTCTAGGTATTCTTGAAGAAGAATAGATGAAAAGGATAAGGATGATGTAATCTTTTCCATCAAGAATAGGTGCTACCAATGACAAAGTGAAAGTAGTTGGTGGCCCGTAACAGATTTGAACTGTTGACCAATCGATTATGAGTCGACTGCTCTAACCACTGAGCTAAGGGGCCATGATTATCTTTTTATATCAAGCATACTAAGAACATATAAAATAAGAACATATAAAAAGAGATGATTACTTATTTAGACTTTTATTTTAATTCTGTCCTCAGTTACAAAATTTAGATTTCAGATATGGATAAAATCAATTAGCAGTAGAACTAAAGAGATAAAACTGTTTAAACAATAGAATACTATTACGCTTTCTTAAAAAAATCAATAATAAAATTAAATATGTGATTTTTATCATACTTTATAGCAAAGTATATTTATGAACATAAATTTATAGAAAAATATGTTAAAGTCATCTCCGTTTCTAAAGTGGTTATCAAACTTAAAATACTTGATAGTATTAATTTTAGTCAGCGTTTCTATATAGTAAGCACAAACTAAAGTATATAAAGGGAAATTATGAATGATATAAGATCAAATCTTATACCTATGGTTGTTGAACAAACAAGTAAAGGAGAAAGAGCATATGATATTTATTCGAGACTTTTAAAAGAACGCATCATTTTTCTAATTGGACCTGTTGATGACTATGTTGCAAATATTATTTGTGCTCAATTGCTTTTTTTAGATTCTGAAAGTTCTAAGAAGGATATATTTTTATATATTAATTCTCCTGGTGGTTCTGTGACTGCTGGATTAGCAATTTATGATACAATGCAACATGTAAAATCAAAGGTTTCTACTGTTTGTATGGGACAAGCTTTTAGTATGGGAGCTTTTATCTTAGCAGCAGGGGAATCAGGAAAGAGACTTGCTCTTCCAAATTCTAGAGTTATGATTCATCAACCTCTAGGAGGATTTCAAGGACAAGCTACAGATATTAGCATACATGCTAATGAAATTTTAAAGTTACGAGCTAATTTAAATAAAATTTTAGCAAAACATACTAACAAAATGATAAAACAAATTGAACAAGATACAGAAAGAGATAATTTCATGAGTGCAGATGAAGCTGTTGTTTATGGTTTAATAGATGAAGTAGTACAAAGAAAATAAAATATTTTTATGTAAATCAGAATGATTTTTAGATTTTTAAAAAACTTCAGTTTAAAAAAACTATTACAAAAATTAGAATTTAGTTAGTATGAAGGAAAAGGAAGCTCATAAAAAGTGATAATTTTCCTACCCCAGTAGTTTTTCTAGAGTTTTTCTGTACATATTTGTTAGTTTGGTTAAATCTGCTACATTTACATTTTCATTTGCTTTATGAATAGAGGTATTTATAAGACCAAGTTCAATGATTTGTCCTTTCATTTTTGCAATAAAACGACCGTCAGAAGTACCTCCAGTTGTTAGTAACTTTGGTTTTTTATGGTTAATTTCATGGATTGCCTTGCTTACTGCCTCCAATAATTGTCCTTTAGAGGTTAAAAATGGTTGACCACTAAGAGTCCATTTTAAGTTGTAGTTTAGATTATGTTTATCTAGTATAGAATAGATACGTTGTTTTATTTTTTTATCTGTAAGTTCAGTACTAAATCGAAAATTAAATTGGATATCTAATTCCCCTGGAATGATATTGGGGGTTCTTGCACCTGAATGTAAATTTGAAATTTGAAAACTTGTTGGTGGAAAAAAGCAATTTCCATTATCCCACTGAGTATTTATAAATTCATTTAATACTGGTAAGCTCTGATGTATAGGGTTATTTGCTAGGTTAGGATAAGCAACATGACCTTGTGTTCCTTTTATATAAAGATTACCTGTAATTGAGCCTCTTCGACCATTTTTAATTATATCTCCAACTTGATGACTGCTTGAGGGTTCTCCTACAATGCACATGTCAATTTTTTCATTACGTTCCATAAGAGTAGTAACTACTCGTGTTGTTCCATTAATAAACTCTCCTTCTTCATCAGAAGTAATTAAAAATGCAATTGAACCTTTATGATTTGGATATTTAGTGAGAAATTGTTCAACTGAGATAATCATACATGCCAGCGCACCTTTCATATCTGAGGCCCCTCGTCCATAAAGTTTTCCATCAATAATAATCGGTTTAAATGGAGGGGTATTCCATTGTTTTAATGGTCCGGATGGAACCACATCTGTATGTCCTGCAAAGGCAAATAATGGAGAATCTTTGCCGCGACGAGCCCAAAAATTGTTTGTATTTTTAAAATTCATTATTTCAATCTTAAACCCCAATTTCTTTAGACGTGCAATCATTAGTAACTGACATCCAGCATCTTCTGGAGTGATGGATTTTCGTCTAATAAGATCTTTTGCAAAAGTTAAAATTGGACACTTTTTCATTTTAAAATATAATACTTATAACTAAAAAGATTATTAAATCGTTATACTATATTTATATAATTATTGTCTAACTAAAAATTATGGAAACTATTTATTATGCTAGTATTAATGACTATTTTCTTACTATCAGGTAGTGAAGAATTAGAATAGTTTAAAATCAATCTGTTGCTAGTTTAATTATACTCATAGTAGTGTTGGGAAGTTTTGTTTACGGTCTATCATTCTAATAAAATTGATACGCTAAAAATTCTATTAGTGCATCTAATAAAAAATAATCCACTTTGCAATCCCTTTGATAAAGATCAAATACTCGTGCAAAGTACAGGTATGTCTAAGTGGTTAAAGATCAAGTTAGCTCAAGAGATGGGCATTATTGCTAATATCAAGTTTTCTTCTTTTAATGCTTTTATTTGGGAGACCTTTACTCAAACATTATCTAATGTTCCTAAGTATACTTTGTTTGATAGGAACATTATAACATGGAAATTAATGAATATTTTACCGTCTACATTAGATGATCCAACATTTGGTGTGCTACTCAATTATTTTAAAAAAGGGGAAAACGATCATAACCTTTATCAGCTTTCTAGAAAGATCGCAAATATTTTTGTGGATTATATTCTTTATCGTCCAGAGTGGATTATAAATTGGGAAAATAATACTGGGGTAAAGGAATGTGATGGTGAATATTTCTGGCAATCGATTTTATGGAAAAAATTGTGCCAGTATACCTTCAAACAAGGTAAATCAAATTATAATCACGCTAATTTATGTAATAAATTGATGAAAAAACTTACATCAAGCGAAATTGATATCAAAAATATTCCTAGTCGTCTATTTATTTTTGGTATCAATTCTTTACCAACACATTATATGAATATTCTTGAAGCTTTAGGAAAATATATTGATATACATTTTATGTTTCATAATCCTTGTAAGCATTATTGGGGAGATATTTGTGATAGGAATCATCTAACTAAAATAGATCAAAATCAAAAAGAAATAAAAATATCAGATAGCAAATTCAGTAATGCTAAAGATACAGTTTTACAATTTCAAGAAAAAATTAATCAAGAAATAAACCAAGATAGTTTACATATAAAGAATTCTATTGGTAATAGTTTACTTGCTTCAATAGGAAAGTTAGGGAGAGATAGTCTTTATATATTATCAAAGTTAGAAAGTGAAGTTTATGACTTTTTCATTAATATTAAGCGTGATACATTATTACATAATCTGCAAGCCGATATTCTTAATTTAGAAGAACGTCAAAATAACTATAATTTAAATTCAAGTGCTCATAAACAAGTAGTAGATTTAGATGACCAGTCGTTATCTATACATATTTGTCATACTCCTATGCGAGAATTAGAAATACTACATGATGAATTATTAAGAATGTTTAACGCTAATTCTGACTTAACTCCGAATGATATCATTGTTATGATGCCTAATGTTGATACCTATCGCTCTTTTATTCATGCTGCATTTAATAGTGTATCTGATAAACATTATATTTCGTATTCTATTTCTGATTACTCTTCTTTTCAAGAACATCCAATTTTATCTCTATTTATGCGATTATTAGTTTTGCCAAATATGCGTTGTTCAGCATCTGAATTATTTGAATTTCTTGAAATGCCTGCCGTGATGGCCAAATTTCAATTTAGTGAAAAGGAAATTGATATCATTAAAAAATGGATTCAAGAATCAGGAATTCGTTGGGGGTTAGATTCTAGTATTGCTGACGAATTTAATTTGCCTGTTTCTGACCAAAATACTTGGAAATCTGGTATTTCACGAATGTTTTTAGGATATGCTATGTCCGAACAATCCGGATTGTTTAAATCAAAAGATACTATGTTTTTTCCATATAATGAAGTACAAGGGATGAAAGCAGAAATAGCTGGTAAGATATCCTATTTTATCGAAAAAATTAGTTTTTATCGTCTATTACTTAAACAAAGTCAGTCTATTGATAGTTGGGTAAAAATATTATTTAATTTATTAGGTGATTTTTTTTCTGTTGATCTTGAAGGAGAGATGATTTTACAGTCGATTCGTGATTGTATTTATCAATTGAAAAAGGACCTAAACGATGCGGGGTATCAGAAAAATGTTGAATCTATTGTTATCGTTAAGTATTTAGAAAGTGAATTATTAATCAAATGCAATAGTGAACATTTTTTATCTGGAGGGGTAAACTTTTGTAATTTAATTCCTATGCGTTCGATTCCATTCAAGGTAGTATGTTTACTTGGCATGAATGATGGAGCTTATCCGCGTTCTAGTTTACCGGATAGTTTTAACTTAATGTCAGGAAAAATTCAGCTTGGAGATAGAACTACCCGTGACGATGATCGTTATTTATTTTTAGAATCAATTTTATCAGCGAAACATGCACTTTATATTAGCTACATTGGAAGATCAATTAGAGATAATAGTGAGATTTTTCCTTCTGTGTTAGTTTCTGAATTAGTTGATTATTGTAAAAATAATTATTGTTTAAAGGGAACAGAATTACTAGAAAGTCAGTTGTCTAGTGATAAACTTTTAAAAAAGTTACTTCAGTACCATGCTATGGTTCCTTTTTCTCCTTCTTCATTTTATACAAGTACTGGTAGCTATGCTAAAGATTGGGTTCCTTCGGCATTAATTCAAATTCAAAAAAAAGATTTCCAAATAAATGTAAAAAAAGAAGAAACAGCTTCAAAATTAAATTATAAATTAAGTAAGCACTTTCCTAAATTAAGCAATCCATTGAAAATTAAACTGGCTGAATTTCATCGTTTTTGGCGTTTGCCAGTTCAATATTTTTTTAATTATCATTTAAAAGTAGTATTTGATTTATCTTTTACCCAATTGGAAGATAATGAACCGTTTATGTTAAGTTATTTAGAAAATTATCAAATTCGAGAACAATTGTTAGATATGTTATTTCAAGAGTATTTAATTTGCCAAGAAACAGTTCAGTTATTCAATTTAGATGAACTAGCCTATAATTTCTTTAAGCAGAAGCGCGCACAAGGGATCCTTCCTGTTGGTAATTTTGGTGAAATTGTTTTTGAAAAAAATCTTATTCCAGTGAAAATTTTATTAGATAAATTAATTTTTTTATGCAGAAATTCTGATCAAAACAAATATGAAGTTGATACTACTATAGATTTTTTAGATCAATATAAAAATATTCATCTTACTGGTAGGATCAAAAAAAATTACCCATCTGGATTAGTTCGTTATCGTAATGGTCAGATTAGATCTCAAGACTATCTTTCTGCATGGATAGACCATTTGGTAATGGCTGTAATTGGGCACAGTAAATCAACTCATATTATTGGTTATGATTATAAAAAAGATAAATTGCTGCATTTTATGTATTTACCTATTTCAGATCATATACAAGCAAAAAATTGGTTTGAACAGTTAGTTTTTTTATTCTGTCAAGGTATAAAAAAACCATTACCTTATTTTCCAAAAACTGCACTTGCTGCTGTGGAGGCAGGTCAAAACCGAGGTAATTGGATTAATGATGAAGGGAAAGCTATAAAAAGAATGGCCAATATATTTAATGATACTTATCTTGGATACGGAGAGGGGAATAATCCCTATATTGCACGTATTTGGCCTAAATGGAATAGCGAACTAGCTCATCAAGTAAAATTATTATCAGATTTAGTAATGATTCCTCCTAGATTAGCAATTAAACAAATTAAATAACGTAATATTGATTTAGGTTTTTAAAATTTTGACTTTTCGATCGATTATTCCATTAGAAATTATGACATTTCCTTTACATGGTGCACGTTTAATAGAAGCATCTGCAGGAACAGGTAAAACCTTTTCTATAGTTGGATTATATTTACGTTTATTGCTTGGTCATGGTAATGTGAAAACTAGATATCATAAGCCGTTGACTGTGAATCAAATTTTGGTTGTAACGTTTACGGAAGCTGCCACGGCTGAACTTAGAGAACGCATTCGTTTAAAAATTCATGATGTTCGAATGGCATTTTTATATAATAAAAGTAATGATCCACTAATTAATTTTTTTTTAGAAGAGTTAACTGATCATCAAAAAATTGTAGATATTTTATTAAATGCAGAAAGGCAAATGGATGAGGCTGCAATTTATACTATCCATGGTTTTTGTAAACGTATGCTTACTCAGAATGTATTTGAATCTGGTATCGATTTCAGTGATACCAATTTTATTACTGATGATAGTTGTTTAAAATTCCAGGTAATTTCTGATTACTGGCGACGCAATTTTTATTCATTACCTCAAAGTTTGTTAAATGAAATAAAAAAAATATGGTCTAGTCCTATAGATTTACTAAATCAAATTAATAATTATTTAACTATGTCACAACGTAGCATATTTATTGAAGAAATTAATTTTGATTTGCTTGAACTGCATAAAAGTACTCTAAAACGTATTGAGCAATTAAAAGTTCTTTGGTTAAAGTATAAAGACAGTTGTCTTGACTTAATTTGGAACTCTGGTATTAATAAATCCATTTATAACAAAAATAATTTACCCAAATGGTTCAGTGCTATTTCATCATGGTCATTAACAGAAACAAGGGAATACAATTACCCTCATGCTTTACACAGGTTTGCACAAAACATTTTAATTAAGACAACTTCAAATAGCAATGCACCAATTCATTTCATGTTTTCTGCTATTGAAGACTTTTTAACTAATCCAGTAAGTAATATAAAGACACAAATAGTAGCACACGCAATAAGACATTGCAGAATTCTATTGGCTAAAGAAAAGAATGAAAAGCAATTATTATCATTTGATGATTTAATAATTCAACTTTCAAATTCAGTTGATACTCAACCTTTATTAGTTAAAAAAATTCGAACTATATATCCAATTGCAATGATTGATGAGTTTCAAGATACCGATCCAGTTCAATATAATATTTTTAGTCGTATCTACCTAAATAAACCTGAATGTGGCTTATTTATGATTGGAGATCCAAAGCAAGCAATTTATAGTTTTCGAGGAGCAGATATTTTTACTTACATAAAGGCTCGTAAAGAAGCTATTTCTCATTATACGATGAGCACTAATTGGCGATCAAGTTCTGAGATGGTAATGGCAGTAAATCAGATATTTTCTTCAGCTAAAAGCCCATTTATTTATGATCACTATATTCCATTTTTACCAGTGAAGTGTAGTCCTGATGCTCATCAACGTTTCTGGTTAATAAATGGTGATAGGCAACCTGCAATTACTTGTTGGTTTGAACATAAAGCAGTTAAAAAATGTGAATATTACAATACGATGTTAGATGCTACATCTAGCCAAATCAAAAAAATTTTAACTGCTTCCCAACAAGGTCAAGCGAATTTTTTGTGTAATAATAAAAAAGTTCCAATTCAAGCTAGTGATATTGCAATTTTAGTACGTACTGCCAATGAAGCTCAGATTATTAAAGAAGGACTAGAAAAGCAAGCAATTGCTTGCGTCTATCTTTCAAATCACAATAGTGTATTTTCTAGTACAATTGCAAGAGATATACAATATTTAATCAAAGCTGTTTTAATGCCAGAAAATACTAAAGTTTTGATGGCAAGTCTTGCTACAAATCTTTTTTCTTTAGATCTCAATGAGTTAAGTAATATTAATAGTAATGAAATATTATTGGATAAGGTGATTGATGAATTTAAGAACTATCGTAAAATTTTAATAAAATATGGTGTATTTCCCATGATTCGATCAGTTATGACACAACGTAAGATTGCTGAATATTTATTGAAACAAGTTAATGGTGAACGTTTGTTAATAGATCTGATGCATATCAGTGAGCTTTTGCAGAAATCGAATAAAAATTTGACTAGCAATCATGCTTTATTGCGTTGGTTAGTTGAAAAAATTAGCAATGCAGAAAAAGGATTGACTTGTATAGAAGAAGAAGTACAACGTATTGAATCTGATAGAAATTTAATAAAAATTGTTACTGTACATAAAGCAAAAGGATTAGAATATAATTTAGTGTTTTTGCCGTTTATTTTCAGTTATCGAAGAGCTAGTGAATATGTATACTATGATGAGGAAGAAAAAAAAGTTATTTTAGATATTGAATGTAAGGATAATACTTTTCAAAAAGCTGATAAGAAACGTTTAGCTGAAGACTTGCGATTGCTTTATGTAGCTTTAACACGTTCAGTATATGGTTGTTTTATTGGAGTTTCACCAATTCAAAATCTTGATTCTAGCAAAAATAAAACCTCTGTTCATCTTAGTGCTATAGGTTATTTATTACAAGATGGTAAAGAGGGTGATACTGATCATTTAGCAGAATCCCTTAAGTTTCAGGTTAATCATAATCCAGGATTGATAGTTTTAAAATTACCATTTATTGACAAGAATGTGTTTACCACAGATAGTTCTTTTGAAGAAATTAATTCAAAAGAACTAAAACGAAGTATTAATCAATCGTGGAGTATCACAAGTTATTCAAAATTAGTAAAACAAAATTTTTCTCTGAAAAGGAATGATTTTGTTAATGATTTAAATGTCATACACATTCAGAATGAATTAGTAGATTTGGAAATAAAAAAAAATAAATATTCAATTTTTACCTTTCCACGTGGTGCATTAGCAGGTGTTTTTTTTCATAATTTATTTGAAAAAATAGAATTTACACAATCTGCTTTCAGTGAAAGAAATATTTCTTTAATTAAAGAGTTAATTGAAAGTATGCAATTAGAATTAGATTGGTTGCCAATTATTCAAGATCTTATTACTACAGTATTGAGCACACCATTGAATGGTAAAGAGTTGCTATTAAATCAAAAGCCTCCCAATCAAAGATTAATTGAATTGGAGTTTTTTTTACCCATAGAAATGTTAAGTGCATCTTCATTTAATAAGATAGCTCAACACTATGATTCACTTTCATTTCAGGCAGGTAATTTAAACTTTCAAACTGCAATAGGTATGTTGAAAGGTATTATTGACTTGGTTTTTGAACATCAAGGGAAATATTATTTGCTCGATTGGAAATCGACATATTTAGGTGATAGTAGTTCCTATTATCATAAACAAGCTCTAAAAGATGCGATGGTAGAATATCGTTATGATTTTCAGTATCAAATTTATTCATTAGCGTTACACCGTTTTTTACGTAGTCGTATAGGCAATTATAGCTATGAAGAGTACTTTGGTGGTGTATATTATTTATTCGTGCGTGGTATGGATGGTCAATCAGATCATGGTGTTTTTTATGTTAAGCCAGAACTAGAATTTTTAGAAGATTTAGATAATTTGATTGATGGATTTAATCATTGAAAAACAATGATCCAAATTCTATAAAATTAAATTAATTATGGAAATTACATTTTTAGATGTTTTAAAATTGCTTTCTGAAAAAGGGTTAGTTCGCTTGCTTGATTATCAGTTTGCGCGTTTTATGTCCGATCAGGTATATCAAAATTCAGATGAAATTGCTTTTATCTCTGCTTTACTTAGCTATGAATTAGGTCAAGGTAATGTATGTTTATTGTTTATTAATGATAAAGGAGAAAAGAATCTACTAGATGTAGTAAGTAAATTTAATCTGTCTAGCGATATTATGTTGCAATTAAATAAGAAGATATTACAAACAGATTGGTCTCAAATTATAAAAGATTGTTATCTTATTGGGTTCCAAGATGAATCTCATCCATTAATATTTGATGGACTAAGGCTTTATTTACAGCGTTATTGGCAATATGAATATAACTTAGCATTATGTTTAACTAATTTTAGTGTATCAAGAAATCTTCAATATTCTGAACTAAAGTTATTAGGTAGTTTTTTAGATCAGATAATTTATCGAGATTATGATATTTTATTTCATAAACTTTCTAAATTAAGCTGTTCCATTCAAAGAAAAAAAATATTATATGAGTATTTAGACGTTATTAGTTTTGATAGATTAAATTGGAAAGCAATAGAGAAAGTTTTAATAAATGCTATACACGCAGAGGATTTGAAAGTGCTAGATACACTTATTCCTCAATCATCTTGTCTTAATTGGCAAAAGGTTGCAGCAGCAATAGCCTTAACTAGAAATTTTTTGGTAATATCAGGCGGTCCAGGTACAGGTAAAACTACTACAGTAACTCAACTTTTAGCTGTATTAATTTATCAATTTCAACAGAAAGCAATTACTCCAATTATTAAATTAGTTGCTCCAACAGGAAAAGCAAGTGCTCATTTAACTCAATCTATTGGTGTTTCGCTTAAACATATTGTTTCTATTGCACCAGAATTGAAGGGTTATTTCCCCACTGAAGCAAGTACATTACATGCTTTACTCGGTATGATTCCTAATAGTGTCAATTTTTATCATAATCAACGTAATCCGATAAATGTAGATATTTTAGTTGTTGATGAAGCATCTATGGTTGATTTGTCTATGATGTTCAACTTATTGAATTCTATTCCAAAACACGCACGTTTAATTTTACTTGGTGATAAAGATCAGCTGTCTTCTGTTGAAGCAGGTTCTGTATTAGGGGATGTTTGCTCATTTTATCAATATGGATTTAGCTACAATCAGGCTCAGTTAATAGCTACGCTAACAGGTTACAGTCATAAATCTTTTTTTATACAAAATGTTAAAAATAAAAATTCTATTTCTGATAGTTTATGTATGCTAACAAAAAATTATCGATTTGATTCATGTTCAGGCATTGGTCAGTTAGCAAAAGCTGTGAATTTTGGGGAAATTAGTAAGGTTGAATCTATATTGAAAAAAAAATTCACTGATATTCGGTATTTTTCAATTAAACATGGACATTATAATCATATATTACGCGTTCTTGTTAGAGAGTATGGAACTTATTTGAAAAGTCTTAATCAGTTTCTATTATCTAAAGATGTAGGGAAATTAGAAACTCAAAAACAGGAAGCTAAAAAAGTACTAAAAATTTTTTCTCGATGTCGTTTATTATGTGCAGTCCGTATGGGTGATTTCGGTGTTGTTACTTTAAATAAACATATTGAATATGCTTTGATATCCAGTCAATTAATTCAAATTAAAGGTAAAACTTGGTATCATGGAAGACCCATAATGATTACTAAAAATGATTATGAATTAGGACTTTTTAATGGTGATATTGGAATTTGTATTTGTAACGGAATTGATGTTACTTCTCATTTAAGAGTTTTTTTTGAATTACCAGACGGAAATATAAGATCCTTTTCTCCTAACCGTCTCCCTGAGCATGAAACTGCCTATGCAATGACTATTCATAAATCTCAAGGAAGTGAATTTGATTTAGTTTTAATGGTTTTACCATTAAAGTTTAGTAAAATTTTAACAAAAGAATTAGTTTATACTGGAATTACTCGCGCAAAGAGTTCTTTATTTCTATATGCAAGCATGAGTATTTTAAAACGTTCTATTAATACTAAGATTCAACGTTCAAGTGGTTTAGTGAATAAATTAAAAAAACTAAATAATTTAGTATGATGCAAAATTATTTTTAAATGCTTATTCAATTACTATAATTATTAATTTGATTTTTAGGTTGACTAGAAGTTATTGAATAAGTATAAAGTCGAAGTTTAGAAAAACCAAATAGTTTATTGAATTGATCTAAATAGTTAAATAGTGATTGAAGAAGAACTTGTCTCAGAATTTTTTTAAAAATTCTATTTTCCACAAATTGTTATCAAGGTTACCTAGTATTATGGCTATGTCACTTAAGAGTGCTTTTTTTATGAATTTTCTAGGTAAAGCACCGAATTGGTATAAGTTTTCTATTGTTTTATTTCTTATTATAAATCCTATCGTATTCTTTTTAATTAGCCCTTTCTGTGCTGGTTGGTTTTTAGTAGTAGAGTTTATTTTTACTCTAGCTATGGCTTTAAAATGTTATCCTTTGCAGCCAGGAGGTTTACTTGCCATTGAGTCTATAATTATTGGAATGACTAGTTCGAAACAAGTTGAGAATACACTTCTTGCTAATATCGAAGTATTATTTTTGCTGATTTTTATGGTTGCTGGTATTTATTTTATGAGGCAACTTTTACTACTTATTTTTACAAAAATATTGCTTGGTATCACAACTTCCAAAGTATTACTTTCAGCTATATTTTGTTTTACTTCAGCTTTGCTTTCAGCTCTGTTAGATGCTTTAACCGTAGTTGCAGTCGTAATTAGTGTTATAGTTGGTTTTTATTCAATCTACCATAAAGTAGTTTCAAAGATGGGTAATAATTTCCAGCAAGAAAATATACCAAATGAATATGCATCTGATCGTTTAGATTTAGAAGATTATAGAGCTTTTCTTCGTTCACTTTTAATGCATGTGTGCATTGGTACTGCATTAGGTGGAGTTATGACAATGGTAGGTGAACCTCAAAACCTTATTATTGCTGATCAAACTGGGTGGAAATTTGGTGAATTTATTATTCGTATGTCTCCAGTTACTGTTCCAACTTTAATTTTTGGTTTGATAACTTGTTTATTAATTGAGAAGTTTAAAATATTTGGGTACGGAAAAAATTTACCAAATAAAGTTCGTCAAATTTTAATTAATTATAATAATGAAGCGCGTAGAACTAGGACAAGAAAAGATATTGCTAAATTATTGGTACAAGGTATTATTGCTGTTTGGTTAGTTATTGCTCTTTCTATGCACTTAGCGGCTGTTGGTTTAATTGGTCTTTCAGTTATTATCTTAGTAACTGCATTTAGTGGAATTATCGAAGAACGTTCTTTAGGTAAAGCTTTTGAAGAAGCTTTGCCGTTTACTGCATTATTAACAGTTTTTTTTTCTATTGTTGCAGTAATAGTTGAACAGGGGTTGTTTAGGCCAATTATAGATATGCTATTGTATATTGAAAATAAGAGTATTCAACTTGCATTGTTTTATATTGTAAATGGTATGTTATCGATGGTGTCAGATAATGTATTTGTAGGGACAGTATATATAAATGAAGCTAAAACGGCTTTAATTGAAGGTCTGATTAGTCGAGAACAATTTGATTTGTTTGCGGTTGCAATTAATACAGGTACTAATCTTCCTTCTATTGCAACTCCAAATGGTCAAGCAGCATTTTTATTTTTACTAACTTCAAGTTTAGCACCTATAATTCGATTATCATACTACCGTATGATAATAATGGCTTTGCCGTATACTTTAGTTTTATCATTAGTAGGTTTATTGGCTATCTTATTTTTTGTTGAACCTATAACAGTCTATTTTTATAAACAAGGATGGCTCAGTACCCAAAATCTTTAAAGTGTATTTAAGTAATTTTATCAATATAACTTGGTTTACCTAATTTTTTCCAGTGCTTCACAACTGAATGAACATCATCATCAGGTGCAAATGTGCCATGTATTCGTATAGCATGATTTGATCCATGAGGAAGATAAAGCATATCTCCCATTCCAAGCAATGATTCTGCTCCTCCTTGATCAAGGATTGTTCGTGAATCTGTTTTAGTTGAAACTGTAAATGCAATACGAGTTGGTATATTTGCTTTAATTAAACCTGTTATTACATCTACAGATGGACGTTGGGTAGCAAGGATAAGGTGGATGCCTGCTGCACGAGCTTTTTGAGATAATCTTATGATTAATTCTTCAACTTTTTTACCAACTACTAGTATTAGATCAGCAAGTTCATCAACTATAACAACAATATAAGGTATTTTTTCTAAGTAGGGAGATCCCGTGTTTATGGTATCATCATGATACCAACTCGGTTTTTTTATAGGCTGATTAGCCTTAATAGCTATATTGATTTTTTTATTGAAAGTTGTTATATCCCGAACACCGAGGGTTGACATGATCTTGTATCGACGATCCATTTCAGCTATACACCAACGTAATGCATTTGATGCATCTTTCATATCAGTTACAACTTCAGATAATAAATGAGGAATTCCTTCATACACTGAAAGTTCAAGCATTTTAGGATCAATCATAATAAACCGAACTTCTTCAGGTGTTGCTTTATAAAGCATACTAAGAATCATCACATTCACACCAACTGATTTTCCTGAACCAGTAGTACCTGCTACTAAAACATGTGGCATTTTAGATAGATTAGAGACAATTGCATTACCACCAATATCTTGACCAAGAACAATGCTTGTTGGTGATTTAGCTTTTATAAAAGCTTGACTATTAATGACTTCAGAGAAATAAACAGTTTTTCGATTAACATTAGGCAATTCAATTCCAACATAAGGCTTACCAGGGATTACTTCAACAATACGTACTGTCGTTGTTGAAAGTGATCGTGCGAGGTCCATAGATAAAGTAGAAATTTGACTAACTTTGATACCAGGAGCAAGATCAAGTTCAAACCTAGTAATTACGGGACCTGGAAAAATTTCTACTACTTTGGTTTTTATTTTGTAATCTAATAATTTAGCTTCAATAAGACGAGCAATATTTTCAAGAATGTTATGGTTAATGCAGTTTTTATGTTTTTTAGGATGATAAAGTAAATCCAAAGATGGCATTGATTTTTTTTCTATTTTTGTTAAGCCACATTTTAGTTTGGAAATGTGTTTTTTATAATTTTGGTTTTTTTTTTCATTCAGATTTGTTTCTGGTAGGATTATTTCAAGATTTGTAGGTTCATTAAATTTAGACTCTTCATGAGAGTTATTATGTGCTTTTGTCTGACTATCCAAATATGATTTATTATCGAAAGAAACCGATTCTTTATTATTAGAAATTGAATTATCAGTATATAACGAGTTTTGTTTAAGATTTTCAGAGTTTGTTGTAGTTGATTTTTGTTGATTTTTAAATTGTTCTGGTAATAATGCCGTTGTATTTCTTTTTTTCTTTAGAAAATTTCTAATAAAACAAAATACATCGATGGTTTGTTTTCCTAAGCATTCAACAATTGATAACCAAGAGATTCCAGTTAAAAGTGTAAACCCAGCCCCCCAAAAGAAAAGAAAAACTAATATTGTTCCTAATAAACCTAGTCTAGGTAAGATAATATTTGTAGTAATATCACCAATTATCCCTCCAGATGAAAAATACCAAATATCATCAAAATTGATATCTGCTAGACCACAGCTAGTTAAAATTAGTATTACGCAACCAAGTAAACGAGCACCCCATAACATTAAATCTATAGGATAGTTTTTATCATGAATGCGTTTTTTTAGAAATAACCACGCTATTATTAGTAAAAGAATTGGTATTAGGTAAGCAAGAGAGCCAAAAATAAAAAAGAGCGTATCAGCTATCCATGCCCCTAATATTCCATCAGCATTTTGAATATCCACCCCCCAGTTAGTTTGTGACCAAGATGGATCTGAAGGACTAAAAGTAAATAAGGATATTGATAATAAAATAGATGATAAAACAGTCAGTATTAAAGCGCATTCTTTTAATCGTTGGAAACTATTTAAACGAGAATATTTAGATTCTTTAGTTAATTTTCTGATAGTAGCATCCTTTTTTTTTTGAAATAAGTTCTTAAGCATAAAAGTAAGTTTAATTAGATAAATTAGCAATTTAAAGTGTGTATATTTAAGATTAATAGTAATTTATTATAAATACAACTAACGATTTTTTATAACTAATTGATTTGTCTGTTTAACTTCTTCTACGACAACATAGGTACGAGCATCATTAACACCAGGAAGGTGCAGCAATGTACAAGTAAGAAGTTTTCGGTAAGCGGTGATATCAGGTATACGGATTTTTAGCAAATAATCAAAATCTCCTGATACTAAGTGACACTCTTGAATACCATCTAGTTTTTTTACCATTGTATTAAATTGTTCAAATATATCTGGTGCATTTTTATTAAGTGTAATTTCAACAAAAACCAATAATGATGCTTCAAGATTCTTTGGATTCAAAAGTGCTGTATAGCCTATGATATATTTTTGTTTTTCCAAGCGACGAACTCTTTCTAAGCATGGTGTTGGAGAAAGTCCTACTCGTTTGGAAAGTTCTACATTAGATATCCTTCCATCTTTTTGCAATTCATTAAGGATACTGAGATCTATGCGATCTAAATATTTAGAAGACGTTTTTTTACAATTGATTACCATTTTGTTTCCAATTTAAGTCTCTTATCTAAGTAAGAAGAAGTATATTACAGCTTTTCTTTATCTAGTATCAATTTTTATTCTTATAAATTTTTATAATATTAAATTAATTGAGGTGCATTTTTACAATGAGCAATAAATAAAATATTTATTAATTGTAATCTTAAGAAATAGCTATTTGCTATAGTTGCTGATAGGATCTAAGTTTATTTAAATCTTAAGTTATCTTTTATGTGCTATTAAATTGCGCAAATTTTTATTATATTGAATTTATTTTCTTATTATCACTACAAACTAAATTTTACTGTTAAACAAAAAATAAAGATGAGTTATGAATATTTCGATAATTGGTCCTGGGGCAATTGGTACTTTATTAGCATGCAGGTTAGTGAATTCTGGACATCATGTTTCTATTTGGGGGAAAAGTTTATCTTCAACTATTAGTTTACGGATTAATAAAGAACAGCCTCACTTATTTTCTAATTGTAATAAACAACATTTGGCAAATTCAGAACTAATTATAATTACTGTCAAAGCTTGGCAAGTCGAAAATGCTTTGGTACCTATTGTTTCTTATCTTCATAAAGATTGTATAATTGTATTCATGCACAATGGTATGGGAGTTATTGAACATATCTGTAATAAAATTAGCCATCATCCAATTTTATTGGCAACTACTACACATGGAGTTTACAAGCCTAATTCAATGCAAGTATTTCATACGGGTAAGGGAATCACAAAATTAGGAGGGTATAATGATAAAGGCAAACATTGTGTTTTTTTAGTTAAACTCCTAGATCATGCATTACCTGAAGTGATTTGGTCTTCTTCAATAAAAGTCACTTTATGGAATAAATTGGCAATTAGCTGCGTGATTAATCCAATTACAGCTTTAGAGCAATGTGCTAATGGCATCTTATTTAAGAAACGATATGAACATTTATTGATTAATTTATTAAATGAAATAGTACTTGTGATGCATGAAGAAGGAATTGAGACAAATTTTTTTGATTTGTCTTTTGCTCTAGGTAAAACAATTAAAAATACTGAGAAAAATTTTTCTTCAATGCAGCAAGATGTTTTTTTTCAAAGAAAAACGGAAATTGATTTCATTACAGGGTATCTTATTTCTAAAGCAGAAAAACATGGTATCTTAGTACCTAAAAATAGGTTTTTATATCAGAAAATTAAATTAAAAGAAGGGATTTATCAAAAGTGAATTTTATTATATTTATTGAAAACGCATAGAAAGATCTAACGTCTTTAAATCCTTTGTTAGACTTCCAATAGAAATATAATCGATGCCTGTATTTGCATATTCTTTAATATTTTCTAAAGTAATGTTACCTGAGCATTCTAGGATTGTTCGATCTGCATTAATTTGTACTGCTCGACGTATCATATCAATATCAAAGTTATCAAGCATTATTACATCTGCACCTGAATTTATGGCTTGTTCTAGTTCTTTTAAATTTTCAATTTCGATTTGAATGGTTTTTTGGGGATGTAGTTTTTTTGCTTTTGAGATGGCATGTACAATACCACCGCATGATATTATATGATTTTCTTTGATTAAATAATCATCAAAGAGTCCTATACGATGATTTTTCCCACCACCACAAACCACTGCATATTTTAGCGCATAACGCAAACCAGGGATAGTTTTTCTGGTATCTAGTAAGCAACATTTTGTATTTGCAATTTTTTTAATATATTGATAAGTAGTAGTTGCACAGCCAGAAAAAGTTTGTATAAAATTTATTGCATTACGTTCACCAGTCAATATTGTACGTGCTGAGCCAGAAAGTCTACATAATATCTGATTGACCTTTATTTTATCACCATCTTTTACATACCATTCAATTTTGACTTTTTTATTCAGCTTATTTTCATGACTTGATAATTGTGTAAATACTTCATCAACCCAATCTCGTCCACAAAAAACTCCTTTTTCTCGACTAATAATAATTGCCTTTCCATGAGTTCCTTCAGAAATTAAATTTGAAGTAATATCTGAAGAAAGATAGATACTTCCACCAAGGTCTTCTGTTAAAGAATGAGCTACAGTTCGAGTAATTTCTGTTGGTAATATTTGTTTTAAATAATTAAGGCGTTCTCGGATGTTATGTGTTTTTTTCATATCAAAAATAATTAAGGAAGTAAAAAAATCTTACGAAAAACAACAATACTTCAATTTATCGATGGTAGTTCTTTTACGTATAATCGAATCTCTATTGATTATAGTAATAATTAAATATTTTTAAAGAAAATTATTGATATAATTAGATTTATTAAATACTAAACAATAATTTATAATTGTTTGATATAATTAAAGGTTTCATCTGCTTTTTGTTTAAGATAGTATTGGTAATTTATCAATTCTATATGTATGGCATATGGTTTTCAATCTAATTACCAATTAGATACTATTCAATTATCTAGTTTGCAAAATACTAAATGTGGTTAACGGATCAAAAGTGTAAGCTAAGACCTCATTCTAGAATGAGGTCAACGATCAGTATTTGAATCAAACAGAAATTCATTTAGATAAACCTACAATATTAATTAGAAATCCTAACTTCCTAAACGATTACCTAAAGATTTGACGGAAGAACAAGTTAATTTATTATTAAATGCATCAAATCTTAATGAGGTGATTAGATTGAGAGATAAATCAATGCATAGACTCTATGCTACTAGATATATTGTTCTCTTAAAGAAATAGCAAATATTAACTTATGTCAAGGTGTAGTGTGTATAATAGGTAATGGAAATAAAGAGCGATTAGTACCTATAGGAGAAGATGCAATGGATTGGATCGGCACTTTTTTTAAAGAATAGTAGGCCTATATTACTAGGTTCATTAAAATCTGATATTTTCTTTCCAAGTAAACGTGCTAGAGTGATGACAAGGCAAACTTTTTGCTATCATGTTAAATATTATAGGAAGATTATTGGAATTGATATAAAACTGTTATCTCCTCATATTTTGAGGCATGCTTTTGCTACATATTTACTAAATTATGCTGCAGAACTTGGAGTAGTTCAGATGCTGCTTGGTCAAAGCTAGTTATTTTCCACATAAATTTATACCCATGTAGCTGCAGATCGACTCAAAAAATTTCATAGTAACCATCATCCAGGTTGTTTATGGTATTAGTCAGTACATACTCATTCTCTATGCTTTATTATTTAATATGATGATAAAAATTCAACGTCGGCCTAGAGCTGATCTTAGTCTTCTTCCTGATACAATTCATCCTATATTAAAACGTATATATATAAATCGTGGTATACAATCAATTAATCAATTAGAAACTACAACTAAAGCACTATGTTCATATAAAGAATTACCAGGTATTCATAAAGCGGTACGATTGTTATTTTTAGCTATTCAAGAAAATAAACGGATTATCGTTGTTGGTGATTTTGATGTTGATGGGGCAACTAGTTCAGCCTTATCTGTATTGGCACTACGTATGTTGGGATCTAGAAATGTAGATTATTTAATCCCAAATCGTTTTAAGGACGGTTATGGTCTCAGTGTTCAGGTAGTTGATCAAGCTATCAAGTTAGGCGCGGATATAATTATGACTGTAGATAATGGGATTTCATCTATTGATGGAGTTAGTTATGCTAATAAAAAGGGCTTACAAGTTTTAATAACAGACCATCATTTACCTGGTCATAGACTCCCTAATGTCGACGCAATAGTAAATCCAAATATTTGTAGTTCTGGTGTTTTTTTAAAAACTTTATCTGGTGTTGGTGTTGTATTTTATTTAATGATGGCTCTTTGTGTGTATATGAGAGATAAGGATTGGTTCATTCTAAATAATATGCTTGAACCTAAGCTTATGAAATTCTTAGATTTAGTTGCTTTTGGTACTATAGCTGATGTTGTACCATTGGATAAAAACAACCGCATTTTAGTTTATCAAGGGTTACAACGTATTCGAGCAGGTAAAACACGGCCAGGTATTCAAGCTCTTATTGAAGTAGCTAATCTTAATAGAAAAAATTTAGTGGCATCTGACTTTGGTTTTGCACTAGGACCAAGAATTAATGCAGCTGGTCGTTTGCATGACATGTCATTTGGGGTAGAGCTATTGATAAGTGATGATATTCATACGGCACGTTATATAGCAAAACAGCTTAATGCTTTAAATCAAACTCGAAAAAAAATTGAAGAAAATATGAGGAAAGAAGCTATAGCTTTTTGTAATAAGATTCAATTAAATAAAAACTCTCAATTTCCATTTGGTTTAGTTTTATACCAGCGCGGATGGCATCAAGGTATAATTGGTATTCTTGCGTCACGAATGAAAGAGAAATTTCACCGTCCGGTTGTTGTTTTTTCTAATAATACTAAAGGGATACTCAAAGGTTCTTGCCGATCTATTCCTGGATTCCATTTTTTTAATGTACTTGATAATATTAATTCTCAAAATCCTGGATTAATTATTATGTATGGTGGTCATTCTATGGCAGCAGGTTTAACTCTTAAAGAAGAACACCTTGATAATTTTGCTAAAATATTTGATCAAGCAGTACGTAAGGAATTAGGTGATTTAGTATTAAAAAATATCATACTAAGTGATGGGAAATTGAAAGAAAAAGATTTTTCCATACACACTGCAAAATTATTAAAATTTGCTAGTCCATGGGGAGAAGGATTTCCTGAACCAGTTTTTGATGGTAAATTTAAAGTTATCAATCAAAAACTGGTAGGGAAAAAGCACATACGGTTATTGCTTGAGCCTATATTTAAGGATTGTTTCAATCGAACTATTATAGATGGAATTATGTTTAATGCAGATTTGAATTATTGGCCTAATAGCTCAGTAAAATTTGTTCAATTAGTATATAGGCTTGATGTTAATGAATTTAGTGGAAGTCATTCGTTACAATTGATAATTGAGCATATTGAAACGATAGTATTTTAATATATATGATTTTTTTTGTTAGATTTTATGGCTTTTTAGGTTTAGTGTGGTTATTAATGCAGAAAAACAAAATTGATTTTTCAATTTTGAAAAATCAATTTTGGCTAGACATCTATGTTTTAATTATGTTAGCTTCAGAAATAAAGTGGGATTTATATTACTATTATTAGTGAGAATTAGAAAAATAAACGAGTTGCTTTTTACTAAAAACTTATTGATGTTTACTGAAAAACTGTAAAAGAAACTGTTGTAAATTTATTTTAATTTTACCTTATATCTATAGTATATGTTTAAAATTAGGAATTATCATAGTATTTGAAGAATAGTACGTATTATGCGGTTTCCCTGTATTAACTTATTCTTATGCCTGGTTTTTTAACCTTTAAAGAAATGAAAAAGTCTTTAGATTAATTGTGTTTCAATAGTTTTGTTGGTTTCTAGATTAATAGTAGTTGATTTAATGATTAATTAACTCGAAAGTTCTTCCATGTTCTATTTTACTGGTAACAGTTTATCGTGTTGTTGAATTCAATTTCAACCAGAAGTTAAAAGTTTATTTAAGTGAAATTTTAAAACAAAGCAACTAGTTATGATTAGTATTCACTTGTTAAATTGAGCAAAGCAGATCAATTATAAGGATGAAACGATGTCTGATGTGAAATATGATATAGACAAACTAGAAACTCAAGAATGGCTTGAATCACTTGAGTCGGTTATTCGTGAGGAAGGTACAAGTCGTGCTCAGTATTTACTTGAACAACTTCTAGAGAAAGCATCTTCAAGTGGTATCAATATATCAAGTATTAACACGAGCTATATTAATACTATTCCAGTTTCACAAGAGCCCCCTTATCCTGGCGATTTAGTTATTGAGTCTCGTATCCGTTCTATCATTCGGTGGAATGCCATGGCAATTGTGTTACGTGCATCTAGAAAAGGTTTAGATCTTGGTGGTCATATAGCATCTTATCAATCTTCAGCAACATTTTATGAAGTTTGTTTTAACCATATCTTTCGTGCTTCAAATAAGTCAGATGGAGGAGATTTAATTTACTATCAAGGTCATACTTCTCCTGGTATTTATTCTCGTGCTTTTGTTGAAGGTCGATTAAGTAAAGAACAGCTCGATAATTTTCGTCAAGAAGTCGACGGTAAAGGCATTTCCTCTTATCCTCATCCTAAATTAATGCCTGAATTTTGGCAATTTCCAACAGTATCAATGGGTTTAGGCCCTATTGCTTCTATCTATCAAGCACGGTTTCTAAAATATCTTAGTAGTCGTGGTTTGAAAGATACTTCTGCTCAAAGAGTTTATACCTTTTTGGGAGATGGTGAAATGGATGAACCAGAATCACGAGGTGCACTTTCATTTGCTGCTAGAGAACAGCTCGATAACTTATGTTTTTTGATTAATTGTAATCTTCAGCGTTTGGATGGTCCAGTAATAGGGAATGGAAGTATTATTCAAGAGCTAGAAGGGGTGTTTAAAGGAGCTGGTTGGAATATAATTAAGGTTATTTGGGGTAGTGAATGGGATACATTACTTGCTAATGATACTACAGGAAAGCTTATTCAACTTATGAATGAAACTCTTGATGGTGATTATCAAACTTTAAAATCTAGAAATGGTGCTTATATACGTAAGCACTTTTTTGGTAAATATCCAGAGACAGCTGAACTTGTTGTTAATATGACTGATGATGAAATTTTTTCTCTTAAACGTGGCGGACATGATGCATCTAAATTATTTGCTGCGTTTCAAAATGCAAAAGAAACAAAAAACAAACCTACTGTAATTTTAGCCAAAACAGTGAAGGGTTATGGTATGGGTAATATTGCTGAAGGGAAAAATGTAGCTCATAGCATTAAGAAAATGGAAATAAAAGATATTCGATATTTACGTAATCATTTAAATTTGCAAGATGTTATTTCTGAAAAAGAGCTTGAAGAACTTCCTTATTTAAAATTGGAAGAAGGTTCTGTTGAGTATAAGTATCTTCATGCTCGCCGAAAAGAGTTATATGGTTATATGCCTAATCGGTTGCCTAAATTTACTAAAAAAATAACAATTCCTAAAATTCAAGTTTTTTCTTCACTTTTAACTGAGCAAAAACGGAAGATTTCTACAACTATTGCTTTTATACGAACATTAAATCTCTTTCTTAGAGATAGAAATATTGGTAAACATATTGTTCCTATTATTGCTGATGAAGCTCGTACTTTTGGAATGGAAGGTTTATTCCGTCAAATTGGTATTTATAATCCTAATGGCCAGAAATATATTCCAGAGGATAGCAAGATGCTTTCTTATTACAAAGAATCTGTTTCAGGACAAATACTTCAAGAAGGCATTAATGAATTAGGTGCCATGTCTTCTTGGTTAGCTGCCGCAACCTCTTACAGTACAAATGATTTACCCATGATTCCTTTTTATATATATTACTCTATGTTTGGTTTTCAGCGAGTTGGTGATATGGCATGGATGGCAGGTGATCAGCAAGCTCGTGGTTTTTTATTAGGTGCTACATCTGGTCGAACTACATTGAATGGTGAGGGATTACAGCATGAAGATGGTCATTCTCATATCCAAGCTAATATAATCCCTAACTGTATCTCTTACGATCCAACATTTTCTTATGAAATTGCAGTAATTATTCAGGACGGGATCCGTCGTATGTATGGACAAAGTCAAGAGAATGTTTTTTATTACTTAACCTTGATGAATGAAAATTACTCAATGCCAGCAATGCCAGAAGGTGCTGAGAAGGGTATTTGCAAGGGCATTTATAAATTAGAATCTTATAAAGATAAACATGTTGATATGAATAGGGGAAGTATCAGGAAAGTTCAACTTCTTAGTTCAGGTAGTATTATGAATGAAGTACGTAAAGCCGCTAAAATTTTAAAACATGATTACGGGGTAGAATCTGATGTCTATTCTGTCACTTCCTATAATGAATTGACTCGTGAAGGTCAGTCAGTAGAACGTCACAATATGTTACATCCAGAAAAAGAACCTAAAGTCCCATATGTTGCTCAGATTTTAGGAAAAGAGCCTGCTATTGCTGCTACTGATTATATAAAAAATTATGCAGAGCAAATACGCCCATTTATTCCAGCTGAGTCTTATAAAGTACTAGGCACTGATGGTTTTGGACGTTCTGATAGTCGTAAAAATTTACGTCGCCATTTTGAAATTAATTCTAGCTATGTTGTTGTTGCTGCATTAGCTGAATTAGTTAAACGAGGGGACTTTGAACAAACTGTAGTTGCTGCGGCAATTAAGAAATTTAATATTGATACTAACAAAATTAATCCGCAATATGCATAAGGTAAAACACGATGATAATCGAAATTAACGTACCTGATATTGGTTCTGATGAGGTTGAAATAACTGAGATTTTAGTCAATATTGGCGATACAGTTTCAAAAGATCAGTCTCTAATTACTGTTGAAGGAGATAAAGCTTCAATGGAAATTCCTTCCCCCTGTTCAGGTGTGATAAAAGAAATTCAAGTTTTAGTAGGTGATAAAGTCTCTTCAGGTTCACCATTCATGAGTTTTAGTATTGAAAAAAGTGAAAATTTTATTTCAGATGATGTACATAAAGAAATATCTTCTAAAGATAATAGCGATCACTATGTTTATGCTTCTCCAATTGTTCGTCGTCTAGCACGTGAATTGGATATTGATCTATCCAGAATTTTTGGCACTGGTCGTAAAGGTCGTATTTTAAAGGAAGATATTCAAGCTTATATTGAAGGAGTAAAATCTGATAAAGGGAAATTGATAAAAAGGGAAGAAGATGGAAGGGAAGAAGATGGGAAGAATCTTTTGAATTTGCTTCCTTGGCCAGAGGTAGATTTCAGCAAGTTTGGTGAAATAGAAACTAGCCCTATTCCTCGTGTGAAAAAAAAATCTGGAGCCAATTTACATCGTAATTGGGTAATGATCCCTCATGTAACACAGTGGGATAGTGTCAATGTTACTAAATTAGAGGAATTTAGAAAGGAACAGAACATCAATAACTCTATGGAGAACGGTGCTAGAAAAATTACATTGCTATCATTTATAATGAAAGCTGTTGCTAAAGCGTTAGAAAAATTTCCTACATTTAATTCTTCTTTATCTAACGATGGAGAAAGTTTAATAATTAAAAAATATATAAATATTGGTATTGCAGTTGACACTCCAAATGGTTTAGTAGTTCCTGTCTTTCAAAATGTAAATAAAAGGGGTATTTATAAGTTATCTGAAGATTTAATTTCTATTTCTAGGAAAGCTCGTGCTGGTACTTTGAAAATTTCAGATATGCAAGGTGGCGGTTTTACTATATCTAGTCTTGGGAGTATTGGTGGAACAAGTTTTACTCCAATAATCAATGCTCCAGAAGTAGCTATTCTTGGTATATCTAAATCTGAAATCAAGCCAGTGTGGAATGGCAATGAATTCCAGCCACAATTACAACTGCCGCTTTCTTTATCATATGATCATCGAGTCATTGATGGTGCTGAAGGTGCACGTTTTATCACCTTCTTAAATAGTATATTATCGGATGTTCGTCGTTTAATTCTATGAAGGAGAAAGCATTAAATTTTGATTTGCTATAAATAGCTCCTTAGAGGTAATACTAACTTTGAGTGTACTGATAATATTCAGAATATAATTGTATCTTACAAAGAGAATGATCATGAGAGGTCAATATGAGCAATGAAATTAAAGCAAAAGTAGTAGTGCTTGGTGCAGGTCCTGCCGGCTATTCTGCTGCGTTTCGGTGTGCAGATTTAGGTTTAGAAACCATTCTTATTGAGCGCAATGACTCTCTTGGTGGTGTTTGTTTAAACTTAGGTTGTATTCCATCAAAAGCACTATTGCATATATCTAAAGTTATGGAAGAAGCAAAAATGTTAGCTGAGTGCGGTATTGTTTCTGGTAAACTTCAAGCTGATATAGAAAGTATTCGTTCTTGGAAAAAGAGAATGATTACTAAACTAGCCTCTGGTCTTTATTCTATGGCTAAGACACGTAATGTTATGATTCTAAATGGATTTGGCAAGTTCACAGGACCTAATTCAATTGTAGTAGATACTAAAAAAGGTAAAAAAAATGTTAATTTTGAGTACGCTATCATAGCTTCAGGTTCTAAACCAATTCAACTGCCATTTATTCCACATAAAGATTCACGTGTTTGGGATTCTACAGATGCGCTAGAATTAAAAAATATTCCAGAAAAATTATTGATCATAGGTGGTGGAATTATTGGATTGGAGATGGCAACAGTTTACCATACTCTTGGGTCTAAAATTGATATTGTAGAAATGTCTGGACAATTGATTCCTTTAGCAGATAAAGATGTTATTTCTATTTATAACAGAAAGATTAAAAGCCAGTTTAATTTAATGTTAAAGACAAAAGTAACTTCAATAGAAGCTAAAGAAAATGCAATATACGTTTCAATGAAAGGAGAAAATTCTATACCTAGTTCTAAATATTACGATGCGGTTTTAGTTGCAATTGGTCGTGTGCCAAATACTAATTTCCTTGATATTGAAAAATCAGGTGTTAAGATCGATGGATCCAATTTCATAATAGTTGATAAACAAATGCGTACTAATATTCCTCATATTTACGCTGTTGGTGATGTTGTTGGTCAACCAATGCTAGCTCACAAAGGTGTTCATCAAGGTCATTTAGCTGCAGAAGTAATCTCAGGTAAAAAACATTATTGGGACCCTAGAGTTATTCCATCTATAGCTTATACTCAACCTGAAGTAGCATGGGTAGGAAAAACAGAAAAAGATGCCAAAGAAGAGGGTATTGATTATGAAATTGCAATATTCCCTTGGTCTGCTTCAGGTCGAGCAATCGCGTCTCATTATTCTGAGGGTATGACTAAGCTTATTTTTAATAAAAATAATCGTCGAATAATTGGTGGCGCTGTAGTAGGAATGCATGCTGGCGAGCTTTTAGGTGAGATTGCTCTTTCTATCGAAATGGGTTGTGAGGCTGAAGATATTGCATTAACTATTCATGCTCATCCTACTTTACATGAATCTATAGGTTTAGCTGCAGAAATATTTGAAGGTAGTATTACTGATCTTCCAAATATCAAGGCTCAAAGTAAGAAATCCTTTAGGTAAAGTAAATTAGTTTGAGATTTACATGGTTCCCATTTTGTTTTTTGACTTAGCAATCAACGAATTATACATATCACCCTCCTATATTTGTTTTTGCATTTTAATTAATTGTTAGATAATATAACATACAGGTTTTTTTCATGTCTAAGCTAGTATTTGTTTTAAACTGCGGTAGTTCTTCTCTTAAATTTGCTATTGTGGATGCAAAACGTGGTATAGAACACCTAAGTGGTCTTGCAGAATGCTTATATCTTAAAGAAGCCAGGATTAAATGGCAATTACATAGAAAATATGAAGCTAAGCTTAGTGATAATGCGATTCATGAAGAAGCATTATCATTTATTGTAGAAAGCATTTTAGATTCTTCTAAGACAGAGCTTTCTAAAAATGTGAAGGCTATTGGTCATCGGATTGTGCATGGAGGTGAAAGATTTACTCAATCTGTTCTTATTACAGATAAAGTTCTAAAAGGAATTCAAGATTGTTCAAAATTAGCACCACTTCATAATCCTGCTCATATTATAGGTATTAAAGCAGCTCAAAAAGCTTTTCCAAAACTTCAAAATGTTGCTGTTTTCGATACTGCTTTTCATCAAACTATGCCTGAACAATCTTATTTATACGCCTTACCATATTCTTTATATAAGGAACATGGTATTCGTCGATATGGTATGCATGGTACTTCTCATTTATTTATTACTCGTAAATGTGCAAGCATATTAGATCAAAAAATTGAAGAAACAAGTATTATTAGTTGTCATTTAGGTAATGGTGCTTCAGTTTGTGCTATTAAAACTGGCCAATCTGTAGATACATCTATGGGGTTAACTCCATTTGAAGGTTTAGTAATGGGTACTCGTTGCGGCGATATTGATCCTGGGATTATTTTTCATTTGTATAATGTTCTTGGCTATTCTATGAAAGAAATTGAGCATATGTTAACTAAAGAATCTGGTTTTCTTGGATTAACTCAATGTTCTTCTGATTGTCGATTTATTGAAAATAATTATGCTAAAACAAAGGAAGCAACCCGTACAATAGAAGTATTTTGTCACCGATTAGCTAAATATATCGCAGGTTATAGCACATTATTTGATGGACATTTAAACGCTATTATTTTTACTGGTGGTATAGGTGAGAATTCAGCATTAATTCGTGAAAAAGTTTTGGATCGTTTAAGTTTATTAGATGTTAAAGTTGATAAAGAAGCAAATTTACAAGCTCGTTTTGGTCGTGAAGGGTTTATAACTGAAAAAAACAGTCGTATTCCAGCAATCGTTATTTCTACTAATGAAGAGTTAATTATTGCGGAAGAGACTGCTCATTTATTAGGTATCTGAATATGAAATTAGATAAATAGTATAGGTATTCAAACAGATGTCACGCACTATAATGCTCATTCCTACAAGTGCTTCAGTTGGTCTTACTAGTGTAAGCATAGGGATCCTTCGTGCCATGGAAAGGCAAGGTGTAAATGTTTCTTTCTATAAACCGATTGCCCAACTTAGTCATGGTGGAAACCAATCTGATCTTACTTCAACAATTATTGCAACAAATAGTAATATGGTTGTAGGTGAGCCTACTTTAATTACTACAGCTGAAAATTTAATTGGTAATGAAAAAATAGATATGCTTCTCGATTTTGTTATGGAGCAATATAATAAAGTAAAAAAAAGATCTGAAGTTACTCTTGTAGAAGGACTTGTATCAACTAGAAAACATCTATTTGCAAATCAAGTGAATGCGGAGATTGCAAAAACACTTGATGCTGAAATTGTTTTTGTAGCAATTCCAGATACTGATGAGTTAGAAAAATTGAAGGAGCGTGTTGAAGTTACTTTTTCAAATTTTGGAGGTGCTAAAAATGCAAATATTTCAGGTGTTATTATTAATAAGCTAAATGCTCCTATTGATGAAGAAGGTCGTATTCGTCTTGATTTTTCTAGTTTTTTTTCTAGTAAAGATAGAATTCAACAAGTAAATCTTGAGATAATAAATATTTTTAATTCCAGTCCCATTCGTGTTCTTGGATGCATCCCTTGGAATATTAATTTGATAGCGACACGTGCCGTTGATATGGCTAAACATTTGCGTGCCGAAATTATTAATAAAGGTGAAATTGAAACTCGACGTATCAAAAGTATTATTTTTTGCGCACATTCTTTACCGAATATGATAAAGCATTTTAAACCAGGTGCTTTGCTTGTAACTTCAGGAGATCGTCCAGATGTTATTGTTGCAATTGCACTAGCAGCAAAAAATGGTATTGAAATTGCTGCTATTTTACTTACTGGTGGTTATGGTATCCCAAAAAAAATTTTTGAGTTATGTAAACCAGCATTTGAAACTGGTTTGCCCATTTTTAAAGTAGAGTCGAATACATGGCAAACAGCTTTAAATTTAGAAAGCTGTAATCTTGAAATGTTAGTTGATGATAAAGAACGTATTGAATTTATTAGCGATCATGTTGCTAGTCATATTCACTCTACCTGGATCAATTCATTATCTGAAGGTGTTCAGAGAAATCGACGTTTAAGCCCACCAGCTTTTCGTTACTATTTAACTGAATATGCACGTAAGGTAGAAAAACGTATTGTTCTTCCTGAAGGTACTGAACCACGTACAGTTAAAGCTTCATCTATTTGTGCAGAGCGTGGTATTGCAAGATGTGTCCTTCTTGGAAATCCTAAAGAAATTCATCGTGTTGCCATGCAACAGGGTATTAAGTTAGGTTTTGGAATTGAAATTATTGATCCTGATGAAGTGCGTGAAGATTATATTTCTCTTTTAATTAAACTTCGAAAAGGAAAAGGCATGACGGAAGTAGTCGCACGAGAAAAATTAGAAGATTCTGTTTTCCTTGGAACTATGATGCTTGAACGAAACGAAGTTGACGGTTTAGTATCTGGTGCAGTACATACGACTGCAAATACTATTATTCCTCCATTTCAAATTATTAAGACAGCACCAGGTACATCTATTATATCTTCAATTTTTTTTATGCTGCTACCAGAACAAGTTTTAGTATATGGTGATTGCGCAATTAATCCAGATCCGAATGCAGAACAACTAGCTGAAATTGCTATTCAATCTGCAGATTCTGCAGCCGATTTTGGAATTGAACCACGTGTAGCAATGATTTCATACTCTACAGGTGAATCTGCTAAAGGTACTGATGTAGATAAAGTTCGAACAGCAACTCAAATTGCTAAAAAGAAACGCCCTAATCTTATAATAGATGGCCCTTTGCAATATGATGCTGCTATTATGGAAAATGTTGCTGCTTCTAAGGCACCTAACTCTCCTGTAGCTGGTAAGGCAACCGTATTCATATTTCCCGATTTGAATACAGGAAATACTACTTATAAAGCTGTACAACGTTCTGCAGATTTATTATCCATTGGTCCTATGCTTCAAGGTATGCGAAAACCAGTCAATGATTTATCTCGTGGAGCACTTGTAGATGATATCGTTTATACTATTGCTTTGACTGCAATTCAAGCTAGTAAGACAGTACCCTGTTAGTTCTTATCAAAAGAAACATCTTTATAAATATGTTTTAGTTAAAAGACAGAAAGTTAGAGTTAATTTTGATCTACTTAATCAGTCAATAAGTATTAAAATTCATAGAAAAATTATTAAGAAACAATGTTTGTTTAGATAATTAACTACAATGTGTTTTTAAATTTAGAATAGTTTTAATATCCTCAGAATTTCTTGCAATTTTTTAGGATTAGATATGTAATTAAATAATTATAATATTACACATTATCTTTCCTAGAATTATTTTAATATTCCTTTTCAGCTGCTAAGCTACTGTAAATGGTGATAGATTAGTTATAATTAATATTTTTTGATGTATTGGTCACAAAATTTTACTTTTACCCCTTGGATTTATCTAATATACCCCACATATTCTCGGCGAGGCACTTCCAAATCAGTTAATTTGACTAGTGCATAATTTATCAAAATCATATAGAAATTTTCAGGAGAAAGGACTGATGAAGATTCGTCCATTACACGATCGAGTTATTGTAGAGCGCCAAGAAGTTGAGTCTAAATCAGCGGGTGGCATTGTTTTGACTGGTTCTGCTGCAGAAAAATCAACTCGCGGTACAGTTGTAGCTGTGGGTAAAGGCCGTGTTCTAGAAAGCGGTAGACTTCAGCCACTAGATGTAAAAGTGGGTGATGTTGTTGTTTTTTCTGATGGTTATGGTACAAAAACAGAAAAAATTGATGGTAAAGAAGTTCTGATTATGTCTGAAAACGACATTATGGCGATTGTCGAGTAATTTTTTGCTCTGATTCAAAACGCATAGATATAAAAATCGAATTAAGAAAGGGAAAAATTAAAGATGGCTGCTAAAGATGTTAAATTTGGTAATGAAGCACGTATTAAAATGCTAGAAGGTGTAAATGTTTTAGCTGATGCGGTAAAAGTAACATTAGGTCCTAAAGGACGCAATGTTGTCTTAGATAAATCTTTTGGTGCACCAAGTATTACTAAAGATGGTGTGTCTGTAGCTCGTGAAATTGAACTGGAAGATAAATTCCAAAACATGGGTGTACAAATGGTAAAAGAAGTAGCATCGCAAGCAAATGATGCTACTGGTGATGGTACAACAACAGCGACAGTCTTAGCTCAGTCAATTATTACTGAAGGTTTGAAAGCTGTAGCTGCAGGTATGAATCCAATGGATCTTAAGCGTGGTGTCGATAAAGCAGTAGCAGCAGCAGTAGAAGAATTAAAAGTGCTATCTGTGCCATGCGAAGATGCTAAAGCAATTGAACAAGTAGGTACTATTTCTGCTAATTCTGATTCTACAGTAGGTAAAATTATTGCGGAAGCAATGGAAAAGGTAGGTCGAGATGGAGTTATTACAGTAGAAGAAGGTCAAGGTCTACAGGACGAATTAGATGTGGTAGAAGGTATGCAGTTTGATCGAGGCTATCTATCTCCTTACTTTATCAATAATCAGGATTCAGGTTCTGTAGACCTTGAAAATCCTTTTATTCTATTAATTGATAAAAAAATTTCTAATATTCGTGAACTTTTACCGATTCTAGAAATAGTAGCAAAAGCATCTCGTCCTTTATTAATTATTGCTGAGGATTTAGAAGGTGAAGCGTTGGCAACTTTGGTTGTGAATAACATGCGTGGGATCGTAAAAGTAGCTGCTGTTAAAGCTCCAGGTTTTGGTGATCGTCGTAAAGCAATGTTGCAGGATATTGCTATCCTAACTGGTGGTACGGTTATCTCTGAAGAGATTGGTCTTGAACTTGAAAAAGTTACTTTAAATGATTTAGGTCAAGCTAAACGTTTAACAATTACTAAGGAAACTTCGACTATAATAGATGGTTCAGGTAAAGAAAGTATGATCCAAGGTCGTGTTACCCAAATTCGTCAGCAGATTGAAGAAGCAACTTCAGACTATGATAAAGAAAAACTGCAAGAACGTGTAGCAAAATTAGCTGGCGGTGTTGCAGTCATTAAGGTTGGTGCAGCAACTGAAGTAGAAATGAAAGAGAAGAAAGATCGAGTAGAAGATGCGTTGCATGCAACTCGTGCAGCAGTGGAAGAAGGTGTAGTTGCTGGCGGTGGTGTTGCATTAATCCGTGCTGCTTCAAAAGTTTCGAAACTTCAAGGAGATAATGAAGAACAAAATGTAGGAATTCGTGTAGCTCTTAGAGCTATGGAGGCTCCAATTCGTCAGATTACTAATAATGCAGGTGATGAAGGGTCTGTTATTGCTAATAATGTTCGTGCTGGAGAGGGTAATTATGGTTACAATGCTGCAGCAGGGAAATATGGCGATATGATAGCTATGGGTATTTTAGACCCAACTAAAGTTACTCGTTCTGCACTACAATTTGCAGCATCAGTTGCAGGTCTAATGATTACAACTGAGGCTATGGTAACTGAGAAACCTCAAGATTCTTCTTCAGCAACTTCAACACCTTCAGCACCTGATATGGGTGGAATGGGTGGTATGGGCGGAATGATGTAGTTTTATGTCATGATGTTTATACTATATCTACGGATATTAAGTTATTATTAAAGTAGATGAAATAGATGAAGTTTGATACTCAGACTCTAAAGAGTCTGAGTATCGGGTTTTCTTGATTTTCTTTTAACTTTTATTATTGATAAATTCTAAAGCTTTTTTAATTCGAAGTATGACTCGATTCTGTCCAATAAGTTGCATTATTGCATTAATTGATGGAGACTCACTTCTTCCTGTTATTGCTACTCGTAGTGGCATCCCTATCTTGTGAGTTTTAATTTTAAGTTCTGAGCATATTTCAGTAATCATTTTTTTAAGGTTATCTGTTGTCCAGATTGCTAAGTTTTCTGCCTTAATAAGTGCAAGTTGTAGTGGTTTTTTTGCGATTGGAGATAAATATTGTTGAGCAATTTTCATTTCAAAATTTGGATATTTTTTATAAAAGTAATGTATTTGATCAGCTAGCTCAACTAAAGTATTACAACGGTTACGTACTAATTTGCAAACCTCTATGATATTAGGACCATTGTCCTTATTAATACCTTGTTGGTCTAGATGCCATTGAAGATGTTGGACTATATACTCAGGTGTTGAAGTTTTGATATAATGGTTATTCAGCCAAAGTAATTTTTTAGGATCAAAGATAGCGGAGGATTTAGAAATTGCTTTAAAGCTAAATAAATGAATAAGTTCTTCTATTGAGAAAATTTCTTGATTACCATGAGACCAGCCTAAGCGAATTAGATAATTATTAAGTGTATTAGGTAAATAGCCTTTATTTCGGTAATGCATTATAGATTCAGCATCCTGTCGTTTAGATAGTTTAGCACCATTGTCACCTAGAATCATAGAGCAGTGTGCATATATTGGTATCTTTGCTCCTAAAGCTTGGTAGATATTAATTTGACGAGGTGTATTGTTAATATGCTCTTCACCACGAATGACATGTGTAATTCCCATATCCCAATCGTCAACGACTACACAAAAATTATAAGTAGGTATACCATCCGATCGACGGATAATTAGATCATCTAATTGTTGATTATGAATTTCAATACGACCACGAATCTTATCATTAAATACTACACTGCCTGTTTTTGGATTACGAAAACGAACTACATGAGGAGTATTATCATTTGGAGTTTGGTTTAACAGTTTAATTTTTGGATGGTTTGCATCATAACGCGGTATTTCTTTATTAAGTATTTGTTCTGTACGAATTTCCTCTAATAGTTCTTTAGAAGCGTAACATTTGAATGCTTTATTTTCAAAAATGAGTTTATCTATAATTTGATTATAACGTTTTAAACGATTAGTTTGGTAGTAAGGACCTTCGTTCCATGTTAGTCCCATCCATGTCATTCCTTCAAGGATTGCATCTATAGCTTCTTTAGTTGAACGTTCTAAGTCCGTATCTTCAATACGTAGTATAAAGTCACCAGCATATTTTTTAGAAAAAAGCCATGAGTAAAGTGCTGTACGTATTCCACCAATATGGAGGAAACCAGTTGGACTAGGAGCAAATCGAGTTCGAACTTTCATGAGGATATCCTATAATTTTTGTGTAAATTAAATAATTGGTGTAAGGAATTAAGATGAAGGATTTTAACATTATTCTAAGAAGTTTCTACAATCGTAAAACTTAAGAAGCCTAAAGGCATACCAATTGGGTTTAGTGTATTATATATGTTATTCTATACATTTTATAAGAGTTGTCTAACTTCACTATTTTATTACTTACTATTACTATATCAAGAAATTTTCTAAGACAAATTGTTTTAAAAAGACTTAAGGTGTTATTACCTTGAACGAAAAAAATTATGTCATGCATCTGTTTATTCATGAAATGACTTGTAGTGCTTGTGTTGCTGGTATAGAGAAAACAATTCTATCTATACCAAAAATTAAAAAGGTTCAATTTAATTTACTTGAACAAAGTGTTCTATTAGTTGCTGAAAAAAACGATAAACATTTTAAAGATAATTTATTATTAGTACTTAAGAATTTTGGTTATCAAGCTGAATTTTTCGATAATGACTCCGCTATTATATTCAAACAAAAAAACCAAATATTACAAGATCAGAAACAATTGCACAAAAGAAATTTTTTAATTGGATTCATCATGGCTATGATGTTTATGATTTTAGGATATTTAAACGAATATATTTTGCTAAAAACAACGCAAGTTCAAATAGTATGGAGTATAATAGGCGTTATTTGTTTCTTTTCATTTTTTATATCAGGTAAATATTTTTTTGTTAATGCTTTTCGATCACTTATGCATCAACGTATTACTATGGATATATTAATTGTATTAGGAACAGGGATAGCATGGCTATACTCAATGTTATTAGTTATTTTCCCAAGTTTATTTCCTGAAAAAGCTCAGCATTTTTATTTTGAAGCTAGTGTAATGATTATGGCTTTTGTTTCATTAGGTCGCTATATAGAAGCAAAAGCAAAAAGTCAAACGAGCCGATCTTTGAAAAATCTTATTGATTTACAACCAAAACATACAACCTTAATTACTCCAAAAGGAGTTCGAAGAATTCTTGTTAGGAAAATCAAATTAGGTATGTCATTACTTGTAAAACCAGGTGAAAGAATTCCAGTGGATGGTGAAGTTATTAGTGGTTGTTCTTACGTAGATGAATCGATGCTAACAGGTGAATCTATTGGTATTTATAAAAAAACAGGGAATCCAGTTTCAGCAGGGACATTAAATCAAAGTGGAAGTCTTACTATTATAGCAAGGAGTATGACTACTGGTACTGCTTTATCAAAAATTATTCAATTAGTTCGACAAGCTAGAAGCACTAAACCTTCTATTACTAAATTTGTTGACAAAATATTAGTTGTTTTTATTCCTGTAGTTATTTTAGTAGCCCTGTTTTCAGCTTTTATTTGGTATTTATTTGGTCCAGAGCCAAAGATTAGTTATATGTTAGTAGTTACTAGTACAGTCTTGATTATCGCATGTCCTTGTGCATTAGGTTTGGCTACTCCATTATCCATTATTGTTTCTATGGGTAAGTCAGCAGAAATGGGGATTCTTATTAAGGATGCTGATACATTGCAAAGTGCTAATAAAATTAATGTGGCAGTATTTGATAAGACAGGGACTTTGACAGAAGGGAAGCCTAATGTACAACATATATATTCTTTTATAGCAAAGAATACTAATCATATTCTACAATTAGTATATAGTGCTGAACAATATTCAGAGCATCCTTTAGCAAAAGCAATCTGTAATTATGCTGTACTTAATAAGATTGATCTACTTCAGTCAAGTAATTTTAAGAATTTAGAAGGTCGTGGAATAACTGCAGAAGTAAATGGAAAAACTATTTTAGTTGCTTCTATTAATTACTTTGAAAAGAAGAAGATTTCTCTTAGTAATGCAATAGTAGCTATTAGAGAATGTTTTGATAATCTTTGGACTCCTATTGCTGTTGCTATTAATGGTAAATTAGTAGGTATAGTTGCAATATCAGATGCAATTAAAAGGGATTCAGCTGCAGTTATACATTCTTTAAAAAAACGACACATTCATACCGTAATGTTAACTGGAGATTCTAATATAGTAGCGAACTCTATAGGAAAGCAATTAGGTATCGATGAAATTATTTCAGAAGTATTACCAAATAAAAAATTGGAATATATCAAAAAGTTTCAAGAAAATGGTAATATTGTTGCTATGGTAGGGGATGGTATTAATGATGCTCCTTCATTAGTTCAGTCTGATATTGGAATTGCTATGGGTAATGGTAGTGATATTACTATTGCAAGCGCAGATATAACCTTGCTTAATTCTTCTCTTATATCAGTACTTAGAATCATAGAGATTGCAAAGGTAACTGTAAAAAATATAAAGCAAAATTTATTTGCTGCATTTTTTTATAATATTCTAGGTATCCCTATTGCAGCTGGTGCACTTTATCCAATATTTGGCTTTCTATTAAATCCAATTTTTGCTGGAATAGCGATGGTACTTTCTTCGATTACGATAGTAAGTAATGCAAGTCGATTACGTTTCTTTAAAACTAAATTTTAGTATAAATTAATATAACTATATCAGATAATTTGCTTTCTAAAGTAATTTAGTCTCATAGATATATTTTAAACTTTTTATTCCTGATCTCTTTTTCTTACTAGGTAGTAATGCATGATTTTATTTCGATATACAAAAATTGGAAGTTAATAAATGGTTATTAAGGCAAAAAGTCCATCAGTATTTGCGGAAAAATATATTGTTGAAAGTATTTGGAATGGTCGGTTTCCACCTGGTTCTATTTTGCCTGCCGAGCGTGAGCTTTCAGAATTAATTGGTGTTACTCGTACAACATTGCGTGAAGTACTTCAACGTTTAGCTCGTGATGGGTGGTTAACTATTCGTCATGGTAAACCTACTAGAGTAAACCAATTTATGGAAACATCTAGTTTAAATATTTTAGATACATTAATAACATTAGATGTTGCTAATGTTAATTCTATTGTTGAAGATTTGATTTCAGTTAGAACTAGTATAAGTTCAATTTTTATTGTTTATGCTTTTAAAAGAAGCAAGAGTATAGCCAGAAAAATCATTTCAGATGTAATTAATTCTTGTGAATTATTGTTTGAAGTAACAGACTGGGATGAATTTCTAAAATCATCCTCATATATCAATGAATATTATCAAAAACATCCATTAAATACCGAAAAAGATGAAAAAAAACGTCAACTTCTTTTGCTTGCGAAAACATTTAATTTTTATGATTATCTATTGTTTCAACGTTTAGCATTTCATTCAGGTAACCAAATTTATGCTTTTATCTTTAATGGTTTCAAAAAAATATATGATCGTGTTGGTAGCTACTATTTTTCAAATCCAGAAGCTAGAAAATTAGCTTTGAATTTTTATAATCAACTTTTGGCAGGAACAGAAAATTTAAATTTAGACAAGATTCCATTTATTATACATCGTTATGGAACAGAAAACCTAAATCTTTGGGATAATATGAGAACAAGACTTCCGAATGATTTTACTGAAGATATAAACTAATCTAACCAATCTGAAAGAAAAGGTTACGAGATCTAGTTGGGAGGAGACTCTAGTCAACTATCGTACACAAACTGCATGCTTTGGCTGCTTCTTTCCAGATCTGACCAGGTGAGCAAGCTTATTGTTACGGAAAACTGAGTCTCCAAGAATTACTTATTAATTTCAAAAACCTGGGAAAGCATTATCCATTATAATTATAATACTGAATAAAACAAGAAAAAAAATACTCTTTATAAGAAGAGATTAACTATTTTAGAATTTATATATCTTTTCAGATTTTGAATTGTGTAAGAGCAAATTTTGCTTTGAGCTGATTGAATCTAGATTAGTAAATCTATAGTCGACTATTATTATGGAGTATTAATATTACCAAGATCATCCATTTTTTTTAATAGACTTCTAACACGATCTTGCCAAGCTGTATGTTCTTGTTGTATTTGTTGTGTTTTAAGTTCTAAAGTTTCTCGATTGTCCTTTAGTTCATTTTTTTCCTTAGTTAGCTGTTCTTTTTCTTCTTTTAGTTCTTCAATTTCCATTTGTAAAAGTATGATAGTATCAACTGCTGTTTGAATTTTTTTTTCTAATTGTTCTAATACTTCAAAAGACATATGAACCTACCTTAGATTTTTATTAAGTTAATAAATATACTTCTTTTAAAAAGAAGTATATTTTAATACACGTTAAACTGAAAATATTGTTAGATAATACCTGAAGGTTAAACACAAAATAATAAATCAATGATTTTGTTATTAGTGTACTTTTTCTTTTCTAATAGATAGTTAATTGTAGAAATAAACTCTAATGTGTAGGCCATCATTATGTATAGTTTATTTTTGCAACAAAAATAGCACTGTGTTTCTAGCGAGTCAAATTTTAAATCAGATAAACTTTTTTTATTAAGTATAAAAGTTTTAAATAGAAAGGATTTTATCTTTATGTTCCTAATAAGGAATAATTTTTCATAAATTCCAGATATTTTAATTCAAATGTTTGGGTTGCCAGTTTTTATTATAATGATTAAATTGGAAGGAAGAGTATTAAAAATATATTAATATAGAAAAATTAAAGAAACATCTTATTAATAACGGTTTTTTCTTACACTTAGCTTATTCAAACAACCTTTTATTAAAATAATTTCTATTGCTTAATAAATGTTTAATAATTGTCTATCTAAAAAAATATGCATATAAATAGACTGATATTTGTTAGTATTTATAAGTAAATGAATTCATATTTTGTATATAACTAATTTTCACACTATATTTTAGAAAAGCAAATTATACTTTTTAGGTAATGAGAATTAAATGGCATTTAGAATAAAAAAGTTCAATTAACATTGAAAAGGGAATAGGATTTGAACATTAAACAAATTTTAAAAAATAATGTGATATGGTCTAATTCAATTAATTCAGAGCGTCCTGAATTTTTCAATGAGCTTAAAAAAGGGCAATTTCCAGATTTTTTATGGATTGGATGTTCTGATAGTCGAGTGCCTGCAGAGCAGATTACAGGTTTATCTCTTGGTAAATTATTTGTACACCGAAATATAGCAAATCAAGTTATCCATACCGATCTAAATTGTATTTCTGTAGTTCAATATGCTGTAGATATACTTCAAGTAAAGCATATTATTATTTGTGGTCATTATGACTGCGGAGGTATTAATGTTGCTGTACAAAATATTCAATTAGGCTTAATTAATGATTGGTTATTTTATATTCGTGCACTGTATTTAAAACACCAAAATTGGTTAAAAAAGATACCTGAAAAAAAAAAGGCAGATAAACTATGTAAAATCAATATCGCTGAGCAAGTGTACAATTTAGGAAGATTATTAATTATAAAAAATGCATGGGAACGTGGTCAGCAACTTAAAATACATGGTCTTATTTATAGTATTTATAATGGTAAACTTAAAGATATTGGAATGAGTTGTTCAAATAAAGAATCATTAGAAGATTCCTATCAAACTGTTATGAGTAAAATTATTGAATAATAGATAAACTTTAATTTCAAAATACTTTTGTAAGGTAACATAAAGTAGTATTCCAAATAGTTCTTTCCAACATTGACCTGATCTATATGCGCTATTACACTCGTGTTTAGATATTAATTAATACATAATTATTGGGAGGTTAGCCCAATGAAAATAATAACTTATATTAGCAAGGATAAAAAAGATGGATTCGATACTTAAAAGAAGGATACGCACTCGTTTTTCTCCTCAAAAGCGTAAATTGCAATTAATGGAAATTGCATTGGAAGTATTTGCAAAACGGGGGATTGGTCGAGGAGGACATGCTGATATTGCTGAAATAGCGCAAGTATCAGTTGCTACGGTATTTAATTATTTTCCTACTCGTGAAGATTTAGTAGATGATGTGCTAAATTATGTTGTTCGTCAATTTTCAAATTTCTTATCAGATAATATTGATCTAGATTTACATGTTAAAGTAAATTTGCGTAATATTACTCGAGAAATGGTCCATTTAGTTATTCAGAATTGTTATTGGTTAAAGGTTTGGTTTGAATGGAGTGCATCTACTCGCGATGAGGTTTGGCCGTTATTTGTATCAACAAATCGCACTAATCAAATGTTAGTGAAGAATATTTTTATTAAAGGAATAGATCGTGGAGAGATCTCCGATAATCTTGAATCAGAAGCAATAGCAACACTTTTCCATGGAATCTGTTATTCATTATTTGTACAAGCTAACCGAGTTCCAAATGCAGCTGCAATGAATAAACTAACTGATAGTTACCTTAATATGCTTTGTATTTATGAATCAAAAGGGTATTAATTTAATTTAATAAAACTATTTTATATTCTACATATTATCATAAATTCTGTTTTTTATTAGTACTTTTTATAGTGAGAATGAACAAATCATTTTTTGTTTTTTAATTCCTTGACTTTTGTTTAGTTGATAAATATTTCTCTATTACCTATTAAAGTTGCTCATTATTGAATATCGATATAGTATTTTATAATTTATTTCGTTTTATAAAAAATATATAAAGGATATCTTCCTTTGCATCTATTAATTTAATAATAAATATTAGATTAAGTTAATTAATTAGTTGGATTCAGGATTGATTTGATATTAATGAGGCGTTAATTTTTGAGTAGTATTATAAGTTTATTTAATTACTTTCCTTGGCTATTTCCCTCATTAGCAACAGTGTTTGGATTAATTATTGGAAGTTTTCTTAATGTTGTAATTTATCGATTACCAATTATTATGGAATATGAATGGAGAAAGGAATGTTCAACATCTTTTCCAGAATATAAAATTATACTTTCTGATTGTGAGTATTCACTTATTTCTCCTTCTTCTAAGTGTAGAAAATGTAACACTCAATTGAGATTAATTGATAATATTCCGATTATCAGTTGGCTAATGCTCAAAGGTAAATGTTATAGTTGTGGCAATTCTATTAGTTTTCGTTATCCTTTAATTGAATTATTAAGTGCAATAACAAGTTTTTTAATTGCTACACATTTTGGATTTAGTTTTTTTTCTATCTCATTATTATTTTTTAATTTTATTTTAATTATTATTGCATTTATTGATTTAGATACTATGTTGTTACCTGATCAGTTAACTTTATTTTTGGTTTGGTCTGGAATATTATTAGCATTAATGAACATTAGTCCTGTTTCTTTAAAAGATTCTACAATTGGTGCAATAGTAGGTTATCTATTCTTATGGAATATTTATTGGTTGTTTAAACTTGGAATAGGAAAGGATGTTATGGGATATGGAGATTTTAAGTTATTATCAGCACTTGGAGCTTGGTTAGGTTGGCAATATTTACCAATGGTTGTTTTTCTGTCTTCATTAATTGGTTTGTGCTTTGGTATAAGTCAATTTCGATTTAAAAAAAACAATGAAGCGTTTCCTTTTGGTCCTTTCCTTGTTATAGCAGGTTGGATAAGCTTAATATTTGGTGAACCAATTATTGCTTGGTATTTCGATTCAGTTATAGAATTAATTTAATGTATATTATTGGATTAACTGGTGGTATTTCAAGTGGAAAAACTACTGTAGCTAATTATTTTAATCAACTATTTAATATTGATATTATTGATGCTGATCTCATTGCACGGTATGTTGTTAGGATTGGTACTCCTGGTTTAGAAGCTATAGCAAAATACTTTGGTAAAAAAATCTTACTTTCTAATGGAAATCTTAATCGTTCTTTATTAAGAAAGATAATTTTTTTTAATCATGAAAGTAAACATTGGCTTAATCAACTTTTGCATCCAATGATTCTCGAAGGCATACGTTTAGAATTAGAAAAAGCAGAATCGTTATATGTTTTACTTGTTCTACCATTATTAGTAGAAAGGTCTTTACAAGATATGGTTGATAGAATTTTGGTAATCGATGTAGATGAGCAAGTTCAAGTCAAGCGAACTATTCAGCGTGATAATATTTCTGAACAAGAAGTTAGAGCTATTATTTTTTCACAAAGTGATAGGAAACGAAGACTTTCTTTTGCTGATGATGTAATTAAAAATAATAACGAAAGTGAGAAAGCATTATCATATAAGATTACTGCATTACATAAAAAATATTTAACAATTCTTAAAAAACAAACACCAAGCTAATAAAGAACAATAAGAAAGTATAATAAAATAATTACTACTTACTGTATACTTTTAAGTATGTAAATATAGAACCCATTTTTTGTCTTATTTATAGTAAGACTATTATCCAATATCTTACCTTGAGTAAATCGGAAACCTTAGTAAACATTCTATTTCCCAATTTATTTATTTTTACTTCTTAATCAGTTTTTCTTTAATACGAGCAGATTTACCAGAACGCTTACGTAAATAATATAGTTTTGCCCGACGTACTGCACCTCGACGTTTAATTTGGATGCTGTCTATAATCGGAGAATGAGTTTGAAATGTACGTTCAATACCTTCACCATTAGAACTGGATATTTTACGAACAGTAAATGCAGAATTTAAACCTCGATTACGAATACCAATTATAACACCCTCAAAAGCCTGTAAGCGTCTTCGTTCACCTTCTTTTACTTTTACTTGTACAACAACAGTATCACCTGATGAGAACTTAGGTAAATCTTGTTTCATTTGTTCTTTTTCAAGAGCTTTTATAATTTCACTCATTTTTAAAATTCCTAGATATAAATAAAATAGGTTATATTTTTTGTAGATGATTTTCTTTAATAAATTCAGCTAGTAATTCTTTTTGTTCCTGACTTAAGGATAGCTTTTCCAAAAGTTCTGGCTTTTTAAGCCAAGTTTTTCCTAGAGATTGTTTTAATCTCCATAGACGAATTTTTTTATGGTTGCCAGATCTTAATACCATTGGTACTTCTTGACCATCTAATATTTTAGGACGTGTATAATGTGGGCAATCTAACAAGCCATTAAAAAAAGAATCTTCTTTCACTGATGAATTATTTTTGAGTACGCCATTAATAAACCGTGATACTGCATCAATTAATGCCATGGCTGGTATTTCTCCTCCTGTCATTACAAAATCTCCAATTGAGCATTCTTCGTCAATATCTGACTCTATAATACGTTCATCAATACCTTTATAGCGACCACAGACAAGAAGTAGATTTTTAGACAAAGCAAGTTCATTTACTCTAGCTTGGTTGAGTTTACGTCCTTGAGGGGAAAGGTAAATAGTCTTTATCATACCTGGTGAAGTTTGCTTAGCTAATTTTATAGCTTTCCTTAAAGGTTCAGCTAGCATTAACATTCCAGGAGCACCACCATATGGTTTATCATCTACAGTAGAATACTTATCACTAGTAAAATCACGAGGATTCCAAATATTAAGTGATATTATTCCTTTCCTGATCGCTTTAGATGTGATCCCAAAATCTATAATGGAGCGAAACATCTCAGGAAATAGGCTAATGATACCAATCCACATATATTCCTTTCCCTGAACTATATATAACTTGAATTTTAAAAATTAGGATCCCAATTAACTTTGATTTCTTGAATATTCGGAGAAATTTGTCTTATAACTTCTCCATTGAGAAAGGGAATTAAACGTTCTTTCTTTCCAAAAGCATCCCCAACAGGCGCTTGTAACACTAATACGTCATTGGAACCAGTTTCTAGTATATCTACGACGATACCCAAACTATAACCTTGGACTGTTACAACCTTCATACCAAATAATTCATGGTAGTAAAATTCATCCCGTGCTAATAATTTTGGTAATGATAAAGAATGGATATAAATTATACAATTTGTCAAAGTAAGTGCGTGTTGTTTGGTGTCTACTTCCTTTATTTTTACTATAATATTTTTGTAAGAGTATCTCCATTGTTCTAATTGAAACTGTTTCCATTCACTTTTCTGTTTAATAAGCCAAGGTTGATAGTTAAGTATGTTTTTAGCGTGATCTGTATAAGAAAAAATTTTAATCCAACCAAGAAACCCAAAGGTAGAACCAAACTTACCTACAGTAATTCGAGATTTTTTTCTACTCACTATTAATTAACTCAGAAAAAATTAATCTTTAGTTATTTTTTCAAAATCTTTGATAAGCTTTGTTACTCGAGTAGATACAGAAGCACCTTTACTAATCCAGTGGTTGATACGCAGTGTCTTTAAAAATAAGTTTTTCCTCTTATCCTGATTAATAGGATTAAAGAAACCTACTTTCTCAATAAACTTACCAGTTGTAGCTCTGCTTGCAACCGCCACTACAACTTGATAAAAAGGACGTTTTTTTGCGCCATGACGTGCTAGGCGAATGGTTACCATACGTCTTCCTTTTGCATTTTTTATAAGAATATTACTAGATAAACACAGTATATTTCAATCTGATTCCGAAGAAGTTTACTCTAATTTGTATTTATTGCAATATTTTTTTAAATAATTACAACTAAAGATTAAAATTACCACGCATGATATTTTGCATCATCCCATTAGTCCGCATCTTTTGCATCATTTTTTTCGTTTGATTGAAATACCTTAGTAAATAATTAACATCTTGTACTTTAGTGCCAGAACCTGCGGCAATGCGTTTTTTTCTTGAGCTTTTTATAATTTCAGGATATCTTCGTTCCTTTATAGTCATAGAGTTAATAATGAACTCCATTTGTTTAAACATATCGTTATCAATTTGATTTTCAATATTACTAGATAGATGGCTTAGTTGTGGTAATTTATCAATTATATTTTTGATGCCACCAATATTACTCATTTGCTTGAGTTGTTCTCGAAAATCTTCTAAATTCAATCCTTTTTGTTTTTTTAATTTCTTAGCTAATTTTTTAGTATGTTCATTGGAAACTTTTTGCTGTATCTCTTCAATAAGAGATAATACATCTCCCATACCTAAAATACGAGATGCTATTCGTTTGGGATGAAAAGCTTCCAAATCATGAGTTTTTTCTCCGATTCCAAAAAATTTGATTGGTTTTCCAGTGATGCTACGTATTGATAGTGCAGCACCACCTCGAGCATCACCATCAACTTTTGTCAGAATAATTCCTGTTAGTGGTAGTTGGTTATTGAATTCTTTTGCTATATTAGCTGCATCTTGACCAGTCATTGAATCAACTACAAATAGCATTTCAGTTGGTTTAGTGACATTGTGGAGACTTTTAATTTCATCCATCATTTGAGCATCAATAGCTAATCGACCAGCTGTATCAATCAAAAGAGCATCATAAAAATTTTTCTTTGCATGAAGCAGAGCAGAATTAGCAATATCAATTGGGTTTTGGTTGTTAAATGATGGGTAAAAATCTACAGAAATATTAAAGGTTAGTTCTTCTAGCTGTTTGATAGCTGCTGGACGATAGATATCAGTAGAAACTACTAGTACCTTTTTTTTATGTTTTTCCAGCAATAGTCGAGACAATTTCGCGACGCTAGTTGTTTTCCCTGAACCTTGTAAACCTGCTACTAAAATAGTTACTGGTGGTTGAGCAAGTAAATTTAATGTCTCATTAGAGTTGCCCATAATCATTTCAAGTTCAGCTTGTACAATTTTAATAAATTCTTGGCTAGGAGTTAAAGATTTAGAAACCTCAATACCTATTGCTTTTTGTTGTAAATTTTTTATAAAATCCTGTATAACGGGAAGTGCAACATCTGCTTCAAGTAGTGCTACTCGTACTTCACTTATAGTGCTTTTTATATTCTCCTGAGTTAGTCGATTTTTTCCAGTGATATATTTTAGAGTTTTGGTTAATCTATCAGTTAAATTTTCAAACATATTAATAACCTTTGCTTTTAGTAACAGGAATTAAATAAAGTATACAATACCTATTCGTTCAGTTATACTTATCATATTGACATTATAATTTCGCTATGGATTTTATCCCTCGTCTACTACAATAACCTACAGATTTGATGCAGGGTATAATTATATTATCACACCATTAAATTTGTAAAATAAATGTACAATTTAATTGCTATTATTGCAGCTGTATTTTACGTGTTTTCTACAGCAATTATTATCCTAGGATTAGTATATCAAGTAGGTGTTCGCTCTAATGTCACTTTGATTAGCGCTTTGTTGGCACTGGTACTTCATGGATTTTTAGTAGCTAATCTTATTTGGATTGATGATGGACAAAATCTAAGTATTCTTAATGTAGCTTTATTGGTTAGTTTTATTATTTCCCTTGTCATGAGTATAGCAATGCTGAAAATAAGGCTTTGGTTTTTGTTGCCTTTTGTGTATAGTTTTTCTGTTATTAATCTGTCTTTAGTCATGTTTTTACCAAGCACCTTTATTACTCATTTAGAAAATAACCCTAAAATTTTGGTACATATCTCTCTTGCACTGTTTTCATACTCTACATTAACTGTTGGGGCTTTATACGCTCTTCAGTTGAATTGGCTTGATTATCAATTGAAAGCTAAAAAAGTATTAGTTATTAATCCAAATCTTCCTCCTTTAATGATGGTTGAAAGACAATTATTTAAAATAATTTCTATTGGAACAATACTTTTAACGGGAACGTTACTAACTGGTTTCATTTTTGTTCAGGATATATTTGCACAAAGCAAGGTACATAAAGGCATATTATCTTTTATTGCTTGGTTTATTTATTCCATTTTGCTTTTAGGTCATTATTACAAAGGTTGGAGAGGGAAAAAAGTTGCTTGGTGTTCAGTCGCTGGATCTATAGTGTTAACACTTGCTTATTTTGGGAGCCGTTTCATTCTAGAAATTATTCTTTAATAGTTAGTTAGATATAAATTATATGGTTAAAATGGATAGGATTTTAAAATTAATATTTTTAATTTTTTGTTATACTTGTCCGCTTAATTATAATTTAATATTTAATAAGGGACATATGCATTTTGGATACTGTTTCCAGTAGTTTATTATTTGTTATACTCATTTGCTTAATTATAATTTCTAGTTATTTTTCCGGTTCTGAAACAGGTATGATGTCCCTTAACCGTTATCGTTTAAAACATCTTGCTAATAGTGGTCATAAAGGTGCTAAACGGGTCGAAAAGTTACTTATTCGACCAGATCGTTTAATTGGTTTAATTCTTATTGGAAATAATCTTGTTAATATTTTATCTTCAGCTATTGCCACTATTCTTGGTATGCGATTATATGGTGATTTTGGAGTAGTTATTGCAACTGGAACATTAACACTTATTATATTAGTTTTTGCTGAAGTTATACCTAAAACTATTGCAGCACTTTACCCTGGCCCTATCTCTTATGCTAGTAGTATTTTTTTAAGCATATTGATGAAACTGTTTTCTCCTCTTGTAATATTGATTAATTTTATTGCCAATAGTTTTATCCGATTACTAGGTTTTCAAACTCAATATAATATTAGTGACCATCTAAGTTCTGAGGAGCTAAGAACTGTAGTTAATAATGCTGGAGATCTTATTCCTCATCATTATCAAGATATGCTAATTTCTATTTTAGATTTAGAGCATGTTACTGTGAATGATATTATGGTTCCTCGTAATGAAATTACTGCTATTGATATTAATGATGATTGGAAATCAATCGTACGTCAACTAACACATTCTCCACATGGAAGAATTGTGCTTTTTCGTGATCAAATTGATGAAGTAGTAGGAGTATTACGTCTTCGTGAAGCCTATCGTTTTATGTTAGAAAAAAATGAATTTAATAATAAAGAAACTCTATTACGCGCTGCTGATAAGGTATATTTTATTCCAGAATGTACTCCATTAAATGTTCAATTATTTCAATTTCAACGTAACAAAGAACGTATAGGTCTTATCGTAGATGAATATGGTGATATTAATGGTTTAGTTACTTTAGAAGATATCTTGGAAGAAATTGTTGGTGAATTTACTACTTCTATCGCTCCTAGTTTATCTGAAGAAATAATAGAACAGTCTGATGGTAGTTTTTTAGTTGAAGGTAGTGTTAATATTCGTAGCTTGAATAAAGGGCTAAAATGGGAATTACCTACTGACGGCCCCAGGACATTAAATGGTTTAATTTTAGAGCATTTGGAAGATATTCCTGAAAGTCATTTAAGTATTCAAATTGCAAACTATCCGATGGAAATAATTGAACTTAAAGACAACAGAATTAAATTAGTTCGAGTATTTCCAAGATTAAATAAAAATTATTAATGATGAGGGAAAAGTTTGAGATAATTATTTTGCAATTATTTAAATTCAAACTAGAATATTAACATATGAGTTCTATGGGTAGGTGGTTTGTTTAAGAATGAGCAAAAGTGTTATAATTTATACTATGGTATTGAGCTTAACTTGATCAATGTAAGGTAAGTTATATCATAGCGATATAAATTTGAAGTAATAATATCATCCTTCAACATTAACAGTAAGTTTATTCGCTAGGTTATTGTTATTTATATAGAAATAGTTACCTTGAAATGAGCTACTCACGGCGTTTTGACTTAGTGTTAATTTGGGGGGGTGTTGTTTTGCCAGGATTAAAGAAAAAATCGCTAGGCATTCTAGCGCTTGCTGGGGTTCAACCTTATCAAGAAAGGTTAAGCGAAAAATATATGTCAAATGAGCAAGTTCAGCATTTTACAAGAATTTTAGAAGCTTGGAGAAATCAACTTAGAGAAGAGGTCAATCGAACAGTTCATCATATGCAAGATGAAGCAGCAAATTTCCCAGATCCAGTTGATCGTGCTTCTCAAGAAGAAAAGTTTAGTCTTGAGTTAAGAAATCGGGATCGAGAACGTCGTTTAATCAAGAAGATAGAAAAAACCTTAACTAAGATTGAGGATGATAATTTTGGTTTTTGTGAGTCTTGTGGTATTGAAATTGGTGTGCGCCGTTTAGAAGCTCGTCCAACAGCTGATCTTTGTATTGATTGTAAAACACTTGAGGAAATTAAAGAGAAACAAATGCAAGGTTAATTTATTTAATTAGAAAGATAGATTTTAAAAGTATTTTTCTTTAATTTGATTGTTAGCTCTTTTGAATAATTTTTCTAGCCTTTTTTAAACTGATTGAAATTAATTTATATTATACTTTATAAGCATTCCTATTTAGTAAAGGAGCCGGGTAGAATTTTTAACCACAAGATAAGTTAAAAATTGTACATTCAGAAATAAGTTCTAGTTTTTCTGTATTTAATTTCAATAATCTATTCAACGATTTAAGGCCGATAAAAATAATCTCATAAAATCTTGTTCATATAAGTCTATCCTATTTTCATCTTTGTTTAGTAAATAAAGTTTTTAATTTTATTATCAATTGTGTGCAATAGGACTAGGACTAAATATCATATCGCTGTTTCATAAGATTTTGGTACTAATATATGGTGAGTTTTTGCATGGCTTGATTATCTTTTAAAGTTATCATTAAATAATTGGTTTTTTATTTAGTTAGGTTAAGTATAAATTTAACTATTTAAATTAAAATAAGTGAATTAAATTTTGTCTAACTTTATTGCTCGACTCAATTTACTACTGAAGAATCTTGACGTTTTTAGACAGTATACTCGTGGTATAGAACGTGAGGCATTACGCTGCTATAAGAATGGAAGATTAGCAACAACACCACATCCTAAAGGACTAGGTTCAGCTTACTCTAATAGGTGGATAACGACAGATTTTTCTGAGTCTCTTTTAGAATTTATCACTCCTGTTTCAAATGATATTTCAGTGTTATTGTCTCAATTAGAAGATATGCATCATTTTACTCAAACGAAATTAGGTAAAGAAAGATTATGGCCGTTATCAATGCCTTGTCATATTAGCAATGAAAATGATATTAATTTAGCTCAATATGGTTCTTCTAATTCAGCTAAAATGAAAATGTTATATCGGAAAGGTTTAAAATATCGTTATGGCAGTCTTATGCAAATTATTTCAGGTGTACATTTTAATTTTTCATTTCCAGATAGCTTCTGGGATGCTTTGTTTGGAGAACAAGATAATATTTCAAGAAGATTAAGTAAATCTAAAACATATTTTGGATTAATTAGAAATTATTATCGTTTTGGTTGGTTAATTCCTTATTTTTTTGGTGCATCTCCTGCTTTATGTTCATCGTTTGTCAAAGATAAAAATGTTACATTACCATTTAAAAATATCGGTAAAACTTTGTATTTACCAAAAGCTACATCATTACGACTAAGTGACCTTGGTTATATCAATAGTTTTCAAAATTCATTTAAAATTAGTTTAAATACACTAGAGCAATATCTTAATGATTTAAATCAAGCTATTAGAATGCCTTCTGAAAATTTTAGAAAAATTGGTGTCAAAATAAATGGTGAGCATCGTCAATTGAATAGCAATTTATTACAAATTGAAAATGAGCTATATACACCAATTCGTCCTAAATGTATAGCTAAGAATGGAGAAAAACCTGCAGAAGCATTAAAGAATTTTGGAGTTGAGTACATTGAAGTTCGTTCATTGGATATTAATCCATATAGCCCAATTGGTATTACTAAAGAACAAATTTGTTTTTTAGACATATTTCTAACATGGGCATCATTAATTGATTCTGATCACATGGATTATTCTGAATTTATATACTGTTGTGATAATTGGAGAAAAGTTGTTCTTCAAGGTCGTAAGATAGGACTTGAATTACGTATTGATTATCATTATGAAAAAATAATTACTCTTCAAGAGTGCGCTAAAGATATATTCAAGGATTTATTATTAATTGCTAAATCTATGGACATTGTTCATTCTAGTACCGAATATCAAGATATTTGTACTAAGCTAAGCTCTTGGATTAATGATCCGGAATTGACAGTTTCAGGTCAATTATTGGAAATGACTAAGAGATATGGTAGTTTTAAAGAGGTAGGTTATAGATTGGGAGAGCAGTATCGTTCTACATATCTCAATCATCGATATAAGGTATATTCTAGCCAAGAGCTAGAAAATGAAGTTGTTCGTTCTCGATATGCTCAGGCTAATCAGGAGAAAACTGATATTCAAAGTTTTGATGAATATCTAGAAGAATATTTTTCATATTTAAAAAGGTAGTTATGAAATTAAAGTGTTTATATGTAGTTATTTGTACTATTTTATTTTCCGGTTGTGTCAGTTCACCACCAAAACAAAAAAACGATATATGTGCAATTTTTCAGGAAAAACCAAACTGGTATGCTGCTGCTGTTAAAATGAAAAAAAAATTTAGGGTTCCAATTCATATTGCAATGGCATTTATGGCACAAGAAAGCAACTATAAGCATAATGCTCGTCCTCCAAAGAAGTATATTTTAGGTTTTATACCATGGGGGAGACTAAGTACTGCTTATGGGTATGCACAAGCAAAAGATTCTACTTGGAAAGATTTTCAGAATGAAATCAATTCAAGTGCTAGTAGGACAAATTTTGATAATTCTATTATGTTTATCGGTTGGTATATTAATGAAACTCAAAAACAATTAGGGATATCTAAATGGGATTCTTATAATCAGTATATTGCATATCATGAAGGCAGACGTGGTTACAAACAGAAAAGGTATCAATCAAATTTATTTTTAAAAAATATCGCGAAAAAAGTGGAAGAACAGGCAAGAGATTATGGTTGGCAATTAAAAAAATGTCAAAAAAAAATAGATACTAATCGTTATTGGTCATTCTGGTAATTCTAAATCAGGCTATACTTCAAGTTTCCATAAACTATAGAAATGTAACATAATCTAAATACGAAAATAGTATTTAAAGCTGGAAATAATTTGGAATGAAATTAACTTGGAAACCTACAGCAACAATTGAACAATTAAAAAAACGTAGTACTATTATTAATAATATTCGTGCGTTTTTCTCTAAACGAAGTATTTTGGAAGTAGATACTCCATCTTTAAGTCATAGAACAGTAACAGATATTCATCTTAGTAGTTTTAAAACATCCTTTATTGGTCCTAATTATACTAATGGGACTCCAATATATTTAATAACTAGTCCCGAGTTTCATATGAAGCGTTTATTAGCAGCAGGGTCTGGTTCTATATATCAAATTTGTAAATCATTTCGTAATAATGAGAGTGGTTCTCATAATAGTCCAGAATTTACAATGTTAGAGTGGTATAGAGTAGACTTTAATCATCATCAACTTATGGATGAAGTGGATGAATTACTTCAGTTAATTTTAAATTCCAGATTAGCAGAACGTATTAGTTATCAACAAGCTTTTATCGATGCTTTAGGGATATGTCCATTGGAAGATCCTATAGAACAGTTACAACAAGCTGCACTGAGGTTTGGTTTGCATGATAGTTCTAATTTGCTAACAAATAGGGATATGTTACTTCAATTACTATTTAGTTTTGCTGTAGAAAAGACATTTGATAAACAAGTTCCTATATTTGTTTATAATTTTCCATCTTCACAGGCCTTACTTGCTAGAATCAATGCCAATGATAAAAGGGTAGCAGATCGCTTTGAGTTATATTTTAATGGTATTGAATTAGCTAATGGTTTTTATGAACTTAATAATCCTAAAGAGCAGTTAGCGCGTTTTAAACATGATAATCTTCTTCGTATAGATATGGGTTTACCAAGTAACCCTATTGATTATCATTTAATTGATGCAATTCAATCTGGTTTGCCAAATTGTTCGGGTGTAGCCTTAGGTATAGATCGATTAGTCATGCTTGCGTTAGGCTGTGATAATATTGATCAAGTAATGGCCTTCCCATTTTATAAAGCATGAATTTACATTGTAATTAACCTTTCATTTACTCGCCTTGGATTAGTATTTTCGTTATACTCCATATCAAGTTTATTTAAACATTGCAAGAACAGGGAATATGCAAGAGTATATTGATTTTTTTCAACAAAATTTGATTTTATTTTTAATATGGCTTTCTCTTTTTTTTGCTTTAATCGTTCATTTTATTAAATCTTACAATATCTTATATAAAGAAATAACCACTTCAGAAGCAGTTTTATTAATGAATCGTGAAAATGGAATTATAATTGATATCCGTTCTCAAGATAAATTTAAAAAAGGTCATATTATTAATTCTGTTAATATCTTACCATTAGACCTTAAAAAAGGCAATTTAGGTAACCTTATAAATTATAAATCCAGACCAATTATTGTAGTTTGTGAAACTGGTAACTCTTCTAAAGAAAGTGCTCATTTATTGATAAAATCTAAGTTTAAAAAAGTTAATGTCTTGAAAAATGGTTTAATCGCTTGGAAGGAGGATAATATTCCTTTAATTTCTAATAATATTATATAGAGGTATGCTACCTATAGGTAGATAAACTAGACTTTTTTTAGAGGTATTTTTAAAAAAATAAATTTGATTTTATTTAGCAAATTTATTCTAAGGAGTATAAAATGTATTATTTAAGGATTATATGATGGCTCTTGAAGATGAAAACCAAGAACAACAGAATTTTTCAATTAAACGTATTTTTTTAAAAGATGTATCTTTTGAAGTGCCAAGTTCCTCCCAGGTATTTAAGAAAGCATGGAAACCAGATGTAAAATTGGAGATTGATGCTAAAAGTTCTGAATTATACAAAAGTACTTATGAAGTTTTATTACGGTTAACAGTAGTTGTTACTAATGCACAAGAAACAGCTTTTTTATGTGAAATTCAACAGGGTGGTATCTTTACTGTAAATAATATAAAAGCAAATAAACTAGCTCATTGTTTAGGCGCTTTTTGTCCAAATATTTTATTTCCATATGCCAGAGAAACTATTTCAAGTTTAGTTATTAAAGGTACTTTTCCTCAACTTAATCTAGATCCAGTAAATTTTGATGCACTATTTATAAATTATTTAAAGAAACAAGAAAACAAAGGAAAACACTGAATGTGACCTGCTTTTCTATTAAAAGAACCTTATTAACGCAAAATATTTTAGTGCTTAATCTAGTATCAGATAGATTGAGTTGTATATAATTAGGTACGAAAAAATAATGGTTCTAAATGTTAATAATAATTATACTAACGAAGTTTCTATGGCAGTCATTGGAGCCGGTTCCTATGGCACATCATTAGCTATTTCTTTAGCTCGTAATAGCGATAATATTGTTTTATTATGGGGACATAAGTTAGACCATATGGTGCAACTTATTAAAGATCGTGCTAATCATCGATTTTTGCCTGGTATTAATTTTCCAAAAACGCTTATCATTGAGTCTAATTTAGAAAAGCTTGTTCAGGCTAGTCGTGATCTATTGATTGTAGTACCAAGTCATGTTTTTTCTAGTATTTTAAGGGATATAAAACCTTATCTCCGTAAAGACACAAGAATTTGTTGGGCCACTAAAGGTCTTGAACCGGAAACAGGTCGTCTTTTGGAAGAAGTTGTTCATGATGTTATTGGTAATCAGTATTCATTAGCAGTTTTATCTGGCCCTACATTTGCAAAAGAGCTTGCTATGGGGATGCCAACTGCAATATCAGTTGCTTCATCTGATATTCAGTTCGTAGAAGAATTACAAGAAAAAATTCATTGTAATAAGACATTTCGTGTATATGCTAATAGTGATTTTACAGGCATGCAGCTTGGTGGTGCAGTAAAAAATGTTATTGCGATAGGTGCTGGGATATCAGATGGAATTGGGTTTGGTGCTAATGCTCGTACGGCACTTATTACTCGGGGTTTAGCAGAAATGACACGTTTAGGTTTTGCTTTAGGTGCAAAACTTGAAACTTTTATGGGTATGGCAGGTCTTGGAGATTTAGTATTAACTTGTACTGACAATCAATCTCGTAATCGTCGTTTTGGTGTTGCAGTAGGAGCAGGGCAAAACATAGCTACAGCTCAAAAAGAAATAGGTCAAGTTATTGAAGGCTATCATAATACAAAAGAGGTTTATATGCTTGCAAAACGTGTGAATGCAGAAATGCCAATTGTTGAGCAAATATATCAGGTATTATATCAAGGGAAAAATGTGCATTTAGCAGCTAAAGATTTACTAGCTCGTGATAAAAAATCGGAGGGCAAGTAGTTTTTACTTTTAATATTTTTAAGCAAAGTTCAAATTTTTTCCGTTAGATCTGTTTAGCATTTATTTTTGGTAAATTTTTAGCTAAAGATATTGAGTCAATAGTTTAAGTACAAAATTAATTAATACTAAATTTAAATATTTTTTGTTTGATTCTATAGTAATTAATATTACTGATTCTTCTAGTTTGTTATAGAGCCTAGCTATATAATTTAGGTATTATAAATGTAATATAATATGATGGAAATCTTGTAATTTAGTTAGTAATATTATTGTTTTTCATTTCCTTATTGAGTAAAATATTAAGTTGGCTTCTAGCTCTTGTAAATTATTTTTACTCTAGTAAGTTTGTTCTAGATTTTGCTAGAATAGTCAGGTTTATAGCCTACCTATTAAAGGAAGTGAAAATTATGGTTCTAGGTAAACTTCAAATTGATCCAACACTAGAGTGGTTTCTTTCACATTGTCATATTCATAAGTATCCTTCAAAAAGTACATTAATTCATGCAGGTGAAAAATCAGAGACTTTGTACTATATCGTTAAAGGTTCTGTTGCTGTTCTTATTAAAGATGAAGAAGGAAAGGAAATGATTCTTTCTTATCTTAATCAAGGTGATTTTATTGGCGAGCTTGGTTTATTTGAAGAAGATCAGGAACGTACAGCTTGGGTACGTGCAAAAGTTCCTTGTGAAGTAGCTGAAATTTCATTTAAGAAATTTCGTCAACTCATTCAAGTTAATCCAGATATTTTAATGCATCTTTCTGCACAAATGGCAAGGCGTCTTCAAGTTACTAGTCAGAAAGTAGGTGACTTGGCGTTTTTAGATGTAACAGGTCGGATTGCACAGACTTTATTAAACTTAGCTAAACAACCTGATGCAATGACTCATCCTGATGGGATGCAAATTAAAATTACTCGTCAAGAAATTGGACAGATTGTCGGTTGCTCTCGTGAAACTGTTGGGCGTATTTTAAAGATGTTAGAAGAGCAGAATCTAATTTCAGCTCATGGTAAAACTATTGTGGTTTATGGTACTCGTTGATTTCGGTTATTAAATATTTTTAGATATGAAGGTTATTGTGACATTATAAGCCATAGATTAAGACTAAAATTATAGTGAATAGAATTAACAAATTTGTTATATGACATATGACATATAGTGAATTTAAGATTTAATTGCAAAACTAAACTAGGCCTTGGTAAGATACTATTTGTAGAAAAGGACCAAAATATTCTTTATCTAGTGAATTAGTAATACTAGTAACATCGATAGTTCCAGGAGTAATAAAAGCTGATAATTTGAATTTAGCTTTAATTAAGATTAAACAACCAGGTGATTTTAGCTATTATGCTTAGAAGGTTTAGGATAAACCCTAAACCTTGGTATGCATAAAAGTTTCCAGTATGAACATTACTTGTTTGTACTTCATCAAAAAATCAAAAATCGTGTTAATAACATATATAGTTGCTTAATGGTTTGAATAAATTTATTTTTTGATAAGATTAATCTTTTTTAAAGGTTCTATAATTACAGCGCAAGTATGATTTGGTTTCTATTGGATTATGAACCATTACATCATTTAACTACGCACTACCTGAACCTGATTCTTGCTTATCATTATAGTTTCCTATATTAATAAACTAAAATCAGCAAAAGTTAGTTTTACTTAAATAAACTTAGTTATTGAATAAAGTTTAATAAAAGCTGATGCCCTTGCTCTGTTTTTATTGATTCAGGATGAAATTGTATTCCATTAATTGCAAATATTTTATGACGATAGCCCATGATTTCATCTATGCAACCACTAGCTAATTCAGTCCATGCTGTAATTTCAAAGCAATCTGGCAACGTGTTTTTTTCAACAACTAATGAATGATAACGTGTTGCTGTAAATGGATTTTTCAATCCATAAAATATATCCTGTCGATTATGTACAATGAGTGATGTTTTGCCGTGCATAATTTGACGAGCATGTACTATTGTTCCTTCAAAAGCTTGTGCAATAGCCTGATGACCAAGACAAATTCCTAAAATAGGCAGTTTATCTGAAAAGTATTTAATTGCTTCTAAAGAAATGCCAGCTTGATTAGGTGTACATGGGCCAGGAGAAATAACTAAGTGTGTTGGATTAAGTCTTTGAATCCCAGAAATATCAATTTTATCATTGCGTACTACCTTGACTTTTCTTCCTAGTTGACAGAAATATTGATATAAATTGTATGTAAAGGAATCGTAATTATCGATAATAAGTAGCATAGCCATAAAATAAAATATGTTAACTTATATATATACCGCTACATTATCTATCATTAAAAACAAAAAACAAGTCATTAACTTTATTTAGTAAAAAGTGCTTTGCAATTTTGATTACTTGTATCCTTTAAGTTTATTAAAATAGAAGTATATAACTTAAAAATAAGTTTGTATATACTACTTTTTGAAAAGTTATTTTTTCAAGATGATATTAAGCGTTTCGGGATTACTGTTCCACTTTTATCAATCATGGCAACACCAATGAAAATTTTAGTTTCTTTAGTTATTATTCGAACAAAACCTTGAGCTGATATCTCTTCTTCTGGCAATTTAATTTTGATGCCATTACAAATAAGTTTTACTAGTTTTTCATCTATATTTATTTTAGGTAAGTGTCTAATAGCAGTATCCATTGGCATCAATAAAGAATCTAAGAATGTTTCATTAGGAAGCTTTTTTTTCTGAGCCTGTTTAACTAGTTCATTAAGTTCATCTAATGTTATCATTTGATGATATAGATAATTAGCGAACCCAATACGTCGTAACTGAGTAATATGAGCTCCACATCCTAGAATTTCACCTAGATCATTTACAATAGTACGTATATAAGTTCCTTTTGAAGAGTGAATTTCTATCTCGAGCTCATCTTTTTTAAAGTAAAGAAGTTTTATGTAGTATACTGTAATTTTACGCGCTTTACGTGGAATTTCAACTCCATTACGAGCATATTTATAAAGTGGATAACCTTTATATTTTAGTGCAGAAAACATTGAAGGAATTTGAAGAATTTCACCTGTAAATTTTTTAAAGAATGATCTAATTGTTTTCGTGTTACATTTATATCACGAGTTTCAATAATTTTTCCATTTGAATCTGAGGTATCAGTACGTTCACCAAGTTTTATTTTTGCAATGTAACATTTATCAGAGTTCAATAAAAATTGAGAGAATTTTGTTGCTTCTCCAAAACAGATTGGCAACATACCAGTTGCTAAAGGATCAAGAGTACCAGAGTGTCCTGCTTTTTTAGCACAATAAAGCCGTTTAACTTGTTGTAATGCATGATTAGATGAAATGTTCATCGGTTTATCAAGTAAAATAATTCCATTAACTGAACGACTATTTAGATAGTTTTCTATCATAACAGTTCATCCTTTTTTTGATATTTTGCTTTATTACTACGAATTCGATAACTATCCTTGTTTATTAGGTTTGATATGTGTCTACCTTTAGTTAAGGTGTAATCATAAGAAAAATGAATATGAGGTGTTAAACGTAAACGTATACGTTTACTCAAGAGCATACGGATATAAACCTCATACTTTTTAAGCAAAGATAAACGATTTTCTGGTGTTTCTATTTTTTTATTGGAAAAAAAAGTTACAAAAACCTTAGCATAGGATAAATCACGTGATATTTGTATATCAGAAATAGTTATCATACCTAAACTAGGTTCACTAATTTTGTGTTGCAGAATATAAGCTAGTTCTTTGCGTAGCTGCTGTGCAATGCGTTTAGTTCGGCTAAAATCCTTAGGCATTTTATTTGGCTGCTGTATTTAATCTAAAGTACGTGTAATTTTGAAAATTTCAAATACTTCTATTTGATCACCAATACGAATATCATTATAGTTTTTAACGCCAATACCACATTCATAACCATTTTTAATTTCTTGAACATCATCCTTAAAGCGACGTAAAGATTCTAATTCACCTTCATAAATAACAACATTGTCACGTAATATTCGGATTGGATTGCTACGCTTAATTAGACCTTCAGTTACCATACAACCTGCAATTGCACCTAGTTTAGGTGATTTAAATATATTACGAACTTCCGCAAGACCAATAATTTGTTGTTTTAATGTTGGTGTAAGCATTCCACTCATCGCTTTTTTTACTTCATCAATTAATTGATAAATAACTGAATAGTAACGAAGATCTAAATGTTCTGTTTCAATAGTACGACGAGCAGATGCGTCTGCTCGTACATTAAAACCAAGAATTATTGCATTAGAAGCAGCTGCAAGAACTGCATCAGTTTCTGTAATCCCTCCAACACCAGAACCAACTATATTTACTTTTACTTCATTAGTAGAAAGCTCAAGTAAAGAGTCTGAAATAGCTTCAACAGATCCTCGAACATCAGCTTTAAGTACAACATTTAGTTCGGCAATATCACCAGAAGTCATATCTGAGAATATATTTTCAAGTTTAATTTTTTGTTGGTTTGCAAGTTTTACATCACGAAATTTGCCTTGACGATAATTAGCTACTTCACGAGCTTTGCGTTCGTCACGTACGACTGTAGCATCATCACCAGATACTGGAACAGCAGAAAGACCAAAAATTTCTACAGGGATAGATGGACCTGCAGTTATAATTTCTTGACCATTTTCATTCCGCATAGCACGAACACGACCATATTCTTGACCACAAAGTATTATATCACCTTTATTTAGCGTACCAGACTGAACTAAAATCGTTGCTACTGGACCACGACCTTTATCCAGACGAGATTCGATTACAATACCAGAAGCCATTCCGTCTTTAATGGCGGTAAGTTCAAGCATTTCAGATTGTAGGAGAATAGTTTCTAACAGAATATCAATATTAGTACCTTGTTTTGCAGAGATATTAACAAACATATTCTCACCTCCCCATTCTTCAGGTATAACACTGTAATTTGCGAGCTCGTTTTTTATATTATCTGGGTTTGCGTTTTCTTTATCTATTTTATTGACGGCAATAATTAACGGAACATTGGCTGCTTTAGCATGTTGTATTGCTTCAATTGTTTGTGGCATAACACCATCATCCGCTGCGACAACGAGTACAACTATATCTGTTACTTGAGCCCCCCGAGCACGCATAGCAGTAAAAGCTGCGTGTCCAGGAGTATCCAGAAATGTAATCATTCCATTTTTAGTTTTTACGTGATATGCACCTATGTGTTGTGTGATACCACCAGATTCTTTAGAAACCACATGAGCTTTGCGAATATAATCAAGTGTGGAAGTTTTACCATGATCAACATGTCCCATGATAGTTACTACTGGAGCACGACTCTTTGGAAGAGTATCAGAATCACGATCGGAAAGTACTGCTTCTTCAAGATCATTGTCTTTACGCAGGATAACTTTATATCCTATTTCTTCAGCTACTAGGGCAGCCGTTTCTTGATCGATTACTTGATTAATGGTAGCTATGGCTCCCATTTTCATCATAACTTTAATCACCTCGGCGCATTTCATTGACATTTTATTTGCTAGTTCAGAAACAATAATTGTTTCACCAATGATAATATCCTGTTTAGTTACTACAGCTGTTTTAGTAAAAGTATGCTGGGTTGAGTTTAATATAGAATGTTTGTTTTTGTTTCGAATTTTGCTATTGCGTTGATTATTACGAGTATCACGAATGTGCTCATGGTTAGAATGTTTTTTTTTCTTTCGACGTCCTCCTTCTTCTTTTTTACGATCTTCATCATCTTCAGCTTCACGAGCATATGTAGAAGTAGTTAAATGGTAATCAGAATTTTCTAGTTCTGTTTTTCTTTCTTCTTCAGTCCAACGAACTTGGTTTTCTTCAGCAAGTTTACGTGCTTTTTCTACAAGTTTTATTGATTCTCTTTCTGCTTTACGCTGAGCTTCCTCTTCTTGACGGAGCTTAAATTCATCAATTTGTTTTTTTACTACTTGTTCATTTGCATTAACGTCTGCATTTTTTGAATTCATTTGTTTCTTAGCCTTTCCAGCTTGCACCCGTTTAGCTTTCTTTTTAATGGTTTTATTTTTTTCATTTACTTTGAGTGTTGTTGAAATTTCTGTAGTTTTATCTTCAATACTACTGCGTTTTACATAGATACGTTTTTTGCGCACTTCTACTTGAATATCTTTGCTTTTTCCACTTCCTGCTATGACACTTAATGTACTTCTAGTTTTACGCTGAAGAGTTAAACGAGTCGGTTCAGATTCTCCAGACATATCACCATGTTCCTTTTTTAGATGACTTAATAGCTTTTGTTTTTCGACATCTGAAACTTTCTCATTACTTGCTTTTTTAATTCCTGCATCAGCAAGTTGCTCAATTAAGCGATCAACTGGTATGCCAATCTCTTGACTTAGAGCTTTTACAGTTAATTCTGTCATTAGGCATCCTCTTTGTTGCTGAAATTATTTCCCATTATTGAACCAACAAATGTTACGTGCCTCCATAATTAGCTTACCGGCATGTTCTTCTGTTAATCCATTGATTCCTTCTAGCTCATCAATGCTTTGTTCAGCTAGATTTTCTAGTGTACTGATTCCTTTCGCTGCAAGCTTAAATGCCATTTCACGTTCTAGACCTTTAAGATTAAGTAGATTTTGAGAAAGCTTAACACCTTCAAAAGTTTCTTCCTGTGCTAATGCTATAGTTGTAAGTGCATCTTTAGCACGGCTACGAAGTTCTTCAACAAGTTTTTTATTTAATCCATCTACTTTTAATAATTCATTAACTGGTACATAAGCTACTTCTTCTAACGATGAAAATCCTTCTTCAGATAAGATTTCTGCAAAATTTTTCTCGATATTTAGATACTTCATAAATATTTTAATAGATGCTTGTGATTCTTTTTGATGTTTTTCTTCTAGTTCAGTAATAGTCATTATGCTAAGCTCCCAGCCAGTTAATTGAGATGCTAAACGTACATTTTGACCATTTCTACCAATAGCTTGTGCTAAATTATTCTTTTCAACTGCAATGTCCATAGAATGTTCATCTTCATCAACTATAATTGAAACTACATCTGCTGGAGCTATTGTATTGATAGCAAATTGAGCTGGATTATCATCCCAAAGTACGATATCAATACGTTCACCAGCTAATTCACTAGAAACGGCTTGGACACGAGCACCACGCATACCAACACAAGCACCAACCGGATCAATTCGACGATCGTTAGTTTTGACTGCTATTTTAGCACGAGAGCCAGGATCACGAGCAGCACCTTTTAATTCAATAAGATCTTCACCAATTTCTGGCACTTCAATACGAAATAATTCTTCTAGCATCTCAGGTTTTGAACGAGTAATAAACAGTTGGAAACCGCGAGATTCAGGTACAATTTTATATAAAAGTCCACGAACACGATCTCCTGGTCGAAAATTTTCTCTCGGTAGTTGATCATCACGTAAAATTACTGCTTCAGCATTGTTACCTAAGTCTAAAATTACTATTTCCCTATTTACTTTTTTGACAACACCAGTAATTAGATCACCTTCTTTATCTATAAATTGTGAGACAATTTGTGTTCGTTCAGCTTCACGTACTTTTTGTACAATAACTTGTTTTGCCGTTTGGGTAGTGATGCGATCAAAGGTTACTGAATCGATGTTATCTTTAATAAAACAACCAATAGTAATAGTTTCATTTTCATATTGAGCAGCTTCGATGGAAATTTCTTTTGTCGGATTTTCAACTGTTTTAACTACTTCCCATTGACGAAAAGTTTGAAATTCACCTGTTTTCCGGTCGATAATAACATGCACATCAATATCGATTTCATATTTTTTCTTAGTTGATGTAGCTAAAGCAATCTCTAAAGCTTCAAAAATTCGTTCTCTAGGTACAGCTTTTTCATTTGAAACTGCTTCTACTACTGCTAAAATTTCTTTACTCATTTTAAATTTAGCCTCTTAAGCATCTATTTCTCAAAGAAATTTAAATTTTGGAATTAAGTTAGCTTTCAAGATATTATTGAGTACAAATCGTTTTTTTTCTCCTTGGACATTCAGTACGATACATTGATCTCTAACAGAATGAATTACTCCCTTAAATTTACGGCAATTATTTATTGTTACTTTCAGAATGAGATTAACTTCATGATCAATAAACTTTTCATAATGCGCTAATTTAAAAAGTGGTCTGTCTAAGCCTGGAGAAGAAACTTCTAAAATATAGGGTATTGAAATGGGATCTTCAACGTCTAGTATAGCACTCACCTGATAACTAACTTCTGTACAATTATCTATATTAATTCCTATTTTATTATCAATATAAATTCGTAATATTGAATTGATTGGATAGTTAAATTCTAATCCAATAAATTCATAACCTAATGCTGATATAGGCCCGTTGAGTATGTCAGTCAATTGTTTTTCTAAATTAGTCATATAAAAAATGCTCCAGAAATAAAAAAGGGCATGGAGCCCAATTTAAATTCCAGATAATCACTTAAAAGATTCTATACCAATTGTATAAAATAAAACAAGTGAATGTGTTCTTTAAATTGCTCTGGATTTATGCAATATAAAAATAAAAGCACCAAAAATCCATCTACCTAAAGTTAATTAAATCATATGGTTAAAAAAACAATTTGTAAATAAAATTATGGTAAGTAATGGTGCCGAGAGAGGGATTTGAACCCTCACACATAAAGCACTAGCACCTCATGCTAGCGTGTCTACCAATTTCACCATCTCGGCGCAAAAAAATGATTTGTTTTTATTAGGGTATATCATTATTTCTTGAATCTATATTTTTATCAGTAGAACTATCCTTATTTAATGCAACAATTTCATCTTGATGATTGCTTAAAACTGACCTTTTGCTTGTTTTATTAGCAGACATATTGCCCAGTATTAAGCTTAGTATAAAAAATATAGCTACAAAGATAGAAGTTATTTTAGCTAAAAAACTTCCTCTTCCGCTAGTACCCCAAATAGAGTTTGAAGCACTAGAACCAAATGAAGCCCCTATATCTGCACCTTTTCCTTGTTGAATCAGTATAAAGGAAACAATGAAAAATGCTGTTAAAAGATAAACAGCTAGTAAGACTGAAAACATGACAGTTTCCTATATGTACTTTACCTAACTATTAGAGTTATTATTAATTTTAGAAGAGTAAAATTAATAAGGCTCTTAAATATACAAAGAATAATCCTAACGTAAAATGAACCATAAGAACAAGTAAAATTTACTATAAATAGTAATTTATATACCTAACTAAAATAAAGCTCATAATATATTGCTTATTAAAGCAATGAGCAGTTTTTAAGAATTGCATTAGCAACTTTTTCTGCTAAAGCATTGATTAATTCCATATCTTCTCCTTCAACCATTATACGCAGTAATGGTTCAGTACCAGATTTCCTTACTAAGATTCGTCCTTTTTTGCCTAAAAATCTCCTAACCTCACTGATAGTATTTTTAACAGTTTTTTCCTGAAGTGGATTTGAATTATTAGCTATTTTTATATTTTTAAGTACTTGAGGATATAATGTTACTCCTTGTAAAAGTTCATTTAATGACTTTCCTTGAGTTACTATTGCAGTTAGTACTTGCAGGGCTGCAACAATTGCATCCCCTGTAGTCACTTTATCAAGTAAAATTATATGTCCAGAGCTTTCAGCACCAATTTTCCAGTTTTGTTTTAGCAATTCCTCCATTACATAGCGATCACCAATATGTGTTTGGATAAAAGGGATACCTATATTTTTTAAAGCATTTTTCATACCTAAGTTTGTCATTAATGTTCCAACAACACCGCCTTTTAATTTATTTTGGTACAGAGCATCAGAGGCAATAATATAGGCAATCTGATCACCATTGACTTTATTGCCTAACTCATCTACCATAATGATTCGGTCACCGTCACCATCAAATGCTAAACCTAAGTTTGCTTTTTCATCTAAAACTCTTTTTTGTAAAGCTTTAACATTGGTAGATCCTCGCTTATAGTTAATATTTATACCATTAGGATGTACACCAATTGCAATTACGTTAGAACCAAGCTCGGTAAATACTGTTGGTGCGATATGGTAAGTTGAGCCGTTAGCACAATCAATGACAATTTTTAATCCTGCTAGATTACTATCTACCGGAAAGGTGCTTTTGCAAAACTCAATATAACGACCAGCAGCATCATTTAAACGTGTTGCTTGACCTAATTTAGCAGATTGTACGCATTCTATATTTTTATCAAGTTCCTTTTCAATTGTTAATTCAATATCATCAGGTAACTTAGTTCCTTCTGAAGAAAAAAATTTAATTCCGTTATCTTGGTAAAGATTATGTGATGCAGAAATCACAATACCTGCTTCTGCACGGAAAGTCTGAGTTAAGTAGGCAATAGCCGGAGTTGGCATAGGACCGGTTAAAATAGATTTAAGACCAGCAGCCGCAAGCCCAGCTTCTAAAGATGATTCAAGCATATAACCAGAAATACGAGTGTCTTTTCCAATGATTACTTTATTGGTGCCTTTTTTAGCTAGTATACGACCTGCCGCCCAACCTAATTTTAAAATGAAATCTGGAGTAATTGGATGTCTTCCTACTTTTCCTCGAATTCCATCAGTACCAAAGTAACGTTTTTTATTAGACATACTTGTTCCTTAATTATTATTCGAAGTTAGAATTAGCTCGAATCATCTTGATAATTTTCATTGCTTCTAATGTTTCTCTAAAGTCATGCACTCTAATGATATTAGTCCTTTTAAAAGCTGCAATAGTTGCACATATTACACTGGCAAGAACACAATTTTCAGGTTTTTTATTTAATAATTTAAACAGCATAGATTTTCTAGATATTCCAACTAAAATTGGAAAACCTAATTGATGAAATTTTTCTAAATGTGCTAGTACTTGATAGTTATTCTTTAAAGTTTTATTAAACCCAAAACCAGGATCGAGTATTAATTTATTTTTCTTTATCCCTGCAATTTCGCAAGCCTTAATCCTTTTGATAAAAAAACTAATTATTTCTCGAGAAATATCTTGAGAGTTGGTTTGTTGGATATATTTATCTTTTGTGTGGATTAAACAAACTGGAACTTGAAACGTTTTAGCAATTTCTAAAGCTCCTGGTACTTGCATAGCACAAACATCATTAATCATATCTGCTCCCATTTCTATAGCTTGCCTCATAACTTCTGGCTTACTAGTATCAATAGAAATCCATATATCACTGTTATATTCCCGGATTATTTTAATGATAGGGAGAACACGCTTAAGTTCTTCTGACAAAGATACCTTACTTGCCCCTGGTCTTGTTGATTCTCCTCCAACATCAATAATGCTAACTCCAGAATTAATCATATTTTGCGCTTGTAGAAAAGCTTTATCTAGCGAGTTATATTTACCACCATCAGAGAAAGAATCAGGCGTAACATTTAAGATTCCCATAATATGAATCTTAGATAAATCAAGTGATTTTGTATTATTTTTGATAATCATATAGTTCTAAAAATAGAAAAAAAGATTTGAAATTAGTTATCAGCTTATGCGTTCATAATACTTTGTCTTAATGTCTTTTTAATTTATTATTGTTGTATTAGAGTTTCTATTTGAAGATGTTTGATTTCCATTTCCTTTAACCTTATCATTCCAACCTGCAGGTTCTCTTATCTCCTTTTTGCGTGCCATCAAATCATCAATTTGTCCTGAATCAATTGTTTCATATTTCATGAGAGCATCTTTCATTGCATGCATGATATCCATGTTTTTTTCAAGAATATATTTAGCCCTGTCATAATTATGATCAATAATTTTACGAACCTCATCATCAATTAATTTGGCTGTATTATCAGACATATGTTTTGTCTGAGTAACACTTCGACCAAGGAAAATTTCTCCTTCATCTTCTGCATATAGTAAAGGGCCTAATTTTTCTGAAAATCCCCATTGAGTTACCATTTTTCGCGCAATTTCTGTTGCTCTTTCAATATCGTTAGATGCCCCAGTTGATACTTGATTTTTTCCATAAATTAACTCTTCAGCTAATCGACCGCCATAAAGACTAGATATTATAGATTCAAGATGTTGACGATTCATACTTAAACGATCTTGTTCTGGCAAGTACATAGTGATACCTAAAGCGCGTCCTCTAGGAATTATTGAAACTTTGTATACGGGATCATGCTCCGGTACTAATCGTCCAACAATTGCATGACCTGCTTCATGGTAAGCAGTTGATTCTTTAGTTTCTTCAGACATAACCATAGAACGACGTTCTGCACCCATCATAATTTTATCTTTTGCTAACTCAAATTCAACCATTGAAACATGTTGTTTATTGTTACGGGCTGCGAAGAGGGCAGCTTCGTTTATAAGATTGGCAAGATCAGCCCCGGAAAAACCTGGAGTACCACGTGCTATAAGAGAAGGCTCAACATCGTTTGATAAAGGAACTTTGCGCATATGAACTTTAAGAATTTGTTCACGACCTCGTATGTCAGGTAAACCTACTACAACTTGGCGATCAAAACGGCCAGGACGAAGTAAGGCGGGATCTAGAACATCTGGTCTATTGGTTGCTGCAATGACAATAATACCTTCATTGCCTTCAAATCCATCCATTTCAACTAGCATTTGATTTAAAGTTTGTTCACGTTCATCATGCCCACCACCAACTCCTGCTCCTCGTTGTCTACCTACTGCGTCAATTTCATCAATAAAAATGATACAAGGGGCTGCTTTTTTTGCTTGTTCAAACATATCTCGTACACGAGATGCACCTACACCAACAAACATTTCTACAAAGTCTGAACCAGAAATAGTAAAGAATGGCACTTTTGCTTCACCAGCAATAGCTTTAGCAAGCAATGTTTTACCAGTACCTGGAGGACCAACCATTAGAATACCAGTTGGTATTTTACCACCCAGTTTTTGGAATCTATTTGGATCTTTCAAATAATCTACTAGCTCTTTAACGTCATCTTTTGCTTCGTCACAACCAGCAACATCAGAAAAAGTAGTTTTAATTTGTTCTTCACTCATCATACGTGCTTTACTTTTTCCAAAAGACATTGCACCTTTACCACCACTGCCTTGCATTTGGCGCATAAAAAAGATCCATACACCAATAAGTAAGATCATAGGGAACCATGAAATAAAAATAGTACCTAGAAGACTTTGCTCTTCTGGTGGAGTTCCTTGTACTTTTACGCTTTGGTTAATTAAATCATCAAGAAGCTTTTGATCATAAACTGGCATATAAGTTATAGACTTAGATGTACTTCCACGACGTGTAAAGGTAATTTCTTGACCTTTAAATGTTGCTTCTTGAATTTGGCCTTGACCAACTTCCTGGAGAAATGTAGTGTAATCAACTGTTCTGATGTTCTTTTCTCCAGGTCTAAAATTTTGGAAAAGTGACATCAATATTACAGCAATAACTAGCCACAAAATTAAATTTTTTACCATATCACTCAAGGTGTCAGCCTCGCGATAATTAATTGTAATTAAAGGGTAGGGTACTACAGTTTGTAATCTGTAGCTATATCATAACGTGTGCTTTTAATGGCAAAGTAGTGAATCTGTATAACCAGAAGCTACAATATAAACTTCTTTGGAACGAGATCGAGAAGCATTTGGTTTCCTGATTTTAACAATTTTAAAAGCGTTACGAACTTTTTTAAGATATTGCTCAAAACCTTCGCCTTGGAAAAGTTTCACTACAAAGCTACCATTAGACACTAAAATTTGTCTACAAATGTTTAAAGCTAACTCAACTAAATGCATTGTACGTGATTGATCGATTGATGAGTGACCAGTCATGTTAGGTGCCATATCAGATAATATTACGTTAACCTTATCAGGTTGAATTTTGTTGAGTAATGTTTTAAAAACCTTCTTCTCACGAATATCACCTTGCAAGAAGGTAACTCCAGGAATTGAATTGATTGGTAAAATATCGCAAGCAATTACTTGTCCTATATCACTTCTAACTATATCAATTACGTATTGTGACCATCCGCCAGGGGCTGCTCCTAAATCAACAACTGTCATTCCTTTTTCTAGTAATTTATCTTTATTCTGAATCTCTTGAATCTTGAATACAGAACGTGAACGATACCCTTTTTTCTTGGCTTCATTAGCATATCTATCATCAAAATGCTCTTTTAACCAGCGTGCGGAGCTACCTGAATTTTTTTGCTCATGTGAGTTTTTAAACCAAAAAAAGTTCGAACGATGCAATCATTAAATAAAATTTTGCTTCTGATGCAATAACATTCAATTAACGTTAGCGGCATAATGCATGTAAGTAAAGATTTATTCATATAATATACAATTTTTAACTCATTGCAAGAATACTTTTTGATAAAAAACTCTAAGAAAGCAATGTGTTATAGCAATTAGAGCGATTCGTTCTGAACATAATGATAAATTAATAAAGAATATATAAAACCAACCTAGTGTGTGTGTTGATGGATGACGGAAAGTCACTGCTTTTCCGTAGCTTTTCGTAATTCATCTTATTATGTTATTAGCAATAAAGAACTTTATTAATTTCAAAATCTTTATCTCCACCTGGAGTAGATATAACCACTTCACCACCTTCCATTTTTCCAATTAATCCTCGTGCAATTGGTGAACTAACAGAGATACGACCTGACTTAATATCAGCTTCATCATCACCAACAATTTGATAGGTTTTTTCTTCATTTGTATCAATATCAATAAGTGTTACAGTAGTTCCAAATATAACCTTTCCAGTGTTTTTCATTTTGCTAACATCTATAATCTGAGCTACTGAGAGTTTGTATTCAATGTCACGAATTTGTGCTTCGCAAATAGCTTGCTCCTCACGAGCAGCATGATACTCAGCATTCTCTTTTAAATCTCCCAGATCTCGAGCCTCTGCAATTGCTTCGGAAATTTTAGGGCGAAGTTTAAGTAATCGACGTAGCTCATCACGCAATAGTTGAGCGCCACGGGAAGTCATTGGAACTTTTTCCATTTTATTACCTCTAAATGCTAAAATGCTCGTTGCTTATAAACAGGGCAACTTTAAATAAATAAACCATCTGAAATCATTCTTATAATATTAATGAACAAGCTTCGTGATTAAAGTTATATTATTTCCCTTTTTTTTCAATACAGTACCACATATAGGGCTTAAGATGCTAAGCAAAATAGATATTGATGCTAGTCAGTTAATCTGTAGCAAATTGAGTTAACTTTATCTAACTTTGTACTGAGGTTAGGAAACACTTTAGTTTTTATCTTTTCTTTTCTATCTTTATTTAGCATGTTCTTTATTGTTGTTTTCAATATCCTAGTACATATGGAACCTAAAATTTTGGTTGTATTTTTCATAAAGTTATTTGATTTGGAGAAATTGAATTTTATATCTCTTAAATTTAATACGATAGGTAATATTATATATTGCTTTCATGATTAATGTTGCATGCTTCTGTACTTAAAGTCAACTAGCTAATTTACTTAATAAGTTTTCATAGACACTATTCTGGAAGGTTTGGTATTATCTATGTTTTATAAAAGGTGCTTCAGCACATGGTTTTATAAAATGTGCTTCAGCACATGGTCAGCCTTTATCCTGATTATTTTACGAATTAGTTTTTTTACATTCTTTGGATAATTATCCACTTTCTCTAGTTGACGATAGGTAAAAATAGGCTTAGTGTGACGAAGAATATTTTCTATCTCTTTTTCAACTTGAGGAGTTAAATAGAAAAAATTATCCTGGATTAAGATAGCATTTTCAAGATCTAATTTCCACCCGCGTGGATTAAGGTTGTTTCCTGTAATTAGCATATAATGTTTATCAACCCAAATTCCTTTTAAATGAAAGCTGTTATCATTATGTTTCCATAGATTAATAGAAAGTTTACAGCTAGAAATATCTGCTTGGTTGGCTTTAGCGAATTGACGTAAGTTTACTTCGTAAAGATAAGGAAGTCCTCCAATAGCCTTAAATTTTTCTTTTGGTGAGATATAGAAATCATTAGCTGTTTTATCACCTACGATAATTGTTACTTTTAAGCCTAAATTTAAGGCTATTTTTATTTTTTTAATTATGCTTTTTGGAAGATTAAAGTAGGGAGTACAGATAAAAATTTCTTTTTTTGCCTGAGTTATAAGTTGATTAATGATCTGGTTTAGTCTATTTTGATGTTTACCGATTCCTACGATAGGTGTTATAGCTATTTGTTCTGGGTTTGCTTTTTCTGAAATAAATTGATAGCTTGATTGAGCTAAAGAAGCTCGAAGTTGACGAATATCAGTTTTTATATCCTTTGTGCTTGGTTTATAATCAGAAGTTAAATCATTAACTGCTGGGTGATCGATTATTTCTTGGCGAATAAATTGGACCATGCTATCAGCTAATGCTTTGCAATTTAGTATATGATATCGATCAAAACGATAACGATCATGATAGTTTAAATAAAGATTATTTAAACTAGCGCCACTGTATATAACTTGATTATCAACAATAAAGCCTTTTAGGTGTAATACACCAAATATTTCTTTTCTATGAATTGGAACACCAAAAATAGGAATTTTATATTCATTGTTATCAGAAAAAGATTTATACATAGCCGCATTACCTTCAGAAGATGCTTCACCAATTAAACCTCGTTGTGCTCTATGCCAATCAACACAGATACTAGTATCAAGCTCTGGTTTTTTCTTTTTTGCTTTGTAAAGTTCAGATAAGATCTCTCGACCTGCTTCATCATCTTCTAGGTACAAAGCAACAAGATAAATCCTTGTACAGGCTGTTTTGATTGCGTTAATAATATGATTCCTAAATTTTTTTGCTGAATAGAGAATTTTAAATTTCTCTGGATTCATTGCAAGGGTAGGAAGTTGGTTAAATGAATTCCTTTTGGCTATCATACCAGATATTCTTTACCTCTATAGTTAAGTAAAAGCATGAAATATTTTAATTAGGAATACTAACAAAAATCAAAAGACTTTTAAGTAGAAGATATCATGTAGTTTGGTTTATATCATAATGCTAAAAAATTTCTCTAATGGTCTTTATCTTATGTATGCAATTAAATTTCATTAAATAATGTTATTGTTTAATACATTTATTCTGTTGGTTTATCTTTGATATTACTTAAATTATATATGATATATGCTTCTAGATTATCGTATAATAATATACTATGGATTACATAGAGTTATAATTTATTACTTGTATTTTAAATTTTATGAACATATATACAGATGTAGATTTAAGGGACTATCATACTTTTGGTGTTTCACAATTTTGCAAAATTCTTGTTGAAGTAAATTCAGTAGATGAGTTAATTTCAGTTTACCAAAGCGTTTATTGGCAGTATTTACCTAAAGTAGTATTAGGAAAGGGTAGTAATATTTTATTTACTGAAAGATTTGAAGGTGTAGTGGTAATAAATAAACTACTCGGAAAATCAGTTTTAGAATCCAAAGCTAATTATCATTTACATATTAAAGCAGGAGAAGATTGGCCATCACTAGTAGAATGGGCAGTTAAAAATGGTTATTTTGGACTTGAAAATTTGGCTTTAATTCCAGGTTCCGCAGGGGCTGCGCCAATTCAAAATATTGGTGCCTATGGTATGGAATTAAAAGATATATGTGAATATGTTGATGTACTTTGTTTAGAAACTTTTAATATCCAACGCTTAACTAATCAAGAGTGTTCGTTTGGATATCGTGACTCTATTTTTAAACATGCGCTTTACAAAAAAATTGTTATAATTGCAATTGGTCTCAAATTGAAGAAAAACTGGGTAGCAAATATTAAATATAATTCTTTAGAAAAGATTAATCGAAATACTATAACTTCTGAGAAAATATTTAAACGAGTTTGTGACCTTCGAAAAAAAAAATACCAGATCCTATAATCAATGGTAATGCAGGAAGTTTTTTTAAAAATCCATTAGTTTGTTATTACAAGTATCAATCTTTAATAAAAAAGTTTTCTGATATTCCAAATTATTCTTATAAATTAGGTATGGTGAAGATTTTTGCTGGTGAATTAATCGATAAATGTGGTTTAAAGGGTACGATGATTGGAGGAGCGCAAGTATGTTCTTCTCAAGCACTAGTTATTATTAATAAAGAGAATGCAAGTGCACAAGACATTGTAAATTTAGCACTTCTAATTCAAAGAACGATAATTGATAAATACGGTTTGGAATTAGAAAATGAGGTACATCTTATGTCTTGTACATCAGAAATTAATCTTGGAGCAATAAATTATAAAAAATATTGAGATAAAACTTGCAATTCTTAAGCTTATTTCAAAAGGTTCTTTTTTTCTATGAGAGCATTATCTATTCGGTTTGATATATCTCCTACAGAAATTCAAAAACACATAGAAGGGATCCGAGAGTGGGGCATTAATATCTCGTATTTAAAAGAGAAAGGATATCAGCTGCCTGAAACAATAGATTTTCTTAATGCTAGATTAATTAGATCTAAAATAGGAAATTCACTTAAATTGATACCTATTATTGATTCAACTAATCAATATTTATTAGATAGCTCATCTATAAAATCAGGTACAGTTTGTATTTCTGAACATCAAACGAAGGGTCGTGGTCGACGTGGACGTAAATGGGTATCACCATTTGGTAAAAATTTATATTTCTCAATGTATTGGAAATTAAATTCTGGCATAGATTCAGCAGTAGGTTTAAGTATAGTTATTGCTGTTATAATTGTTGAAGTATTATCTACGTTTGGTATAAAAGGAGTTAAACTTAAATGGCCAAATGATTTATGCTACAAAGATCGAAAATTAGCTGGAATTTTGATTGAATCAGTTAATAAGGAAAGTCTTGTTATTGGGATAGGTTTGAATTTATTGATGAAATCAACAAAAGAGGGTATTAGTTCTCCTTGGACTAGCCTTATTGAGGTGGCGGATCGTTCTTCATTAGATCGTAATGAATTAGCAATAGCATTAATTAATGCATTATATTCAGAACTTAAATATTATGAATTACATGGTGTTAGAAAATTTATCAAACGTTGGAATCAATTAGATAATTATTTTGGTAAAAAAGTAATTTTACTCATTGGGGAAAATAAAATTGAGGGGATAGAGCATGGTATTAATGAAAAGGGAGCACTATTGATTAAAACTTCAAAAGGGTTAGAAAACTATATTAGTGGAGAAATTTCATTAAGGGGATATTAAATTTTAAGTACAGTGTCTTGCTCGCTGTTTAAATATCAATTATTTTTATAAATATAAAAGAAGAACTCTAGTTTCTTGGTGGTGTTATTTATAGTTTTTATATAGTAGTAACTCTGAATGTTTTCAAGTAACAATAAGATTTAAGCGCTAATATAACTGATATCATCATACTTAATTTAAATAAGGATATCCAATCTTTTATTCAACCGTTACTGATTTAGCTAGATTTCTAGGTTGATCAACGTTTGTTCCTTTAATTAAACCTACATAGTAAGAAAGTAACTGCATTGGAATAGTATAATAAATTGGTGCTGTTATTTCACTTATACTAGGCAGTGAGATAACTGTCATCCCTTTATCTGTTTTGATGTCTGTATCTATAGAAGTAAATATATACAATATGCCACCACGAGCTTTTACCTCTTCAATATTCGATTTTAATTTTTCTAATAATTCATTATTAGGAGCAAGCACTATTACTGGCATATTTACATCAATTAAAGCAAGTGGACCATGTTTTAATTCACCAGCAGCATAAGCTTCTGAATGAATGTATGAAATTTCTTTTAATTTGAGAGATGCTTCCATAGCTATTGGATAGAACTCTCCTCTTCCTAAAAATAAAGTATTTTTTTTATCAATAAATCCTTTTGATAAGTATTGAATTTCTTGATTTAAATTAAGTAAATTATCAATTTGTTTTGGCAATAAATTCAAAGCATTAACGATTTCTTTTTCTTTTTCAATGCTAATAAAATGCTTTTGTTTACCTAAAGCTGTAACGAGAATTAGTAGAATAGCAAGTTGATTAGTAAATGTCTTAGTAGAAGCTACGCCAATTTCTGCGCCTGCTCGTATCATCAATATTAAATCTGATTCACGTACTAAAGATGAATTTTCTGTGTTACAAATTGCCATAAATGAGATGTAATTTTTTTTCTTAGCTAAACGTAGTGCTGCCAGCGTATCTGCTGTTTCACCAGATTGAGATATTGTAATAAGTAAACTATTAGAGCGAGTTATGAATTTTCGATAACGAAATTCAGATGCAATTTCAACATCACAAGCTACACCAGCTAAATTTTCAAACCAATAACGTGCTGTCATACCAGCATTATAAGAAGTTCCGCAGGCAATAATTTGTACATGCTCAATTTTTTGTAGAATTTTAGTAATATGAACTCCAATACCGTTTGTTAAAATTAAATCTTTATTAATACGACCTTCTATTGCATTTTTTAAAGAAGAAGCCTGTTCAAAGATTTCTTTTTGCATGAAATGATGATATTGCCCTTTAGCTGCTATATGATCCTTCGAATTAGATTCAATGATTTTACGTTCGACTTTTTGACCTTTGATATCAAATACATTTACTTTTTGGTAGGTAATTTCAGCGAGATCACCTTCTTCTAAGTACATAAAATGACGGGTAATATTTAATAGTGCTAGTTGATCAGACGCTAGAAAGTTTTCATTTATTCCAAAACCAATTACAATTGGACTACCAGATCGAGTAACTACTAGGCATTTAGGATTTTTTCGATCAATTACAACTATTCCATAAGTACCTTCCAATTGTATTGTTGTTTTTTGTACAGCTTCGCGTAATGAATTTGAAAACCGTAGTTCCCATTCGATTAAATGGGCCAGCACTTCTGTATCTGCTTCAGAAGCAAATATGTAACCACGACTCTGCAAAATTTTTCTTAATTCTTCATGGTTTTCAATAATCCCATTATGTACCACAGCAATATCTCCAGATGTATGTGGATGAGCATTGATTTCTGAAGGTTCGCCATGAGTTGCCCAGCGAGTATGAGCAATACCGATATTTCCAAAAACCTGTTCTTTCTTTTTTTTAAGTGCATTTTCAAGATTTTTTACTTTTCCTAAACAGCGTATACGAGTTAAATTTGATTTAAAATCTACAACAGCAATGCCTGAAGAGTCATAGCCACGATACTCTAATCGATGTAGTCCATGTATTAAAATATTAGTCACATTTCTTTGTGCTACCGCTCCTACGATTCCACACATAGTTATAGGCTCCATTATATTTTCTCAATAATAGCAGAGAAATAGTGATGACACTGAGAATTTTACTTGAATCATTTGGTAATTATTTTAACTAACTTTATGTATCAATTAGATAAATTCTCTTTATATGTATAATATACACTTGTAAGTTATAAAAAAATCAAATCCAACAGAAATTATTCTAGTTCTTTAAACCAGAAAAAATTAGGGTACATGGATCATAATATAGTCAAGAATTTAAATTAAGTGAAGTCTTAGAGAAGTTAGCATTTTCATTATGGTTTATACATTACTAAAATAAGTTGTTTTTTTTGAGATGATAAATAGATAGCAATTCAAAAATATTATTTAATAATAACCCTTTATTCTCTTTTCAACTAAGTTAATTGATTTTAGTGTGATTAGGTGTTTTTTATCCTTACATAATAAGTATACAGTGATGTTATATTAATTTAATGATACAATATTGAAAGTATAGTTTTGATTGATATAGCTTTTTTTAATTAACTGTATCAGTTTTTAAAAAGCAAATTGTATCCTTCAATACAGGATGACCGGAGAGGATTATTTATGAGAAAGACAAAAATCGTATGTACAATTGGCCCAAAAACTGAGTCTATTATCAAACTAAGGGAATTAGTAAATGCTGGTATGAATGTGATGCGATTAAATTGTTCTCACGGTAGTTTTAAAGAACATAGTATACGTATCGAAAATTTTCGTAAAGTTATGAAAAAAACAGGTGAACAACTATCTATCCTTTTAGATACTAAAGGGCCTGAAATTCGTACTTTAAAACTTAAAAATTGCAACGAAGTTAAATTAACAGCTGGTCAAAAATTTATTTTTACAAGTAATAGTATGATCCTAGGTAATCAATATCTTGTTGCTGTAAGTTATCCAAATTTTTCTAAGAATCTTTTAGTAGGTGACATAATTCTTATTGATGATGGCTTAATTAAAATGAAAGTACTTAAAACCACTGAAACAGAAGTTAGCTGTAAAGTTCTTAATAATGCTATCTTAGGAGAAAATAAAGGGATTAATCTACCTGGAGTATCTATTCAATTACCTGCACTTTCTGAGAAAGATAAAGCTGATATAAAGTTTGCTTGCAAGCATGAAGTTGATTTTATAGCTGCTTCTTTTATTCGAAAAAAAGAGGATATTACTGAAATTCGTAATATTTTAAATATGAATGGTGGTGAAAAGATCCATATTATTTCTAAAATTGAAAATCAGGAAGGCGTTGATAATTTTGATTCAATTTTAGAAGTTTCTGATGGAATTATGGTAGCTCGAGGAGACCTTGGAGTTGAAATACCAGCAGAAGAGGTTATTTTTGCACAAAAAATGATGATTGAGAAGTGTAATCGTGCAAGAAAAATGGTTATTACTGCAACACAGATGCTTGATTCAATGATTAATAACCCACGTCCTACTCGAGCTGAAGCTGGTGATGTTGCAAATGCTATTATGGATGGTACTGATGCCGTTATGCTTTCAGGTGAAACGGCTAAAGGAAAATATCCAGTAGAAGCTGTTAGAATTATGGCTAAAATTGCTAATCGTGCTGATAGTGCACTTAAAGCTGAGCTCGGTTCTCGATTAGATAGTTCTCGGTTACGCATTACTGAAGCAGTTTGCAAAGGTGCCGTAGAGACAGCTGAAAAACTAAATTCTCCACTTATTATTGTAGCAACTGAAAGTGGAAAATCTGCTCGATCAGTACGAAAATATTTTCCTACTGCAAATATTCTTGCCCTTACTACTAATAAAAAAACAGCAGCTCAATTAGTTTTAACTAAAGGGGTTAAGCCAGTTATTATAGGTTCTATTAAGAGCACTGATGATTTTTATATAAATGGAAAAAAAAATGCCTTACAATCTGGTCTAGGAAGTAAAGGTGATATAGTAGTGATGGTTTCTGGTGCTTTAGTTGCCTCTGGTACGACTAATACAGCTTCGGTCCATATTTTATAACAACTTGGGTAATGCAACATGGAAAGGGATTAATTCGTTTAATCATAAATAGTAGGTATTGGTTGGCGCTTGTGTTTAGTTGTTTTATAAAGATTGATTAACCGATTAATGACTTTTTTATCAACATCTTTCCCCTCTAAGAAATCATCAATTTGATCATAGGTTAAGTTTAACACATCTTCATCTTCTCTTTGCGGAGATAATTCTTCAAGGTCTGCTATAGGAGCTTTTTTTACTAGTTGCTCTGGTGTATGAAGAGTACTGGCAATAGTACGCACTTGTCGTTTGTTTAAACCAAATAAAGGTGCTAAATCACATGCAGAATCTCCGAATTTAGTATAGAATCCAGTAATATTTTCAGCTGAATGATCTGTACCTAAAACTATCCCTTCTAAGTAACCTGCTATTTTATATTGAGTTATCATGCGAACTCGAGCTTTAAGGTTACCTTTGATAAAATCTTTTTTTTGTAATTCCTTAGGAAGTAAATTTATATCAGATAATGCCTTATTAGTAGCTTTATATAATTCATCAACTCCTGGTTTAATATTGATAGAACAAGAATAGGTAGGTCGAACAACTGACAGTGCTAATTTTGCTGATTCTTCATCTACTTGTTTACCATATGGAAGACAAACAGCAATGAATTGATAATCTTTAGAGGATGATTCTTTATTTAATTCTTCAATTGCAAGTTGTGCTAATAACCCACATGTTGTTGAATCAATTCCTCCACTAATACCTAAAATAAGCGATTTACAATTAGCCTCCTGCAGTTTGTTTTTAATAAAGTTTACTCGACGACTAATTTCAAAATATGGATTAATTGAAGGTAGTACTTTCATTTCATTGCGAATGGTACGAATAATTGTTTCCATCTATTATCCCTTTCAACTTATTGAATAATAATACTTATGCTAATTTTATCATATTTTAGTTTTAAATTTTTTAAATTAAGAGTATTATTTCGGATAATTTAGCATATTGGCACCTTGAGAATGAGAAAAATTGCAGCATTTGGCAGCGCTTTTAACCCACCAAGTTTAGGACATAAAAGTATTATTACTTCCCTTAATCATTTTGATAAAATTTTACTTATTCCAAGTATTTATCATCCTTTTGGAAAAAAGATGATAAATTATCAGGTTCGTTGTCAGTTAGTGGATGCATTCATTACAGACATTAACTTACTTAATGTTGAACGTTCCAAGATTGAAGAAAAACTCTTAAAGATAAAAAAACCAGTTAAAACTTATACTTTATTATTAGAATTATCAAATGAATTCCCTGAATCAGATATAACATTTGTTTTAGGGCCTGATAATTTATTGAATTTTCCAAATTTTTATAAGTCAGAAGAGATATTAAAATATTGGAATATATTAATATGTCCTGAAAGAATATCAATTCGTAGCAGTGATATTCGACAAAAATTAGCTAATGGTTTAAATATCGATGATCTGACTACACCTAGTGTTTTATCTTTACTAAAAGAAACGTCAGCATATTCAGGTAGAGTTGGTTTTTAGGATTATTAATTAATAATCACTTGTATTTATTTGGAATATTTTTAAAGAAAATCTTTCAGTGAAATACAGTTTACTTTTATCTTGGCTTCTAAAAACATGTCTTGACTAACCTTTAATTTATCTTTCCATCGAAAAAGAAACTCTTCGGTTTGTTTTGGACAATGTACTGCTATTATTCCAGTTTGGATAATTTTCGCTGCACAATTAGGACAAGGGAAATGAGTTACCCATATTTCGCATTCATCTAAGTTACTTTTAGCAAATAGAATTGCATTTTCTTCTGCATGAAGTGTTTTTAGATATTTTATATCACGAGGATCAATATTTACTGTATCTGAAATACCATGAGGATATCCATTAAAACCAACGGAAATTATACGGTTGTTCTTGGTGATAACAGAACCAACTTTTGTCGAAGGATCTTTGCTCCAAGAAGCAACTAGTTCAGCCATTTGATGAAATCGTTGTGCCCATTTCGAAATCATTAATCTTTCTTCAATTTAACTAAAAAAGCCTAATGTTTTAGGGAGAGATTTATTAGTAATTAATTTATATTTTTTGCTTAGAAATTGTTAACAGAAATATTTTATAGATGTAACATGAGTATAATATTCCCAATCTAATTTACCTAAGACTCTGAGTAAAACTATAATTTACTTTATTTGAGATAAAGTAGAATTTCTGATATTTTTATTCTTGAAATGAATAAAAAAATATCTACTTTATTATATTTCTTTAAGTTATTATTCTTTCCATATGGTACTATGTTCCGAATATTTATGAAATAATAAATGCTTTCTTTTAACCGTTTCTAAACGGAGTTATTCAGTGAGTGAGTCTCAAGATTTATCCTATCAAATTAAATTGCTTTCTGTAACTAATGAACAGGAACAAAGTAGTATTTTAAATACTTTTATAGAAGAGGGATTAGAGTCTGGTTCTATTGCTTTAATCTTAGAAGCTTTTCCAATCGAAGTTCGTATTCGTTTATGGCGTGCTCTTCCATTGGAATTACATATTGAAGTTCTAACAGAAATGCGCAGTGATGTTCGGTTTTCAATTATTGATTCACTTTCAAAAATTGAACTGAAATTAACTCTTGCTAAACTTGATAATCTTTCTCTTATTGAATGGGCGGATTCATTACCTGAAGAAATTATTAACGAGGCAATTCGATTAATTGAACAAACTGAATTAGAGTTATATGATCAAGCTAGTCAGTTTGAAGAAGATGAATTAGGTCGTTGGGCCGAACGAAAAGTTGCTACTCTACCATTTAATATTAATGTAGAGAAAGCAAGACTATTAATGCATCGTTACAATTATGATATTCGACGTCAGGTATATTTAATTAATCATCGTAAACAATTTAAAGGAGTTATAAATTGCTGTGAGATTTTTCTTAATGAAGACGATGTAAGTTTAATGGACTTAGCTATTAGTAATATCACTACTCTTCATGGCAAATTAAGCTTACAGGAAGCTATTGAAGCTTTAGAGTATAATTCATTGCCTGCTTTACCTATGATAGATGATAATCAAATTTTGATTGGTGAAGTTAATTGGCAATTTGCTTTGAATACCCAGCGTCAAATTTATGAAACCCGTTTAGTAGCTGGTACTGGTGTAAATAAAGGAGCAGATTTGTTTGCTCCTGTACTGAAAAGTGTAAAAAAACGTAGTGTTTGGTTAGGTGTAAATTTACTTGCAGCAATGTTAGTGGCTAGCACTATTAGTTTATTTGATGATGTTATCGAACAAGTGGTAGTACTTGCTGTAATGATGCCTGTTGTAGCTTCGATGGGAGGTGTTTCGGGTAGCCAAACATTAACCATGGTAGTAAGGGCTATGGCTCTTAATCAAATTGTTCCAGGCAATCGATTAGTATTATTAAAAAATGAATTAAGTATTGGTGTTATTAATGGTTTGTTTTGGGCTTCTATCGCAGGAGGAATTTCTGCGTTATATTCTCAATCTATATTGTTGGGAGGTATTACTTTGTTTGCTATCGTAGTGAATATGTCTTCATCTGTACTTTGCGGTGTCCTTATTCCTATTGTGCTTCGTAAATTTAATTTAGACCCCGCATTGGCTGGTTCAATGGTATTAACAACTACTTGTGATATTGTTGGTTTTTTTGCATTTCTCGGTACTGCATCTTTAATTTTATTGTGAAATTGACATTGATCTAAAATCTTTTTGCGCTTCGTAAATTAAATTTACGATTCTACATTTTTTATAGGTTAACTTAATTTGAATCATTGCTTAGCATCATCTGCGTGTAGCTCCTATGCTACTATCTTAAATATTGTTGTTTATGATAGAATCATCGCTGTTAGTTATTTTGTAGTTTTATTAAATGTTTTAGGATTATGACAGCTGAATCTATATCTTTAATTAAATCTCGTATTAAGAATATTCCAGATTATCCAAAATCAGGTATTTTATTCCGGGATATAACCACCTTAATCGAAGATCCTAAGGCTTATAAAGCTACAGTTCAATTATTAGTAGAACAGCATAAGAACATGAATTTTAATAAAATTGTTGCTACTGAAGCACGTGGTTTCCTGTTTGGTGCTCCTTTAGCTTTGGAGTTAGGTTTAAGCTTAGTTCTTGTTCGTAAATCAGGTAAATTACCTCGTCAAACTGTTCAGCAATCTTATAAATTTGAATACGGCATGAATATGATTGAAATCCATACTGATGCAATTATTTCAGGTGATAATGTTTTGATAGTTGATGATTTATTAGCAACTGGTGGAACCATTGAAGCTGCTACTAAATTAATTCGAAGATTGGGTGGTATCGTAGAATATGCTGCATTTGTTATTAATTTGCCTAAAATTGGTGGATTCAAACGTTTAGAAAACTTAGGTTTGAATGTTTATAGCATTTGTGTATTCTAATTGATATTGATTTTTATTTAACTGGAATTTTATATGAGTTATCTTGCTTTAGCGAGAAAGTGGCGTCCAAGAAAATTTAAACAAGTAGTAGGTCAAAAACATGTGATGATTGCTTTAGAGAATTCTTTATCTAAAGATCGGTTACATCATTCATATTTATTTAGTGGTACTCGTGGAATTGGTAAAACGACTATCGCTCGTTTATTCGCTAAGGGACTTAACTGTGAGGTTGGTTTAACCGCTTTACCTTGTGGTGTTTGTTCTACCTGTAAAGAGATAGATGAAGGTCGTTTTGTCGATTTATTAGAAATAGATGCTGCTTCACGAACTAAGGTTGAAGATATTCGTGATTTATTAGATAACGTACAATATAAGCCAGCACGCAGTCGTTTTAAGGTTTATATAATTGATGAAGTTCATATGCTATCTAGACATAGTTTTAATGCTTTTTTGAAAACATTAGAAGAGCCCCCAGGGTACGTTAAATTTTTGTTAGCAACTACAGATTCCTCTAAACTTCCTATAACGGTTTTATCACGTTGCTTGCATTTTCATTTGAAACCAATTAGTGTTGATAATCTTTATAGTCAGCTAAATTATATTTTATCAAGAGAACATATTACATACGAAAATCAGGCTTTGGATATGATTGCTCATGCTGCTGATGGGAGTATGCGTGATGCTTTAAGTTTAACTGATCAAGCCATTGTATTGAGTAATGGACAGATTAATTCTGAAACAGTTACCAATATGCTAGGTATTTTAGATGCATCAAAAGCTATTTCTTTGCTAGAAGCACTCAGTGCTAATGAATCTAAAATTTTAATTAAAAATATTTGTTCTTTAGATAAGACAGGTATCCAATGGGATGCTTTATTGAAGCAATTAGCGTCACAATTACATCGTATTGCGATGTATCAAGCTTTACCTTCTACGTTAAATAGAACTCAGAAAGATTCAAAGAGAATTATTTTACTTGGAAAATCTTTATCCCCTCAAACGGTGCAACTTTATTATCAAATTGTTATTAAAGGCCGTGAGGATTTACCTTATTCACCAACTGAGCGTATCGGTTTAGAAATGGTGCTTTTACGGATGATGTCATTTAAGCCAATATCTCATGATATTATAAAACCTATTAGTACTAGTACAAAACTTGCAAATCAATCTTCTTCTTTATCAGGAAGAAAAAAAGATTCATTATCTAAATCTGAAAAAAATAAACTTTCCTCTATAACTAATATTAATGAAGTAGACTATAGAACTAAAAAATCACGTACTTTACGTGATCAGTTACGTTCCAATCGAAAAGATTTAAAAACTAGCTATCAAAATTTAGATATAAGTAAAAAAAAAACAATTTAAGATTAATTCATAATAAATATGAAACTCAAATACATTCATCGTATAAAAAAAATGAATTTTCTTCAAAAATATCTACTCACGTTAAAACTTCAGAAATGCTGGAAAAATTAATAATAGAGTCTTCTAAAATGGATCCGTGGTCTGCTCTGATTCAGACATTAAGAATATCTAAGTCTGCAAAAGAATTTTCTTTAAATTCATCGTATAAAAAAAATCTAATTCTATTTTGTTAATTTTACGTTCTAAAAAATCTTTCTTAAAAACTAATGAAGTTTGTCAAGAATTAAACCAAGCGTTAAATTTGGCGTTTAGAAAGAAATGCGATTTATCAGTAGAAATTGGCGAATATGGAGAAACACCGTTAGAATTGAGAGAAAGGCTTTATCAAAATAAATTACAACAGGCTTTTATCAGTTTGGAAAATGATTTTAAACTTAAAGTTTTTAAGAAACATTTTTCAGCAAAGATAATTAGAGATAGTGTGCAACCAATCTAATAATAAAGCTAATATATAACCTTATAAAGCAATTAATATATGAATTAATTTTAAAAATATTCTTAATTTGAATATTAATATCTGGATTGGATAACATCGATTTATGTTTACTAGTCGTGTATTAGAATCTTTAGTAGAATCTTTATGTTGTTTACCTGGAGTAGGTCAAAAATCAGCACAACGTATGGCTTTTCATTTATTACAACGAAATAGAAAGGGAGGTCTAAAGTTAGCAGAAGTTTTAAAGCAAGCAATGACTAAAATAGGCAATTGTAAGGAGTGCCGCACTTTAACTGAAAAAGAAGTTTGTCATATTTGTCTTAATATTAAGCGTCAAGAAAATGGTCAACTTTGTGTTGTCGAAAGCTTTTCTGATATTACAGCTATAGAAGCTACTGGCCAGTTTTCTGGTCGTTATTTTGTTTTGATGGGTCATTTATCTCCTTTAGACGGTATTGGGCCAAATGATATTGGTTTAGATCTATTTGAATCTCATTTATATAAAGGGAATATTACTGAGGTTATTTTAGCAACAAATCCAACAGTTGAAGGAGAAGCTACTGCTTATTATATTGCTGAATTATGTTATGCTCATAAAGTTTTAGCAAGTCGTATCGCTCATGGTGTTCCTATTGGAGGAGAGCTCGAATTAGTAGATGGTATGACACTATCACATTCATTACTTGGTCGAAAAAAAATGTAAAGCATTTCAATTGTAGAAAACTCATTTAATTGAATTACGATTAATCTTTTATTTTGAAGTTTTATAGTGCTATTCTTCTTCATTTACACGATTTATTTGGATTATAATACCCATGAGAGGATGATCTAGGTAATGTGTTTCAGAGCTACGTATTTGTCGCTTTTGATTCATCCGATAGCTTTTAATAAATTGTTTGTTTTTATCTTTAAAATTAGGATTAAAAAAGCTGAGATCTATCTTCTGATTAACAGTATGAAGTTTATTAAGGTTAAGCTCTATTTCTAAATATAAGTAATGCTGGACATAAATTTGTAATTTTCCGTTTAGTTCATAAATTGGTTGAGATATATTTTCTTTATTTGTAATAATATCTTGATTTAGTTCCTTTGAGTAGTTTTTTCCAGCTTGAATATGAAATATAGGTGAATATTCCCTGTTATCATCGTTTTGTCGCCAAGCTTTATGTAAGAGTATTTCAAAATCTTGATGTTCTTTTAATGATTGTAAGGACTTATCAGTTAATTTATATTCAGCAGATGGTAATATTTTAATCCCTTTTTTAATTTGATATTCTTTATCTTCAAAGCTTCTTGCATGATTTAGATTAATTTTTGGTAGTGTATTTGGCCAAGATTCACCAGTATTTTTAACATCGATTATTCGTTTAAAAATAACTATTTCTATATCAAACTGTCTTTTTGCTATTGTAGGTAAAGAAAATGATAAAAGTAATAAGATTAAAAATTTTTTCAATGGTAGTACTCAATTAATAATTAATTACATTATTTACTATGGCATTCTTATTTTCTTTCATTTGAAAATATAAAAAAATTACATGGTATGCAATAAATCTTTCTGAAGATTTTTTAGTATGTTAGCGATAAATTGAATTCGTTTATCTGGTGATGGTATTTTAAATTTAAGTTTAGTAGGGCTTACCATTATAAATTGTTGTGGTTGTGATTGTAATAGTGAAGCTAAAGATTTTGGATTGATGTTAGTATCAGATTTAAAATCAATATGTCCTTCTTTTTCATTTGCATGAATCAGTTTAATTTTTAATAAGGTTGCCTCAATTTTAAGTGCAGAGATTGATAATAAATTTTTCACTGGGTCTGGCAATACACCAAAACGATCAGTTAGCATGATTTTTAATTCTCTTAATTCATTTTGATTATAAGCACTAGTTACCTGTTTATATATAGATAGACGTGTATTTGCATCAGGGATATATTCTTCTGGTAAAAGTACTGGTAGTTTTATATCAATTTCAGCTTGTGTATTAAATAAAGATTCAAGTGATAGTTCTGTACCAGTTTTTAAGTCTTCAATCGCTTTTTTAAGCATTCTCATATATAAAACAAAACCAACGGATTGAATTTGACCACTTTGTTCATTACCAAGTAATTCTCCCATACCGCGAATTTCTAAGTCATGGTTAGCTAGAGCAAAACCAGCTCCCAAATCTTCTAATGATTCTATAGCAGAAAGACGTTTAGTAGCATCCTTTGTCATTTCTTTTTTTTCTGGTATTAAAAAATAAGCATAAGCCTGATGGTGTGAACGCCCAACACGTCCTCGCAATTGATGCAATTGTGCTAAACCTAAATTATCAGCTCTATCTATGATGATAGTATTAGCTGTTGGTATGTCAATTCCAGTTTCAATAATAGTAGTGCATACTAGCACATTAAATCGTTGGTGATAAAAATTAGTCATTACTTTTTCTAATTCACGTTCATTCATCTGACCATGAGCTATTGTCATAGAAGCTTCTGGAATTAATTTTACTAAATTACTGGCAATTTTATTAATAGTTTCAACTTGGTTATGTAAAAAATATACTTGTCCTCCACGCATAATTTCTCGCAATATGGCATCACGGATCAAATCGTCTTTTTTTTGAATAACAAAAGTTTTAACCATTCTTCGACAAGCCGGTGGTGTTGCAATAATAGAAAGGTCTCTAAGACCATTAATGGCCATGTTTAATGTTCTTGGGATTGGTGTGGCTGTAAGAGTTAGTATATCAATATTATTTTGTATGGTTTTGACTTTTTCTTTTTGTAGTACACCAAAGCGATGTTCTTCATCGACAATTAGTAAACCTGGATCTTTAAATTTAATATTATTTGATAGTAATTTATGTGTTCCAATAACGATGTTAATTTTTCCACTAGCTATATCTTTTATAATTAGTTTTTGTTCTTTAATTGATTTAAAACGAGATAGTACTTCAATACGGATTGGTACATTAGAAAAGCGGTTTCGGAAATTTTCAAAATGTTGCTGTGCTAATAGAGTAGTTGGAACTAGAACAGCCACTTGTTTATTATTATTTGTACTGATGAATGCTGCACGCATAGCTACTTCAGTTTTTCCAAATCCTACATCTCCGCATACTAATCTATCCATGGCTTTAGATTGACACATATCAGATAATACAGCATTGATAGCTTCATTCTGATCATGTGTTTCCTCAAAAGGAAAGGCAGATTTAAATCTTAAGTATGGCTCTTGATTTAAAGAAAATTTATAACCTAATTTTAACTTTCGTTTAGCGTATATATTCAGCAATTCATACGCTATCTCTCTGATTTTCTTAAAATTTTTTTTTCGTTCTTTAATCCAGGTTTCTCCTCCAAGCTTATGTAATTGAGCTTTCCCTTGAATGCTAGTTGAATAATAGCTAATGAGATTTAATGATGAAATTGGAAGATAAAGTCTGGCATTATTTTGATATTCTAAAGTTACAAATTCACTAGGAATACCAAATGTTTCTAGGGTTTTTAGCCCAATATATCGACCAATTCCATGATCTATATGAACAACATATTGGCCTACTTTTAGTTCTTCAGAATGATAAATATTAGAGTTATAGTTAGCAATTTTACTGTTAGGAATTTTTTTTCTTCTGTGAATTGTTTTCATCCCAAGAAGATCAGCTTCACAAATAAAAGCTAATTTTTGCTTGGTATGGATAAAACCATGTTCGGAATATCCTAAAATTAAGCTATGTTTATTGTTGTTTTTAATGGCAGTATAAAGATTTTTGGTTTTAATGGGAAAAATTTTAATTTGCTGAAGTAATTCAAGCAATGCTTCTTTACGGCCTTCTGATTCTACAGAAAAAATAATTTTTCCAGAAAAATATTCACTAAATTGCTGTAATGCAATTAATAAATCATTATCTTTAGGTTTTATGGTTAATATTGGAAGTTTTTTAATCAATGCATTAGTTCGTCCTGGCTTTTTTTGAATTAGTTTTGTTGATAATATTGTGTGAGGAAATTGTTTAAATTTACCAAATATTTCATCTTTTTTTAACCATAGTTCATTTGGTACTAGTAGTGGACGTAGTGAGTGATTTTTTCCTTGTTCATAGCGATAATTTGCATTATTTATAAAAGTATCAATCGCAGGTTCAATATTATCTATAGTAATTAATTGACTGTGTTTAGAGATATAATCAAACAATGTTTCTGTTTGTTTAAAAAATAAAGGTTGCCAATATTCAATACCTGCAGGCCAAATACCTTTAGAAACTTGGAAATAAATAGATTCTGGATTACTGCTACTTTTAAAACGCTTTTGCCAACTGGAAAGAAAATTTGTAATAGCTGATTTTGTATTTGAAAACTCATGTGAAGGAAGTAGTAAAAGTTCACTAATGCTTTTAATTAAATACTGATTGTTAGGATTTAAGATGTAGATACTTCTTATTGTATTTTTAAAAAAATTAATACGATAAGTTTGTGAGCTTCCTATAGGGAATAAATCTGTAGTTGAACCACGAGTGGAATATTCTCCAGGTTCAACAATTTGATTGGTATGAAAGTATCCAGATCTTTCTAATTGGAGAATGAATTTTTGAAAAGGTAATATATCTCCAATTTTTATTGTTAAAATGTTTTTTAATAGGTGTTCTCTAGGTACTATTTTTTGTAGCAAAGTACTAATTGATGCGATAGTAATGCCTTTAGTTTGATTTAGAAGTTGATATAAACGTTTAATTCTACATGATATAACATCTCGGTTTGGTGAAAAATTATCATAAGGAAGTGTTTCCCAGTTTGGAAAGAAAGTGATTTTTTCAGAAGTGAATGATTTTATTTCTTGAAGAAGTTGAAGTCCAGTTTTTGAATCTGGTACAGCTAGAAGAGTGTGATTGTTATGTCGTCTATCAAGTTCAGCTAAAGCAATGGCTAAAGTTGCACCATGTAAATTTCCAATGTATTTTTTATCTCCAACTTTTTCTGAGTTGGTAAGGAAAAGAAAAGTTAATTCATCCATAATTATATTTGCTACTTATTCTCTATTCATAGAACGTGAACGTTGACGCAATATTTTTTTTTGCTGATAAAGGGCGGCTTTAATCAATAGGTCTTGGTCACACTCTTTTAATAAATTGTATTTTACTGTGATTATCCAGATTTTCTCTGCTTTTTTACAGCATATGACTTTCCCATAGCAATAGACTGCTGAAGGTGGATATTCTAGAAATAATTTTACTCGTACTATAGTATTTATTGATAATTTATTTGAACTGCCATACGAAAATTTACTAGCTCCAAACGATAAAGTGGACTGACTATACTTCATATTATTATGCTGTGATAGTGCAAAAGATAGCAATAAGTTCAATTTAGAATTTTGATTGTCAAGTAATTGAATGACATGGTTTAATTTATTATTTTTAAGTTCTAACAGAGCATTATCATTGAATCTATCGAGTTTACTAAATTTATTAGCAATAATAAATGGAGCAGGTATTTCAAGTTCAAATTGTTCCTGAGAAGGAAGAGAAAACTGATTATCCATCGGTTCAACATTAGCAGTCATTTTATGATTAACGGTAAAAAAGTCTTGTTCTAACATATGGTTCCCTTTTTATTAGGTTAAATAGTATTTGTATTTTTTGGTAAAATAACTATACATATAATATATCGTTAATATAGATACGCTAATTAGCATAATATTACTGCTATCATCATGTTTTCTTTATTTTTTTAAATGGACAAATAAGAGTATGAGATGGCTGTATATTTTTCAAAGTAGTAGATAATTATATTGTTATAAAATATGTTTTATCCAATTTCAATTTTTATAAGTTTTCGTCATCTTAAAGAAGCTGGAGGTAAGTTCAGTCAGTTTACTACTTACATGTCTGTTATAGGTATCACAGTAGGTGTCATGGCGCTTGTTATAGTTTTATCAATCATGAGTGGTTTTGAAACTAATCTTAAGAATAGAGTTTTAGGTGTACTTCCACAAGCTGTTATTTCTTATAAAGAGGATCAAACATCTATGCTTGATATTGCTCCAAAATTTATTACAGCAATATCCAACAGAGTAGAACCATTAATTCATAGTGAAGTAATAATTCAAAGTATTTCTCAGTTATCTTCTGGCTATATTATTGGAGTAGACCCTAATAGTTATGATCCAATTGAAGAACATTTGATTATTGGGGATGATCTCGCGTCTCTTCAATCAGGTAGTTATCGTTTATTCCTGGGTGATATTTTAGCTCGTTCTTTAAATGTATTTTTAGGTGATAAAGTGCGTTTAACCGTTACAAGTGTAGGAAAATATACTCCATTTGGTTTAATTCCAGCTCATCGTAATTTTACAGTTGCTGGTATTTTTAGTACAGGTTCTGATGTTGATGAACAATTAATAGTAACTAATATTGCAGATGCTGGACGGTTATTGCAATATGAAGCAGAGAATATTTCAGGATGGAGATTATTTTTTACTGATCCTTTTGTAGTAGCTGATTTATCATCAAAACCTTTACCAAAAGGTTGGAAATGGAATGACTGGCGTGATCAACGTGGTGAATTATTTCAAGCTGTTCGTATGGAAAGGAACATAATGAGCTTGATGTTAAGTTTAATTATTCTAGTCGCTTCATTTAATGTTATTTCTGTGCTTATTATAGTTCTTATGGAAAAACAAACAGAAGTAGCTATTTTAAAGACTCAAGGTATGATTGGCAGTCAAATCTTTACTATTTTTATAATTCGAGGTATGAGTATTGGTTTTATAGGATCTATTATTGGTAGTTTATTAGGAATATTTTTCCTAAGTAATTTAAAATTCATTTTAAGAAATATAGATATTGAATTTTTTCTTATTCTTAGGCAATTACCGATTATTATTGATCTTAAACAAATTGTGATAATCATTTTGCTAACAATAGCTCTTAGTATGTTTGTAGCTATATTCCCTTCCTATCGAGCATCATTTATTAAACCAATTGAGGTTTTAAGACATGTGTAATTTTCTTAAATGTGAAAATATATGTAAAACATACCATGAAGGAACTCTTGATACTGAAGTGCTTAAGGGTATAAATTTTGAGATGGATTCTGGAGAACTAGTATCAATTATTGGTGCATCAGGTTCTGGAAAGAGTACACTTCTTCATATATTAGGAGCTTTAGATGAAGCAACAACTGGAAAAGTGCTTTTTCTAGATTATGATATGATGGCATTACATCCTAATCAACAAGCAAAAATTCGTAATAAGCATCTAGGTTTTATTTATCAATTCCATCATCTTTTAATGGACTTTTCTGTATTAGAGAATGTTGCGATGCCTCTCTTAATTGCTGGAAAGAAAGTATCAATAGCAATAAAGGAAGCTAAAGCACTTTTAGATCAAATCGCTTTGGGTCATCGTCTTGAACATCGACCATCTGAACTTTCTGGTGGAGAGCGTCAAAGAGTAGCAATAGCTAGAGCATTAGTTAATAAACCGGATTTAGTATTAGCTGATGAACCAACAGGAAATTTAGATCAAAAAACAGCTTTGGGAGTATATAATTTAATACTTGAACTGAATAAAGAATCTGGTATAGCATTTTTAGTAGTAACACATGACATTGAGTTAGCGATGAATATGGAGAGACAAATGAAAATGCAAGATGGCATATTGCTGTATTAAGGTTTTTTTAAGTGTTCATTATTTCTTCTAGATTTTTAGTTGCTATGTTTTTTAGCACGATTAGAAATCGTAATACAATGGTTTCGTTTATAGCTTTGGCTTCTATTATCGGTATTGCAATTAGTGTTTCATCTATGATTATGGTTCTTTCTGTAATGAATGGCTTTCAATATGAATTGAAAAATCGAGTTTTATCTATAATTCCTCATGGTGAATTTGAGGGTATTCAAAAACCTGTTTCAAACTGGCAGCTATTAATGAAGCAAATAAAACAATGTAATACAAGTATTGATTCAGTTGCTCCTTACATCAGGTTGATGGCTTTAGTTAACAAAGGGTTATATACAAAGGCCATTGAAGTTCGTGGCATTATTCCTTCTCTTGAAGAAAATTTTTCTAGCTTTTCTGATTTTATTGATTCTCAAGTATGGCAAACATTTCATTCTGATTCTCAACAAATTATTTTAGGTAAAGGAGTAGCTGATTCTATTCATGCAAAAAAAGGAGATTATGTAACTTTAATGGTTACTACTACTGGTAGCAATGAACTTAATAAATTACCAGCACCTAAAAAAATTCGTCTTAAAATAGCTGGATTATTAGAGTTGCATGGTCAGTTAGATCATAATTTAGCATTAATTCCGCTAAAAGATGCTCAGAAATACACTCAGTTAGGAGATAGTGTTACTGGTATTGCTGTTAAAGTAAATGATGTATTAAATGCTGAGAAGATTATTTCTGAAGTAAATATTAATTTAAGCAATTACTTGTATTCAAGTAGTTGGCAAAAAAAATTTGGTTTTTTATATCGTGATATTCAATTAATTAGAACAATTGTTTATTTGATTATGGTTTTAGTTATGTGTTTAGCTAGTTTTAATATTGTTTCTGCATTAATGATGACAGTAAAAGGATGCTCAAAGGATATCGCAATTTTAAGAAGTATTGGTGCTGATGATGTATTTATAAAGAAAATTTTTGTTTATAAAGGAATTATTTTGAGTCTTTCTGGCAGTTCCATAGGTGGAATTATAGGAGTCATAATTTCAATGAACTTAACTTCTATCATTAAAAAGATTGAATTATTAGTTCATCATAATTTCTTATCTAGAAATATTTATTTTATTAATTTTCTTCCATCTAAGGTTAATTTTTTTGATGTAGCTTTAATCTTTTTTATCACTATTGTTTTAAGTTTATTAGCAACTTGGTTGCCTGCAATTAAAGCAAGTAAATTAAAACCAGCCTCTATACTTAATTCTAAATGAATTCATATCATTATATGGTTTCTTAATAAATATAATTAAATACCTTTAGCGCAATTTCCTTTTGTTCCAGTTACGTATTACTGAATAACGCCAGCATGCTGTAATGATTAAATAGCTAGTGAAGGCCGAAAAAATTCCACATATCATGCATCCTAACAATAGTGGAGGAACGATAATATTTATCTGGTTTAAAATAAACTCCCAAGAAAATTCAAAGTAGAATGTTTTAGAGGGAATATTCATAATAAAAGCCCCCACTTTATAAGCAAAGTAAAATAAAAATGGCATTGTAATTGGATTAGTAATCCAAACCAAAGCTACTGCAAGAGGTAAATTAACGCTACATAAAATTGCTAATCCTGCAGACACAATCATCTGGCTTGGAAAAGGTATAAAAGCAACGAGTAACCCAATAGCAAACGCTCCAGCTGTTGAATGACGATTAAAATACCATAAATTAGGTTTTAGAATAATTTTACCAAAGATCTTTAATAAACTTTTCTGTTTGAGAAATATTATGTTTTTCAATAAAATGCTTAATGTTTTTTTTTTCATATTTTAAATTTCTTTTAAATCAGTTTAGAAAGCACTTCGTATTTTTAGGTTAATTGAAAACAGTTATTATGTTCTTTAAAAAAGATATGTTTATTATTTATAAATAAAATGTATTGAGTAATGTCAATATTAGCTTAATTATATAAGATAAGTACAATAGTTACTTATTTTATAATATAACGGTTTATCATTACTTTATTACTTTTCCCTGTTTTTTATATTTATAATTTGCGTGATTTTTACAGATAGGAGTAAGTAGTTGAATATTTTGTTAAAACTTTAACGTATAGATTTAAAGCAAGATTAATAAGGAATATTAATCTTTTAATTTATGTAGTATATCATTGAGTATGTCAGTAATTATGTTATTTTAGACAGAATTGGTTTTGATTTTTTTAAACAAGATCTCATTTCAAAAAGATAAGGTTGGATTAGATTAGATGTTCAAAGTAAAAATATATGAATAGGTAGAATGCCAAAATTTTTGGTATTCAGCTTAGCATATATATTCATTTTGAAAGAAAAAATTGCTTATCTATGTTTTTTCTTAAAGAAAGGAACATCATATGTGACACTAAATATATCTACTTTTTATTCATCGTATTCAAAGATAGTTCAATTTGTTTTCATTTTTCTTCCACATAAATGAACTAATTTTTTTAGAAAAAAATGATATAATGCATGTTTACATAGGATTCACATAACTGAACTAATGATATAAAGTATATAAAGATGCATTTTTATTAACTCTAAAATAATTGAATGGTTTTATATTTTTTTATAGATAAATAAGTATCTGTGTAGATTTGGTGCTGTAAGGCCATACGTTATATATGTGAGCTTGCAGTGGTTTTGTCAATTAATACATTTTGTAATACTGCTAAAACATGGCTGAAAAACGCAATATTTTTCTTGTTGGTCCTATGGGGGCTGGCAAAAGTACAATTGGTCGACACCTTTCCCAACAGTTACATATGGAATTTTTAGATTCAGATGTAGTTATTGAGGAGCGTACTGGTGCTGATGTCGCATGGGTTTTTGATGTTGAAGGAGAAAAGGGCTTTCGAAAGCGTGAAGAATCAATTATCAATGATCTTACTAAACTACAAGGGATTGTACTGGCAACAGGTGGTGGTTCTGTTAAAAGTAAAGAAAATCGAAATCGATTATCCGCTCGCGGAATTGTCGTATATTTAGAAACAGCAATTGAAAAACAGCTTGCACGTACAAATCGTGATAAGAAGCGTCCTTTATTGCAAACAAAAGATCCACGAGAAGTGCTTGAGTTTCTAGCTATACAATGCAATACATTGTATGAGGAAGTAGCAGATTATACAGTCAGTACTGATAATCAGAGTGCAAAGGTAGTAGCTAATCAGATTATAAAAATATTAGAGGAGCGTTGATATTTTGTTCCCAATAAAAAGGTCAATATTTTGGAGAAAATTTGGGTTTGTTTAAATAAAAACAGTTATCCGATTTTAATTGGTTCTGGATTATTTAGTAATTCAGAGGAACTTTCTTTTTTAAAAAAGAAAAAAAGAGTTGTGATTATTAGTGATTATAAAGTCGCTCTTTTATATTCAGATAAATTATTAACTCTATTAGCATTATTTGGTTGTGATGTTTCATTATTAAAGTTGAAAAGTGGTGAACAATATAAAAACTTGTATACGTTTAATAAGATTATCAAGTATTTGTTAGAAGGTAATTATGATCGTGATATGATCATAATTGCTTTAGGTGGGGGTGTAATAGGTGATTTAGTTGGTTTTTCTGCTGCTTGTTACTGTCGTGGGGTAGATTTTATACAAATGCCAACTACTTTGCTTGCTCAAGTAGACTCTTCAATAGGTGGTAAAACAGCAGTAAATCATTCATTAGGTAAAAATATGATTGGTGTTTTTTATCAACCTAAAGCAGTTATAATTGATACTGAATGTTTATTAACATTATCTTTACGAGAATTTACTTCTGGCATTGCGGAGGTAATTAAATATAGCATAATTTGTGATCAGCATTTCTTTAGTTGGTTAGAATCTCATCTTGATAGATTATACTATTTTGATAAAATTGCGCTTAAATATACTATTTCATGTTGTTGTAGAATTAAGGCTCAATTAGTTTCTCAAGATGAAAAAGAATCTGATATTCGTGCCTTTTTAAATTTAGGTCATACATTTGGTCATGCTATTGAATCTGCATTAGGATACGGAATTTGGTTACATGGTGAAGCTGTATCTTCTGGTATAGTTGTGGCATCGAAAATAGCTCAATTACAAGGATTAATTTCTGAAAAAGAAGTTGAAAGAATTATTTCTTTGCTAAGAAAAGCTAGATTACCAGTATATATTCCTTCAAGCATATCTTTTCTTGATTTGATGAAGTATATTCTTCGAGATAAAAAGGTGCTCAGTGGTCAGTTAAGACTAGTATTACCTACCAGTATTGGTACAGTTAAGATAGTTAAAGGAATTTCAAAGCCAGTGATAAGACAAGCTGTTGAGTATTGTCGAATGTTGTGATTTTTTATTTATCATAGATAGTAAAGTTTATAGGTTATTGATATTTGATATCTGTCTGTAAGGATCCATCTATGAGTATGGAACATTATTCACATGTACTAGAATTAGATTCTCAGACTAAGTTACTTGAACGGTTGCAATTATTAGTAAGTCTTAGTTCTAATTTAGTAACAGTGTCTGGTGAATTAGGTTCAGGTAAATCTTGGTTAGCTATTCGCTACTTAGAGGCTTGGGTAAATGACAAAAACCAATCATTTTTAATTTGTCATTCTAGTCAAGATGATGAACAACGTCGCTCTACTATCCTTAATCAAGTTATGTCAGCTCCTGTTTTTGATCCGAAAGATTCTTTATCTACTAGTTTAAATCATATTTTGAATGAAAGTTCTTGCGATTTGATCATTGTTGTTGATGATGCACATTTGTTGAGTGTTCATTTTATTTCTGAACTTTGGAATTTAGTACTAATAGCAAAAAAAAAAGCATTGGATAATCAATGTTGTTTTGTTTGCTAAAGTAAATAGTATTGAATGTTTGTTACCTTATTTAAATTGTGATCAAGAGAATAAACCAATTGAATTAGAAGTAGATGCTTTTTTTCAGGATGAAGCCGATTGTTTTTTTAAATTATTTGTTGTTCCCTTTATTAAAAAGGATATGAAAAAAGAAGTATTGGATGCCTATAAAAATATCAAGTTATTTCCAGGTTATATTATAGATTTAAAACATTTTAAAATGGTAAACCAGAAGGTCGTTCCTCATCTCGTTATTTTATCATCCAAAGTTATTGTTTTATTTTTATTAATTTTTAGTGTTATATATTGGTCATTAAATGAATTTAAATATGAGAATGTTTTAGTATCACTAGAAAAACAAAATGGAATTATTTTTTCTTATTTTTTTGATATCTTTTTAAAAGATAGAATAAATATTAAAAATGCATCTGATGTAAATCATATTGATTCTGCTCGACAAGTGGAAATAATTCAGGAAGTTGAGAAAAAGCAAACTATTTATTATGAGAAAAATATTATTCTTCCTATTTTTTCTTCAGAATTAAAAGCATTTTTACCAAGCAGTTATACATTACAATTAGCTGCACTCAATTCAGTATTTAAAGTACAAAAATTTATTAAACAATATAATTTACAAGGAAAGGTTAGAGTTTACTCCACAGTTCGAAATGGAATCAGGTGGTATATTATAACTTACGAAAATTACCCTACTATTCAAATGGCACGTGATGCTGCAGAAATATTACCAAACACGCTAAAGATACTTAGACCTTGGGCAAAATCAATGACTCAGGTACATAAGGAAATTGATTTTCCTAAATAATATAGTGATTTTAGTAAAAATATGTTATCCCTCGTGATTTTGTTTTTAGTTTTATAGTAGATAGAATAGAGCAAATAAATGAAGAAGCATCGTGCTTTTTTAAAATGGGCTGGCGGTAAGTATAGTTTAGTAGAAGATATTCAACGTTATCTTCCTCCTGCTAAGAAGTTTGTAGAACCTTTTGTTGGTGCTGGTTCAATTTTTCTTAATACAGATTATGATCGATATCTTTTAGCTGATATTAATCCAGACTTAATTAATCTTTATAATCTTCTTAAAGAACAGCCAGAAAATTATATTTTAGAAGCTAAGCGTTGGTTTAAAGAAAAGAATAATTGCAAGAAAGCATATTTAGATATTCGTTTTCAATTTAACAATACCAATGATGTTATGTATCGTTCGTTAGCATTTTTATATATGAATCGTTTTGGTTTTAATGGGTTATGTCGTTACAATAAAAAAGGAGCGTTTAATGTTCCTTTTGGATCCTATAAAAAAACTTACTTTCCAGAAGCTGAATTAGAATTTTTTGCTGAAAAAGCTTTAAAAGCAACATTTGTCTGTGAAAATTATAAAGAAACATTTAAGCGTACTCGTAAAGGTTGTGTAGTTTATTGTGATCCACCGTATGTGCCTCTTTCTAAAACTTCTAATTTTACTTCTTATATGAAAAATGGCTTTTCTTTAATTGATCAGACTTTATTAGCCTATGTAGCAGAAAAAGCAGCATTTGAGCGTGGTATTCCTGTGCTCATTTCTAATCATGATACTAGGTTTACACGTCGTTTGTACGATGGAGCAAATTTAAGTGTTGTAGAAGTAAGACGTACTATTAGCCGTAATGGTTCTAAGCGTAATAAAGTTAATGAATTATTAGCATTATTTCACCCAAAAGCAAATTTTTCTATCCAGAATAGGATTTAAAATTTAGGAGTATTCTAAAAGAATACTATAAGTTTGATGTAGCAATTATTTTTATAAGTTATAACTTTAACTGGGGGTCAAATGTGAAGAAATTTTTTATTGCTCCATCAATTTTATCTGCTGATTTTGCTCGTCTTGGTGAAGATGTAGAAAAAGTAATATCAGCTGGAGCCGATATTATTCACTTTGATGTAATGGATAATCACTATGTACCTAATTTAACTTTTGGGGTGCCTATTTGTGATTCATTACGTAATTATGGTATTACTGCGCCAATTGATATACATCTTATGGTGAAACCAGTTGATCGTATTATTCCAGATTTTGCTCAAGCTGGAGCATCCATGATCGCTTTTCACATTGAAGCTTCTGAGCATGTTAATCGTACACTAGATCTTATCAAAGTACATAATTGTCAAGCTGGTGTAGTATTAAATCCAGCAACACCAATATCTTGTTTAAATTATATTATGGATAAAATTGATCTTATTCTTTTAATGTCAGTTAATCCTGGATTTGGAGGCCAATCATTTATTCCAAGTACTTTAGATAAAGTAAAAGCAATTCATCAATTGATTAATGAATTTGGTTATGACATTCGGTTAGCAGTTGATGGTGGAGTAAATCTGGAGAATATTCGTAGTATTGCCGAAGCAGGAGCGAATATGTTTGTTGCCGGTTCTTCTATTTTTAGCCATCATAATTACAAACAAGTCATTGATGAAATGCGTACAGAGATCTTAAAAGCTAACACTTCACTGTTAAAAAACATCTAGTCTCTTTGCTAAAATATTTTTAAAGATTTTTATGTTTAACATGCTATACATAGGACGCAATATTTAGTCACTACATATGTAGTTTTTTGATATGTTCTACTTTAATTAAAGTAGAATTATCAGGGTATGTAAAATAGTAATTTATAATAATCTTGTTAATTTTCATGCCAAATGATTTTAATACATTATTACTTAAAATTTTTTATATACAGTATAGATAATTAGAATAATTTTATAGCATACGTTATATACAAAAAAGTTATAGAATAATTGGAGATATATACAATGAAATTAGTTATTCCAAATTATGCTCAATCTAATGTTTTAGTAATTGGTGATGTGATGTTGGATAGGTATTGGTATGGTCCAACAAATCGTATTTCACCAGAAGCACCTGTGCCTGTAATTAAAGTAGAGCATAATGAGGAACGCCCAGGTGGTGCAGCAAATGTTGCGATGAATATTGCTTCACTTGGTGGAAATGCTCATATTATTGGTTTAACAGGAATGGATGAACCAGCAAGGGTGTTAACTAAAATATTAATGTCTTTAAAAATTACTTGCGATTTTGTAACCTTGCCTAATTATCCCACTATTACTAAATTACGCGTGTTGAGTCGTAGTCAACAATTAATTCGTTTGGACTTTGAAAATAGGTTTAACGATATTAATGCACAATTGATTCTATCTCGTATGAAACAAGCATTATCTAAAGTAAATTCGATGGTTTTATCTGACTATGATAAAGGTACTTTAGATCACGTTCAACAATTTATTAAGAAAGCACAGGATAAGAATATTCCGATATTTGTAGATCCAAAAGGTGTTGATTTTGAACGTTATCGTGGTGCAACTTTATTAACACCGAATATGGCAGAGTTTAGCTCAGTTGTTGGTAAAATAAAATCGGAAGAAGATCTGGTAAAAAAAGGTTTATCTTTGATGAAGCAATATAGTTTTAAAGCTTTATTGGTAACACGCAGTGAATATGGAATGACATTGATTCGTCCTGGAAATAAAGCATTACATCTACCTACATTAGCAAAAGAGGTATATGATGTAACTGGTGCTGGTGACACAGTGATTGCAGTATTAGCAAGTTCAGTGGCTTCTGGTCAATCTATAGAAAAATCTTGCATTCTTGCTAATGCAGCAGCTGGTGTTGTTGTCGGTAAATTGGGAACATCAACTTTATCAGCTGTTAGGCTAGCAGAAGTGATTAATGGTAACCAGAAATTTAAATCTGGTATAATTACAAAGTCTATGCTTATTCAATTTGTAAATCAGTCAAGAATGAAAGGTGAAAAAGTTGTAATGACGAATGGTTGTTTTGATATTTTGCATGCAGGCCATGTATCTTATCTAAATCGTGCATCTGAATTAGGTGATCGTTTGGTTGTTGCTGTAAATAGTGATGAATCAGTAAGAGGTTTAAAAGGATTAGGTCGTCCTATTAATTCGGTTGAGCATCGTATGGCCGTACTGGCTGGTTTAGGCGCTGTAGATTGGGTGGTTTCATTTGATGAAGATACTCCTAAACTTCTTATTTCTGAAGTTTTGCCAAGTTTATTAGTAAAAGGTGGAGACTATAAATTAGAAGAGATAGCAGGTGCTAAAGAGGTTATTGCAGCTGGGGGATCAGTGAAAGTCCTTGATTTTGAAAATGGTCATTCAAGTTCTCAAATTATCAATGCGATTCAAAGTTCTATCTCTTGATAGATAAGCAGAATTTATATCTGTTTTTTTACTGTAAGCTTTTTATTGATATGTAAAATATTTTTTTCATTTAAAGAACCAGTTATTTCGCGCATTCGGAGGACGTTTAAGATATAGTCATAACGAGCGTTGGATAAGTTCTTATTTGCATCATATAAAAGATGAATAGAGTCTAATACATCAATTATGTTGTGTGTTCCTATGTTAAATCCAGTTTTTGTTGCTTCAAGAGCAGAAGTGGTTGAAATTATCATTTGCTCATAAGCATTCAATGAATAAATTGAAGCAGTAATATCATTGTAAAGTTTACGAATATGTGTTACTAATTTTCGGTTTTTTAGTTCTAAGTTTTTGCTTGCTATGATATAGTCATATTCTGCTTGTTTTGTTTTTGATGCGATATATCCACCAGAGAATAAAGGCACTTTTAAGTGTAAAGTAAGATTGAAATCCAATTGCTTACCAACAGGTGAGGGTATTTCTGATCCATCAAGAAGATAGTCAAAATCTAATTGTGCTGATGGAAGATTTTCATATTTTATCAGTGCAATCTTATCTCGTGCTATATCTTTATCAATTTGTGCCATTAATAGATTCAGGTTGTTCTGTTTTGCTTGATTAATTAGTTCATCTATTGAAGTCATAATTTTGTTTGCTGAGAAATTTTTATTATCTAAAACTTTTATATTGTTATTATTCTTTTGATTTGTAATTTCGCTTAGCATTTCATATTGATTTGCTAGATTATTTTTAGAGATTATTTCATCTGCAAGTATAATATCATATTTAGCTTGCACGTTTTGAATTTCAGTAATTGAAGCATTTCCTGCTTTAAATTGGTCTCTTGCTTGTTTTAATTGATGGTTAAATATTGTTTTTTTTGAATGAATTAACTTCAGGTTTTCTTGAGCGCGAAGCACTGAAAAATATGCTTCTGCAGTGCGAATCATTAAAGCTTGTTGAGCAGCTTTATAAGCATATTTTTTTTTGATAGCTATTTTTTTTGCTATATCTAGAGCAGTAAAATTTGAATATTTGAAAAGTGATTGAGAAAGCTTAATATTATTGCTACGGATGTGCTTACTATAGGAGTTCCTAGAGTAATTACTAGATAAAAAAAATTCCGGTAAAAAAACACTTCTACTAGAGGTTATGGCTTCCAAGGCAGAATCGCGTTGTGCTAATGCACTAAATAATTTAGGATCATTCTCTTTTGCTTCGTTATAAATTTCCAAGAGATCTTTAGAATGTACTAAATTGCTTAAGCTTGTTAAGATTACACTGATAAGTAGTAGAGTTGATTTGCTCATTTTTTCTCCGGCTTCTTCTGAAGGGGGGTTGAGCCTTTCTATCTTAAATTTTAATTTAACTGGATGGCAATAGAGAAAATATATTTTTATGCTAAAAAATATAAAATTTATGTATAAAATATAAAGCTATATATTATAGAAGTATAGATTATATTCTCTCTAATATGAGGCATTCTATTAAAAATTAGCTAATTTTTAATAGAATGCTTTAATGTAGACAAATTATCAAGATCAGACTTGATTTTCTAATGAAATAAAGTTGTTTGTATTGTATCAAGATTCAATGTTAGTTAGATTAGTATTTAGAATATTTTTTTAGTAATTATAACTATAATAATTTCATGGAGTTCTTTTATTTTTGATATTTTATCCTGTTACCTTATCAGTAAATTATTTATTAATTTTATGTTCACTTGAGTAATTGAATCTTTGGTTTTGAGATTATCATTAAATTTAACAAATAGTTCTAGCATAAAGCTGTTGCAAATTACAGATACTCATTTGTTTGCACCCGAAGATGGAAGTCTTCTAAATGTGATTACATTAGATAGTTTTCAGGCTGTTTTAGGTGCTATTATAGAAAAAAAGTTTCAGTTTGATGTTATTGTAGCAACTGGTGATATTTCTCAAGATCATAGTGAGGAGTCTTATCAACATTTTGTTGATAGCATTTCTGTTTTAAAACAGCCATGTTTTTGGTTAGCTGGTAATCATGATTATAAACCTAGTATGGCAGGTTTTTTTCGGCCAAAAAAGATTTTTAATCTAGAGCACGCTTTCTTAAGTGAAAATTGGCAGATTATTATCTTAGATTCTCAAGTGTTTGGTGTTTCTTATGGCCATTTAAGTAAACAGCAAATGTTGTTATTAGATAGCATATTAAGAGAATATCATCATCATCATACTTTAATTCTTCTTCATCATCATCCTATATTAGTTGGCAGTGATTGGCTTGATCGTCATGCTCTCAAAGATAGTATAGAATTTTGGCAAATACTCCGTAAGTACAGTAATGTTAAAGCTATTTTGTGTGGGCATGTTCATCAGAATATAGACCGAGATATTCAAAATATACGTGTACTATCAGCTCCTTCAACATGCATACAATTTAAACCAAATTCAAAGCATTTTGCATTAGATCGGTTGTCTCCAGGTTGGAGAGAAATAGAACTGTATGATGATGGTTCTATTTCAACTCAGGTCCATCGTTTAATGAGCACTTATTTTTTACCTGATTTAAATACTAATGGTTACTAATTAATAACAATCATTTTTTATTTTCAGATAGTTAAGTTGCTTTAAAAGCAGTAATTACTTCTATTTAAATTATTCGAATAGAAGTATTTTAAAACAAATTAGAAAAGTAAGATGACAATTACTTTGATGTGTAAGAAAATGTTGTAGGAGATGAAAGGTAGTAGAATCATGGGAATGTTTATACTTAAAAAATCAAATACATCTATATCATCTGATCAAAAGAAAACAACTTGGCAAATTTTTGAACGTCTTTGGAAATATATTCGCTTCTATAAGCTAGGTTTAGTAGTTGCTATAGTAGCATTATTAGTTAATGCTATTTCAGATACATATATGCTCTCTTTACTTAAACCTTTATTAGATGAAGGTTTTGGCTATGCTAAGTCTGATTTCTTAAAAAAGTTACCTATAATAATTTTTGCAATGATGCTTATTCGTGGATTCAGCAGTTTTGTTTCAACTTACTGTTTAAGTTGGGTATCAGGAAATGTTGTTATGGAAATTCGTAGAAAAATTTTTCATCAGTTCATGCATATGCCAGTAGTTTTTTTCGATAAAGAATCAACTGGTGATTTGCTTTCTAGAATTACTTATGATTCAGAGCAAGTAGCTAGTGCCACTAGCCATGCATTAGTTAGTCTTATTAGAGAAGGTGCTAGTATTATTGCTTTATTAGTATTGATGTTTTGGAATAGTTGGGAGTTATCCCTAGTATTGTTTATTGTTGTTCCTCCAGTTGCTTGGAGTATTAGTTTTGTTTCTGAACGTTTTCGTAAAATTTCTAAAAATATGCAAACTGCTATGGGGCATGTAACGTCTTCTGTAGAACAAATGTTAAAAGGGCACAAGGTTGTTTTGTCTTATGGTGGTCAAACAGTTGAACGTAAACGTTTCAATAATGTTAATAATCAAATGCGTCAACAGACAATGAAATTGGTAGCGGCTCAGGCTATTGCGAATCCTATCATTCAAGTAATTGCTTCTATTGCTTTGGTATCCATATTATTTTTAGCAAGCATTGATTCTATTCGTTCAGAATTGACATCTGGTACATTTACAGTGGTTTTTTCAGCTATGTTTTGTTTGATGAGGCCAATAAAAGCATTAACTAATGTAACTTCAGAATTCCAACGTGGCATGGCTGCCAGCCAGACTTTATTTGAGTTAATAGATCTAAAAACTGAGCAAGACAATGGTACGCATGTATCAAATACAGTTTTAGGAAATATTGAGGTAAAAAATGTAACTTTTACTTATCAAGGAAAAAGTAAGCCAGCATTATTTAATATTAACTTTTCTATTCCTAAAGGGAAAAAAGTAGCTCTTGTTGGACGTTCTGGTTCTGGTAAAAGTACTATTATAAATCTCCTAACTCGCTTCTATGATGTTGATTCTGGTTCTATTTATTTAGATGGACATGATATTCGTGATTATAAATTAGCTAACTTACGAAGTCATTTTGCTTTAGTATCACAAAATATTTATTTATTTAATGATACTATCGCTAATAATATTGCCTATGCATCAAATAAAAAATTCACTCGTGAAGAAATTAAATATGCAGCAAAGTTAGCTAATTCTATGGACTTTATTGATAGTATGGATCAAGGTTTAGATACGATTATTGGTGAAAATGGCGTTAGTCTATCTGGCGGTCAACGTCAACGTATTGCGATTGCTCGAGCTTTATTACGTGATACTCCTGTACTTATTTTTGATGAAGCTACTTCAGCACTTGATACAGAATCAGAGCGAATAATTCAAGTTACATTAGATAAATTACAAAAAGAAAAAACAGTTTTAATAATTGCACATCGCCTATCAACCATTGAAAATGCTGATGAAATTTTAGTTATTGACGAGGGTAAGATCATTCAAAGTGGATTTCATTTAGAATTAATGAAAACAGATGGTTTATATGCACAGTTATATAAAATTCAATTTGGTGAATAGCATATGATTGAACATATTTGGTTTAAACAAAATCATCCGTTAAAGTATTTACTTTGGCCTATTTTATGGTTTTTTAGTGTTTTTTTTTACTTGGTTATTATTATTCGAATTTTTTTATACAGAAGTAGTATAAAAAAGAGTTATCGTCCACCTGTAGCAGTTATTGTAGTAGGAAATATTATTGTAGGGGGAACAGGGAAAACACCTTTTGTTATATGGCTAGTCAATATTCTTAAAAAGCGAGGTTTTAAACCTGGTGTTGTTTCTCGTGGGTATGGAGGTAACGCCTTAAAATATCCATTGATTGTAGAAAAAACAACTTTAGTGCAGTTTTGTGGTGATGAGCCAAAATTAATTCAGGAACGTACAGGTGCTATAGTAGTTGTTTCGCCAATTCGAAATGATGCTGTAAAGGTATTGCTATCGTTAGATATTGATGTAATTATTTCTGATGATGGCCTTCAACATTACGCTTTAGAAAGAGATATTGAAATTTCTATCGTAGATAGTATACGACGATTTGGTAATAATAGGCTAATACCCTTAGGTCCATTAAGAGAACCTGTTACTCGATTATCTAAGGTTGATTTTATTATAAGTAATGGCGGTCGAGTTTTAGAAAATGAGATCTCTATGAAACTTAAACCAAGTTTAGCTATTAACCTGAAAACAGGTAAAAAAGTTTCGGTTGCTGAGTTAGGGAAGCTGGTTGCTTTTGCTGGTATTGGCTATCCAGCTAGATTTTTTCATACTTTAAAGGAACTTGGTGCTCATTTAGTTGCTACGAAGAGTTTTTCTGATCATAAAACTTTTCAAGTAAAAGAATTAGATTTGATTTCTTCTCAAGGAACTAATTTAATAATGACAGAAAAAGATGCTATAAAGTGTAGATGTTTTGCTAAGGAGCATTGGTGGTACTTACCAGTATCAGCCAATTTTGATATAAAAGATGAACAGCGTATTATAAATAAGATAAGCGAGGTAGTAGAGTTTTATGGATCATCGACTACTTGAAATAATAGCCTGTCCAGTTTGTAAAGGAAAACTTATTTTTAAGAAAAAAATCAGGAATTAATATGTAAATTAGATCGTTTAGCATATCCAATTAAGGATAGTATCCCTGTATTATTAGAATCTGAAGCACGAATTATATTTATGGAAGAAGAGTTCTAATGACTTTTACTGTAATTATTCCTGCCCGTTATTACTCAACTCGGTTACCTGGGAAACCAATTATTGATATTTTAGGTAAACCGATGGTGCGTTGGGTATATGATAGTGCTATGCAGTCAGGTGCTAGCAAGGTTATTATTGCGACTGATGATCAACGCATAGCTCGCGTTGTGAACTTATTTGGTGGTAAAGTATGTATGACTTCATCTAAACATCAGTCAGGGACGGAACGTTTAGCTGAGGTAGTTAACATGCTTAGACTTTCTGATAATCATACGGTTATAAATGTCCAATGTGATGAACCTTTGATCCCTCCTTCAATTATTACTCAGGTTGCTAATAGTCTTTCTTCAACTGATGCATCAATGGCTACACTTGCAGTTGAAATTGTAAATAAGAATGAAGTTTTCAATTCAAATGTAGTTAAAGTGTTAATGAACAAAGATGGTTATGCAATTTATTTTAGTCGAGCTCCTATCCCTTGGGACAAGGTAAATTTTTCTAAAAAGGACAAAAAGATAACTTATCCTTTAATGCGTCATATTGGTATCTATGCTTATAAAGCTAGTTTTATTAATACTTACATGAACTGGAAATCAACAATTTTAGAACATATTGAATCTTTAGAGCAATTGCGTGTGCTTTGGTATGGAGAGAAAATTTATGTAAATATTGCTAAAGATATTCCAATTTTTGGTGGGATTGATACTTTTGAAGATCTTAAAACTATACGAGAAATGCTTAAGTAATAAATAGAATGTAATAGTGAACAATTATAATTTTTAGTTGAGTGATATGTTAATAGAAGTTTTTTTTTGTAAAATTACAAGCTGTTAGGACAACTGGCAAACAATCGGTTATTTCCATTCTCATCAACTTCCTCTAAAATAATCTTAAATCCCCATAACCTGTAAATATGTTTAAGCACTTCAGTATAATTTTTATCTAGTTGGTTTTTATTGTGTGGAATATGTTGTAATGTTAATGATCGATTACCCTTTATATCAGCATTAAACACTTGAATATTAGGTTCTAAATAGCTTAAATTATATTGTGCGGCTAACTTTTCACGAATCGTAGTATATCCAAGTTCATCGTGAATTGCACTTACTATGATAAAATCATTTCTATCATTATCTAATATTGAAAATAGTTTGAAATCACGAATTAGTTTTGGTGATAGATACTGGTTAATAAAGCTTTCATCCTTAAAGTGATGCATTGCAAAGTGAACTGCATCTAGCCAATTAGATTCAGCTAGATCAGGAAACCATTCTCTATCCTCATTGGTTGGTTTTTCGCAAATTCGCTTGATATCAGAAAACATAGCAAACCCAAGGGAGTAAGGATTAATACCAGTAAATTTATGACTATTATAGGGAGGTTGTGCTATCACACTAGTATGGTTATATAAAAACTCTAAAAGAAATTTGTCTGATAGTAAGCCTTCATCATAAAGGTGATTTATTATTATATAATGCCAGAAAGTAGCCCAACCTTCATTCATTACTTGAGTTTGTTTTTGTGGATAGAAATATTGGCTGATCTTTCTAACAATACGTACTATTTCTCGTTGCCATGGCTCAAGAAGTGGAGCATGTTTTTCAATGAAATAGAGAATATTTTCTTGAGGTTCACTAGGGAATTTAATCTTAATTTCCTTATTCTGATTTTTAACTTTTGGCAATGTTCGCCAAAGCTCGTTTATTTGTGATTGTAGATATGCTGTACGTTCTTCTTGGCGAATTTTTTCTTCTGAAATAGAAATTTTTTCTGGTCGTTTATAACGATCAACACCATAATTCATTAGTGCATGACATGAATCTAATAAGCTTTCAACTTGTTGTACTCCATATTTCTCTTCGCATTTAGTAATGTAGTTTTTCGCAAATAAAAAATAATCAATAATAGAACTTGCATCAGTCCAAGTTTGGAAAAGGTAATTTCCCTTAAAGAAAGAATTATGTCCATAACATGCATGCGCTATAATTAATGCTTGCATAGCTGCAGTATTTTCTTCTAATAAATATGCTATACAAGGATTTGAATTGATAACAATTTCATAAGCTAATCCCATTTTTCCATGTACGTATTCTTGTTCTATTTGAATAAATCTTTTTCCAAAAGACCAATGATGATAGTTAATTGGCATTCCAATACTTGAATAAGTATCCATCATCTGTTCAGAGGTAATAATTTCAATTTGATTAGGATAAGTATCAAGGTGATAGTGTTTAGCTACTCTTTTTATTTCTTTATGATAACGTCTAAGTGAATCAAACGTCCAGTCTGGAAAATCTGGTAACGTTTTGTTTTTTATGTTCATTCTATCTTTCTTTCTTCTAGATTATTTTTTTTGGAATAATTCTCTAAATGTAGGAAAAACATCATCTATATTTTTGATGTTTTTCATCGAAAAATTACTAGTTATTCGTTCAAGCTTTTTATATTCATTCCATAAAGTTTGATAGGAACGTTTGGTAATTTCAATATAGGAGTAATATTGGCATCTTGGTAGGATTTTTTTTATTAACAGTTCTTTACATCTAGGAGAATCTTCAGCCCAATTATCTCCATCAGATACTTGCGCAGCATATATATTCCACTCTTTTTCTGGGTAACGGTCTTGATCTTGTAGGATTGTCATCATAAGTTTTAAAGCACTAGATACAATAGTACCACCAGTTTCTTGTGAGTAGAAAAAATCATATTCATCTACTTCTTTTGCTTGCGTATGATGTCGAATAAATACCAATTCGACACTTTCATAGGTACGAGTCAAGAACAAGTATAATAATAAATAGAAGCGTTTAGCAATATCTTTTGTAATTTGATTCATAGATCCAGAGACATCCATCAAGCAGAAAATTACGGCTTGACTGGATAAAACAGGTTGTTTTTCATAATGTTTGAAACGAAGATCAAGCGTATCGATAAATGGAATTTTTTTAATTTTATTTTGTAATAAACTAATTTCTTTTTTTAGACTCTTCTCCTTTAGAGTTTGGCGTTTACTACCTGATTTTTTTATCCTATCAAGTTCATTTTTTAGTTTTTTAATTTTATTTTTTTTGCTTGCAGTCATAGCAATTCTGCGAGCAAATGATTGTTTTAGAGAATGAGTAATAGCTATATTAAAAGGAATTCCTGAAGTTTGAAATCCAGATCTACGTATTTCCCATTTATTGATTTTATTGTTTGGTTTCTCTTCTAGATTAGGTAGTTCTAAATTGTTAAATAGTAGGTCAAGATATTCATCTTTGGATATCTGAAAAACGAATTGATCTTTTTTCTTATTAGATAAATTATTATTGTTCTCTTGATTGGATTGGTTTTTAGGTCGTTGAATTTTATCACCAAAAACAAATTTATCATTACCAGGATTAACTTTTTCTTGTATACCCCCTTGTCCTTGTTGAAAGATAGGTTCTGTAATATCTCTGTGAGGAATTGAAATATTTTCACAAGAATCAATATTAGTTATGGACCTACGATTAACTGCTTCGTTTAGTGACTCTTTAATTTGTTTTTTATGACGACGTAAAAAACGTTGACGATTGATTGCGCTTTTGTTTTTTGTATTAAGTCGTCTATCAATAATTTGTACCATGAATTTCCTCTAAGCAGTATATTTATTATCTATATCTAAGAAGATTTACGTACACGTAAATACCACTCAGATAATAATCTTACTTGCTTTTCCGTATAGCCTTTTTTCATCATACGAGCAACAAAATCATCATGTTTCTTTTGATCTTCAGAAGAAGTTTTTGTGTTAAATGAAATTACTGGGAGTAATTCTTCTGTATTAGAGAACATTTTTTTTTCAATCACAGTACGAAGTTTTTCATAGCTAGTCCAGATTGGATTAAGTCCATTATTATGGGCTTTAGCACGCAAGACAAAATTCACAATTTCATTACGGAAATCTTTTGGATTACTGATTCCTGCAGGTTTTTCAATTTTTTCTAATTCACTATTTAATGATGATCGATCAAATAATTGGCCAGTTTCAGGATCACGATACTCTTGATCTTGAATCCAGAAATCAGCATAAATAACATAGCGATCAAAAATATTTTGTCCATATTCAGAATAAGATTCTAAATAGGCAGTTTGAATTTCTTTACCAATAAATTCAATGTAACGTGGGACTAAATATCCTTTTAAATATTCTAGGTATTTTTCTGTTTGTTCTTGAGGAAATTGTTCACGTTCAACTTGTTGTTCAATAACATAGAATAAGTGTACAGGATTTGCTGCAACTTCACTTTGATCAAAATTAAATACACGAGATAAAATTTTAAATGCAAAACGAGTTGATAAACCTGACATTCCTTCATCAATACCAGCATAATAGCGGTATTCTTGATAACTTTTAGCTTTGGGATCTGTATCTTTTAAGGTCTCGCCATTGTAAACACGCATCTTTGAAAATAACGAAGAGTTCTTCGGCTGCTTAAGTCTTGATAAAATACTAAATTGAGCGAGCAGATCAAGCGTATTTGGTGAACATGGTGCTTTAGATAAAGCTGAATGGTTAAGAAGTTTTTGATAGATTTTTGCTTCTTCAGAAATACGTAAGCAGTAAGGCACCTTAACTATGTAGATGCGATCTAAAAATGCCTCATTTTTTTTATTATTTCGAAAATTTTTCCATTCAGATTCATTTGAATGAGCAAGGATTATTCCGTCAAATGGCAAAGCAGATAGTCCTTCAGTGCTATTAAAATTACCTTCTTGAGTTGCTGTTAATAATGGATGTAGAACTTTAATTGGTGCTTTAAACATTTCTACAAATTCCATCAATCCTTGGTTAGCTTTGCAAAGTGCACCAGAGTAACTATAAGAGTCAGGATCATTTTGAGAGAAATATTCAAGTTGACGTATATCTACCTTTCCAACTAAAGATGAGATATCTTGATTATTTTCATCTCCAGGTTCAGTTTTAGCTATAGCAATTTGGTTAAGAATTGAAGGATAAGTTTTAACTACTTTAAATTTAGAAATATCACCAGAAAACTCATGCAAACGTTTTACAGCCCATGGTGACATAATCGAGGATAGATAACGATTTTCAATACCATACTCTTTTTTAAGTAATTGCCCATCTTGATTAATATCAAATAAACATAAAGGCGTTTCATTAACAGGGCTTTGTTTACCATTAGCGGAAAGAACATAAATAGGGATTTTTTGCATTAATATTTTTAGTTTTTCAGCTAGTGAAGATTTGCCTCCACCAACAGGACCTAATAGATAAAGAATTTGTTTGCGTTCTTCTAATCCTTGAGCAGAATGCTTTAAATAGGAAACAATTTGTTCAATAGCGTCTTCCATACCGTGGAAGTCTTCAAATGTTTCGTATTTTGATATAATTCGATTTGAAAAAATTCGACTTAACTGAGGATTTTTCGTAGTATCTACCAGATTAGGTTTGCCGATAGCCATAAGCAAACGTTCAGCAGCATTAGCATAAGCGCTTTTGTCATTTTTACATAGTTCTAAAAAATCTTGTAACGATAATTCCTCATGTTTAGCAATTTCATAACGTTTTTGAAAATGATTTAAAATACTCATGTAAAATTTCCTATTAAAACTGATGCATTAAATTCATTTAGAATACAAAATACTAAACTTGTTTGAAGCTAGAGATGATTCTAACAAGATGAATCTGCTTAAATCTTATTTAAAGTAATAGTAGAAATCTTAACTATTTGCTACATTGATATACTTAAAGTAAGCACAGTATGCGTATTACTGATTTAATTTATCTAAGAATTCCTACTAACATTGTTTTCATAAAGTGCATTCCTGTAGTGATTCAGTTGTATTAAATAGATTTTTGCGTTAGTAATAAAGTTTGTTTTTTCTTCTCCAGTTAAAGGGTTAGATTTTGGTAGTTCAACAGTGCGAGCATTTTTATGTACCCCATTAAACAAAAACTCATAGTGTAAATGCGGCCCTGTTACACGGCCTGTTGCACCTACAGTTCCGATTGTTTGACCTTGTTTAACACGCTGACCAACTTTTACCATCCGTTTTTCTAGGTGTAAATATTTAGTTACGTAATGTTGATTATGGCGAATAAAGACATAATTCCCGTTAAACTTATTGTAGCTTGATTTTTGGACTATACCATCTCCTGCAGACCAAACAGGAGTACCAATTGGTGCAGCGTAGTCTGTACCTCGATGCGGTTGTATTTTTCCTGTTATTGGGTGTAACCGGCGAGGATTAAAGTTTGATGAAACACGACGAAAATCTACAGGAGAACGTAAAAAAGCTTTTTTCATCGCATGACCATTTTGATCGTAATAATTATTAGTTTTATCATCTAAAATTGCAGTAAATGTACGTCCTTGGTTAGTAAATATAGCTGTTACGATTTTACCTCGTCCAATAATTTCACCTTCAACTACTTGTTCTTGATAAAGTACTTTAAATTGATCACCAATTCGAATATCAAGGGAAAAATCAATATCCCAACCAAAGATTTCTGCAATTTCCATAATCTGATTTGCTGTTAAACCAGCATTAATAGCAGCATTCCAAAAATTAGAAGTGATTTTAGCTTCTACATAGTTATATTCAAAATTTAGCTCTTTTTCTTCAAATTTAGAGTCAAAACCAGAATCAGTTTTATAAATAATAAATGTTTTAATAGGACTCACTGATCGCCTTAATTCAGCTAAAGTTTGATTTTCATCAAAACCAAACTCTAATATATCGCCTGGTTTTAATTTGGTTAATTGAGATTTAATATCATCATTCGTATTTGCTAGTTGATATAGTAGTCGAGAAGATAAACCAAGCCGTTGAAATAAAATTGCACTGTTTTCACCATAACCTACAGTATGTTTATTCCAACGCTTAATTGACTGGGATAGATCTGAGTTATTATAACTAGAATGAAGTTCTTTATTGCTGATATATAAAGGGTAATGATGTCCAATTTGATAGTGTTTTTTCTCTTGTTGCAGTTTTTTATAATTAGGAAGAAAAATACTGATGATTATTAATCCAGTAGCAAATACAATAAAGCTTCGATAAGTTGATGAAATTTGAGTTAGAATAGTTAACATGCTGAATTGGATTCCGTAAATTTGAAATATCGATGTCTATGAGTCTAACCTGTTTTGAAAAATAGCGCTATTAAAGTAGAATGATTAATTATTAGTTATGAGAGTGAATGTAAATTGTGGATATTGAGTTAGTGTTAGCTGAAATTAATCGTGGTGTAGAAGAATTAATTTCTGAAGAAGAATTACTGATTAAGTTAAGAGAGAGACGCCCTCTCTATATTAAATTAGGCTTTGATCCTACGGCACCAGATATTCATTTAGGTCATGTTGTTATTTTAAACAAATTACGTATTTTTCAAAATTTAGGTCATAAAGTAAAATTTTTAGTTGGTGACTTTACTGCAATGATTGGTGATCCTTCAGGAAAGAATTGCATGCGTCCTAGATTGAATAAGACAGATATATTAAAAAATTCTACCACTTATAAGGAACAAATTTTTAAGATTTTGGACCCTAAAAAAACAGATGTTTTTTTTAATTCTAGCTGGTTATCAAAGTTAGATTCTGAAGGAATCATTCTTTTAGCATCCAAACATACAGTTGCACGTATGCTTGAGCGGGATGATTTTAAAAGTCGCTATATGAGCGCCAAACCGATTTTTATTCATGAATTTATATATCCATTATTACAAGGTTATGATTCAGTAATTTTACATAGTGATATTGAGTTAGGAGGCATAGATCAGAAATTTAACTTGCTTATGGGTCGTGAATTACAAAAGATAGATGGACAACGACCGCAAATAGTATTGATGATGCCATTGTTACTTGGTTTAGATGGTAAACAAAAAATGTCTAAATCTGCATGTAATTACATTGGTATTAGTGAACCGCCCAATGAGATGTTTGGTAAAATAATGTCTATTTCTGATAATATGATGTGGAATTATTATGAACTATTATCTCTACGAAGTCTGAAAGAAATTAATCAATTAAAAACAGATGTTAAATTTGGTAAAAATCCACGTGATATTAAGATTTTACTAGCAAAAGAACTTGTCTCTCGTTTTCATAGCAAATCAGAAGCTAGTCTTGCAGAAGATAAATTTATTGATTGTTTCCAGAAGAAAAAAATTCCAAATAGAATGCCAGAATTTAAATATGCGCTTGGTTTGCCAATTAAAAATATTTTGAAGGAATCAAAACTTTGTGTTTCTACTTCGGACGCTTTACGTATGATACAGCAGGGTGCAGTAAGAATTGATGGTCAAAGAATAACAGACATCATGTTAAAGCTTAACACTGGAACTTATATTTTTCAAGTTGGTAGACGTAGATTTGCTTGCGTTAGAATAAAATAATGGTTTAAGATTTTTATTTTTTTCTTTAGATGTAGTTGGCAATTGTACTATTATATTAGGTGATTATATATCATACTTGTGTTATTTTTATTGGTGAAGAAATAACAGAATGTATATATTTTATCCATCAAAATATATCCTATCATAGGACAGTGTTTTATGCCTAGACAAAAATCTACTATTGTTTATACCATGACTGATGAAGCACCAGCTTTATCGACATATTCTTTATTGCCTATAATTAAGTTTTTTACCATTTCTTCTGGTATTAATATTGAAGTTTGTGATATTTCTTTAGCATCACGTATTATTGCTAGTTTTTCCAGTTACTTAAAAAAAGAGCAACATATTACTGATGGATTAAAATATTTAGCTAAACTAGTGAAAACTCCAGAAGCGAACATCATTAAACTTCCTAATATTTCAGCTTCTCTTCCTCAGATAAAAATGGCAATTAAAGAGTTGCAAGAAAGGGGTTATGATTTACCTAACTATTCTGAAGAACCAGTTAATTATCTAGAAAAAAACATTAAGAGTACTTACGATAGAATTAAAGGTAGTGCAGTTAACCAATTATTAAGAGATGGCAATTCAATTCGATTTATTCCTTTATCGGTTAAAAATTATGCAAGAAAAAATCCTCACTCAATAGGAAAGTGGAACTCCAATTCTAAAACTCATATATCAAGTATGTCTAGCCAGGATTTTTTAGATAATGAGCAATCTATTACTTTAAATGGTAAGACAGAAGTAACTATTAAATTAACTACAACTAATGGTTCAATCAGAGTACTTAAAGAATTATTTTCTCTACAAGATCAAGAAATTATTGATGCTTCAGTGATGAAAAAATCTGCGTTGGTAGACTTCTTCAAACGAGAGATGATTGATGCCAAAGAAAAAGAGTTGCTTTTTTCTTTGCATATGAAAGCAAGTATGATGAAAATTTCTGATCCAATTATTTTTGGGTATGCTATTGAGACATATTATAGTTCAGTATTTAAAAAATATGGTAATAAATTTAAACAACTTGGAATAAAGCCATCAAATGGTTTGGCTGATTTATATGCTAAAATCGATTTATTACCTACATCTGAAAAAAATGAAATAAAATCAGCTATTGAAATAGTTCATCAAACTCAGCCTCAGTTAGCAATGGTTGATTCAAAGCTTGGCATTACTAATTTTCATGTTCCAAGTGATGTTATTATTGATGCATCAATACCAGGAATGCTTCGTGCATCTGGAAAAATGTTAGGACCAAATCATGAATTTAAAGACACTAAAGCAGTTATCCCAGACAGTACCTATTCAGGGGTTTATCAAACAGTAATTGATTTTTGTAAAAAACATGGTGCGTTTGACCCAACTACGATGGGTAGCATATTTAATATTGGGCTTATGGCAAAAAAAGCAGAAGAATATGGCTCACATGATACAACCTTTGTTCTTAATACTTCTGGAACCGTTCAAGTAGTTAGTAATTCAGGTTTTGTTTTTTTGGAACAAGATGTAGAAGAAGGAGATATTTTTCGAATGTGTCGAGTTCAAGATACTCCTATTCGAGATTGGGTAAAATTAGCTGTAAAACAAGCTTTTTCTTTGTCTATCCCAACAGTATTTTGGTTAGATAAAAACCGTGCTCATGACGCTCAAATTATTAAAAAGGTCGAACTTTACTTGCTTGAATTCGATACTGCTTCTTTAGATATTCGGATTTTGAAGCCTTCAGATGCATGTCAATTTTCTTTGATTCGTATGAAAGAAGGATTGGATACAATTTCAGTAACAGGTAATGTTTTGCGTGATTATTTAACTGATTTATTTCCAATACTTGAAGTAGGCACATCTGCAAAAATGCTGTCGATTATACATTTAATGAACGGTGGGGTTTTATTTGAAACAGGTTCTGGTGGTTGTGCACCTAAGCACATGCAACAAGTTAAAACAGAAAACCATTTGCGTTGGGATTCTTTAGGTGAGTTTCTTGCTTTAGCTAGTTCGTTAGAGCATTTGAGTATAACAAAAAGTAATAAAAACGCAAGGATTTTATCTGATGCTTTAAATAAAGCAATAACTCAGTTTCTTGATGATGATAGGTCTCCTTCTCGTAAAGTTGGTGAATTAGATAATCGAGGTAGCCATTATTATTTAGCAAAATATTGGGCAGATAAGTTAGCTAGGCAAAATCTCGATTTAGATTTAAAGAAAAAATTTACTCCTATAGCGAAAGCACTTTCTCAAAATGAAGAATCCATTATATCTGAATTAAATAATGTGCAAGGAATGACAGGAGATTTTGGAGGACGTTACTTATTTGATGCTACTAAAGCATCAATATTAATGCGTCCTAGTTCATTATTTAATGCAATTATTAATATGTAGTCTTTTACTAGATTAAGTCTTTGTTTTTATGCTTTTAACTGAGTCCTATATAAATCTATATTTAGTTAATAATTTGGTATATTCAATTCAATTGATTAAAGCATATGTAATAGTTATTTCTTAGCATTATTTTATGTGTACTGCTATTTTTAAATGGTTATTTTAAAATATAGATTTTTTAGTTTATTGATAATATTAATTTTTTCAAAATTAACTAGGATTAAATAGTATTAAAGTTTTATTGAACTTCTTGGTTTATTTGTTTTGAAATTTAAAATTATTTAGATATATTAATAAGTTAAGTTATATCATTATATAAATGTTCACAAGTTAGTTCTAAATCTCTGAGAGCAGCTAGAGTTGAATTTAAGTAGCATTTACTCTAGAGAAATTGGTAATAAAATACAAGTGTCATTACTTGTTTCGAGCAATGAGATTGTTCTTACCAGGAGGCATATATGCTCAATAAAGAATTAGAGTCAAGTTTAAATGCTGCATTTGCTCGTGCTAGAGAAAAAAGACATGAATTCATAACTGTAGAACATCTATTATTAACACTGTTAGATAATGATACAGCTAGAGAAGCATTGTTATCTTGCCAGGTAAATCTAGATAATTTACGCCGGGAGTTGGATTTATTTATTAACAAAACTACTCCTCTCATTCCTAAATGTGATAAAACTCGAGAAACTCAACCTACTTTAAGTTTTCAACGAGTTTTACAGCGTGCTATATTTCATGTGCAATCTTCTGGAAGTAATGAAGTTGTTGGTGCTAACGTTTTAATAGCTATCTTTAGTGAGCAAGAATCTCATGCTGTATACTTACTTAAAAAGAATAATATAACTCGATTGGATATTGTTAATTTTATTTCTCGTAGAATTACTGAATCTTCTGATTCTTTTAAAAAAAATGAAGAAGTAAATTCTACGGAACCTTTAGAAAAATTTGCAGCTAATCTGAATCAAGTAGCCAAGCAAGGTAACATTGATCCATTAATTGGTCGTGATAGGGAGCTTGATCGTATCATTCAAATATTATGTCGTCGTCGTAAGAATAACCCATTGTTAGTAGGTGAATCTGGTGTTGGTAAAACTGCAATTGCTGAAGGGTTAGCATGGAAAATTGTTGAGGGTCAAGTCCCTGAATTTATGAAGGATAATATTGTTTATTCTTTAGATATTGGCCTATTATTGGTAGGAACAAAATATCGAGGTGATTTTGAAAAACGTTTAAAATCGGTTTTAAGACAGCTTGAAAATGAAGAGAATACTATTTTATTCATTGATGAAATACATACTATTATTGGTGCTGGAGCGACTTCTGGTGGTCAAGTTGATGCTGCAAATTTAATTAAGCCATTGTTAAGTCGGGGTAAACTTCGTTGTATTGGTTCTACTACCTATAAGGAATATAATAATATTTTTGAGAAGGAACATGCTTTATCTCGTCGGTTCCAAAATATTGATATTTTAGAGCCTTCTTTAGATGATACCATGAAAATACTGGTTGGTTTGAAACAGAAATACGAATCCTATCATGAAGTTCGTTATACTAGTAAAGCTCTTCGGGCTGCTGTTGAACTTTCAGCAAAGTATATTAATGGTCGTTATTTACCAGATAAAGCTATTGATGTTATTGACGAAGTTGGAGCATATAGTCGTTTACTACCTATACGTCGTCGTAGAAAAACTGTTGGGGTAGCTGATATTGAAGCTATTGTTGCTAAGATAGCCCGGATTCCAGAGAAATCAATATCATCATCTGATAAATATCTATTAGAACAATTAGATCGTCAAATGAAAATGTTAGTTTTTGGACAAGATATTGCAATCAGTGCATTAAGTGAATCGATTAAATTAACACGTTCAGGTCTTGGAGAAAATAATAAACCAGTAGGTTCATTTCTATTTGCTGGTCCTACTGGGGTAGGAAAAACAGAAGTTACTATTCAATTATCTAAATTATTGAGTATTGAGTTACTTCGTTTTGACATGTCAGAATATAGTGAACGTCATTCTGTAAGTCGTTTAATTGGTGCTCCTCCAGGTTACGTGGGCTATGATCAAGGTGGTTTATTAACTGATGTAGTAACTAAACACCCTCATTCAGTTCTGCTTTTAGATGAAATTGAAAAAGCACATCCTGATATTCTTAATTTGCTGCTGCAAATTATGGATAATGGGACATTAACAGATAATAGTGGTCGTAAGGCAGATTTTCGCAATGTAATTTTAGTTATGACTACTAATACAGGAATCCAAGATGCTAAAAGAAGGTCCATAGGTTTAATTAAACAAGATAACAGTGATGATTCCATGTTAGCTATTAATAGATTTTTTTCGCCTGAATTTAGAAATCGTTTAGATAAAATTATTTGGTTTAAAAATCTCGATAAAAATGTTGTTCGTCAAGTTGTTGATAAATTTATTGTAGAATTACAAGTTCAATTAGATGAGCGAGGAGTATCTTTTGAAATATCAGAGGAAGCTAAATCTTGGTTAGCTTGCAAAGGTTATGACAAATTTATGGGTGCTCGTCCAATGAGAAGAGTGATTCAAGAAAAAATCAGACAACCTTTAGCTAATGAATTACTATTTGGTTCATTAATTTCTGGAGGGAGAGTAAAAGTATTGCTAAATCAAGATAAGCTTATATTTCAATGTATTAATGAAAAAGAAAAAGTTTTATACTAGTTACAAATTTTTGTTGATCCTAGAAAGAACTGTTTTTTCTATGCAATTTGTATTATTGCTTACATTTTAGGAATATTAATTCCTAGTAGAATGATATTAAAATTCTGTATGGTGTTGAGGTTTTATTCTACATTTGAATAAATGATGAAATGATACCAATCAAACCACCGAATAAACCTCCCCAAACTACTAACCAGCCTAAATGTTCTTTGATTATTTTTTTTATCATTTCTTTAACTAATTTTGGTGTCAGTTCTTTTAAGCGTTTTTCAATAATATGAGTTATATTTTCCTGAATATCTTTTTTTATCAAAGAAGTATGAAGTTGTTCCTGAATTATGTTTTGTATTTCTTTGCTTTGAGTAATCTCAATTATTGATTTTTTTACTTTTCGGACAAAAGGTTCTTTTAATGGATATAATGCTTCCTTACCACCAAACATGTTTAACATTCCTCCAAATGAGGACTCACTAATTACTTGTATTAAAGAACTAAAAGTTGGCTCAAAATTAATTTTATTTAAAATTAATTTAAAATCTATTGATTTATTATGAAATAGTTCTTTTTTCATAATGGTATCTATATTCTCTTTAGTAAAAAATTCTTCCATCATTAAATTTTTAATTGAAGATTTAAACTCCTTAAATTTAGAAGGAATAACCCCAGAACCATAGATATAAGGAATTTTCTCAAATAGCATATAGACAGCTAGATAATTAGTGATTGAACCTGAAAAAGCAAATAATCCAGTATAAAAAAAAAGTTGATTATTCAAATAATAACTTATGCTGAGTATAGATAATGCAATAATGTTAGTAAGTAAACTTTTATTCATAATTTTAATTATTTTAATACAATTTCTATCATTCTAAGAGATTTTTCTTTTTTGGAAAAGTTATTATGAGTATAGTTTTTTGGGGAGAGTTGAAAAGATTTACTTGGTAATGATTTAATTTGTACTATTTTATAAAATAATCTAGTTTTATCATGATTAAAATATACTTAATATAGAATTAAACATTCTATATTAAGTAGAGTTCGATTTTTAATACTCAATATAATAAATTTTTTTATGAGCAATAACCTTGAATTTAATTTTGTGATCCCCAAGTTAATCGAAGGGATATTATGAAGTGTTTTAGTCCTTATATATTTTAAAACACATAAAAATTTATCTATTATGGAGCTAAAGCTAGTATGAGTGAAATGGCAACGAAAAATAAGGAAACTCGCGGCTTTCAATCGGAAGTAAAACAGTTACTTAACCTTATGGTTCATTCTCTTTATTCAAATAAAGAAATTTTTCTGCGCGAGCTAATTTCAAACGCGTCAGATGCGTCCGATAAGTTACGTTTTCGAGCATTGTCAAATCCAGAGCTTTATCAAGGTGATGGGGACCTTAAAGTAAAATTATCCTTTGATAAAATAACCAATACATTAACAGTTTCAGATAACGGTATTGGTATGAGTCGAAATGATGTAATTGAACATTTAGGAACAATTGCTAAGTCAGGTACTTCAGAATTTTTTTCTAATCTTTCAGAAGAGCAAAGTAAAAATTCTCAATTGATCGGTCAATTTGGTGTTGGTTTTTATTCAGCATTTATCGTCGCTGATTCTGTAACTGTGCGTACTCGTTCTGGTTTGTCATCTAATAATGGGGTGGAATGGCATTCGTCAGGAGAAGGTGAATATACTATTGAAAATATCATTAAAGAATCTCGGGGTACGGATGTAATTTTACATATGCGTGAAGAGGGAAAAGAATTTCTTAATGAGTGGCGTTTACGTGAAGTGATTAGTAAATATTCTGATCATATTAGTATTCCTGTTTGTATGATGACTAAAGTTAAGGATAAAAAAGGTCAAGAAACTGAAAAAACAGAATGGGAACAAATTAACAAAGCACAAGCCCTTTGGACAAGAAACAAATCAGACATAAAAGAAGAGGAGTATAAGGAATTTTACAAGCATGTTTCGCATGATTTTAGTGATCCAATGCTTTGGAGTCATAATCGTGTAGAGGGGAAAAATGATTATACCAGCCTGCTTTACATTCCTTCTAAGGCACCATGGGATATGATGAATCGTGAACATAAATCTGGTCTTAAGCTATATGTACAGCGTGTATTTATTATGGATGATGCCAAACAGCTAATTCCTGCTTATTTGCGTTTTGTTCGTGGTTTAATAGATTCGAATGATTTGCCTCTTAATGTTTCTCGAGAAATTCTTCAAGATAATAAAGTGACCCAGTCATTACGTAGTGCCTGTACTAAGCGTATTCTTGCTCTCCTAGAGAATTTAGCAAACAATGATGCAGAGAAATACCAAAAATTTTGGCAAGAATTTGGAATGGTTATGAAAGAAGGTCCAGCAGAAGATCTTGTAAATAAGGAAAAAATTGCTGGATTACTCCGTTTTTCTTCAACGAAATCAGACTCTTCTAAGCAGACAGTAGGATTTCTTTCTTATATTGATCGAATGAAAGAAGGGCAAGATAAAATCTATTACTTAACAGCAGATAATTATGTGACAGCTAAAAGCAGTCCCCATTTAGAACAGTTTCATGCCAAAGGTATTGAAGTAATTTTAATGGTTAATCGTATTGATGAATGGTTAATGAATCATTTAACTGAGTTTAATGGTAAAAAATTCCAATCTATAACTAAATCAGGTCTTGATTTAAGTCAATTTGATGATAAAACAAAACAAGAGAAGCATAAAGAAACAGAAGAGGAGTTTAAATCTGTTATTGAACGTATTAAGGAATACTTAGGCGACCGAGTTAAGGAAGTTCGAATAACATTTAAATTAGCAACAACACCAGCTGTGGTGGTTACTGATGATTTTGAAATGGGAACACAAATGTCTAAGCTTTTAGAATCTGCTGGTCAGGAAGTTCCTAAAGTAAAATATATATTTGAAATTAACCCAAAGAATGAGTTAGTAAAATGTATGGCAGATGAACCTGATGAGCGGATTTTTTCTTATTGGGTTGAAGTGTTATTAGGTCAAGCTATGTTAACTGAACGTGGTTCGATTGAGGATCCGTCTAAGTTTTTAGTTGCTATTAATACACTGATCGTAAAAACATAATTTTCTAAAATAGAAATCTAATAAAGCTTGCATAATTATGCAAGCTTTATTATTTATTGAACTATTCCAATTAAATTGGATATACAAAGCAATAATTTCAGTATTACTTATAATTTATTTAAATGGAATTAGATATGCGTATTATTTTTCTAGGTCCTCCAGGTTCAGGTAAAGGTACACAAGCTCGATTGCTTATGGAAAGGTATCATCTCCCAAAAATATCACCAGGTGATATTTTGCGTATTGCTATTAAAAAAGAAACTAAACTAGGGAAACGAGCCAGAGCAATAATTAATTCTGGCAATCTAGTTTCTGATAATATTATATTAAGTTTAATTAAGGATCGGATTGCTCAAAAGGATTGTTATAAAGGTTTTATATTTGATGGTTTTCCTAGAACGATCTTGCAAGCTAATTCATTAAAGGAAATGAAAATAACTATAGATTATGTTATTCAATTAAATATTAGCAATGATGAAATTGTAAAACGTATAGCTGGTCGTCGTATACATCTCGCTTCAGGTCGTACTTATCATACAATTTATAATTTACCTAAAGTTGAAGGTAAAGATGATATAACTGGAGAAAAATTAATCATTCGTAATGATGATAAAGAAGAAACTATTCGTGCTCGTTTAAGTATATACTATGATCAAACAGCTCCATTGAGTTCTTATTATCTTGAAGAAGCTAAACTTGGTAATATAAGGTATTTAAAGTTTGATGCTGAAAAAAAAGTAACTGAACTTACTAATGATATCAAGAAAGCATTAATATAATTTCCTTGTAGAGGTCTTTTTAATATATATGGACTGTAATTATTAATTAATATTTTATATTTTAAATAATGAAAAATAGCAATAACTTAGGTGTTTTGCTAGTTAATCTTGGTTCCCCTAGTAAACCAACGATGACTGGAGTTAGTCTTTTTCTAAGACAGTTATTATCTGACAGGCGAGTAATAGACATAAATGCTTGGTTGTGGTATCCCATTTTGTATGCTCTAGTATTACCTATGCGAGTTAAGAAAGTAACAAAGTTATATCAAAAAATTTGGATGGATGAAGGTTCACCATTAATTTTATATACTCAGAGACAAGTACAATTATTGAATAAAAGGTTGAAATTACCAGTGTCATCAGGTATGACCTATGGTTCACCTAGTTTAGAGAGCGGAGTGCAAGAACTATTATCTAAAAAAGTTACAGATATTATTATATTGCCTCTTTTCCCTCAATATTCTAGAACAACAACTGCTGCAGTTTTTGATAGATTAGTAAAAGTGTTTAAGAAAATCCCTTTAATTCCGACGTATAGGTTAATTTGCAATTATCATAATCATCCTTTATATATTAAGGCATTGGCTCACAGTATTAGAAAGTCATGGAAAAATAATGGAAAAGGAGATTATTTACTATGTTCATATCATGGTATTCCGGAATCTTATGTAACTAGAAGTGGAGATATTTATCCTAGTTTTTGTAAACAAACAACAGATTTACTTGCGCAAGTATTAGAATTAAAAAGCAAAGAGATTGGTTTTTCATATCAATCTCGTTTTGGCAGAATAAGATGGTTAAGTCCATATACAGATAAAATCCTCAAAGAACTTCCAAATCAAGGAATCAAAAATGTCGATGTTTTAGCTCCAGGTTTTTCATGTGATTGTTTAGAAACTTTAGAAGAAATTTTAGTAAGATATAAAAATAAGTACATGGAAGCTGGAGGTCGTAAATTCACCTATATACCTTGTTTAAATGATTCAACTCTACATATTGAAATGATAGCCTCACTTGTGAGTAAATCATAAAGAATGATTCTATCATATAAAGATTCAATTACAAACTTTAAACCATCTGCTTTCAATAGAAATACTAAGAGCTAATATGGTTTAAAGTTAAGTATATTACTTATTTTTTGCTATTTTTCTCTTTTTTTGTAGCGATTATATCTTCAGCAATTTTGTCAGGACATTTTGTATAGTGATTAAATTCCATAGAAAATTGTCCACGACCAGATGTCATGGTACGTAAATGGCCAATATAACCAAACATCTCTGATAAAGGTACATTGGCTTTAATACGTACTCCTGTAGCAGTCGATTGCTGATCTTTAATTATTCCGCGACGACGATTTAGATCACCAATTACATCACCAATATGATCTCCTGGAGTAAACACATCAACGTACATTATTGGTTCAAGGAGTTTTGGATCTGTTTTAGGCATAGATTGTCTGAATGCATTTTTTGAAGCAATTTCAAATGCAATGGTTGATGAATCAACCGAATGAAAAGCACCATCAAATAGTTCAATCTCAATATCTAATATTGGGAAACCAGCTAAAATGCCATTATTCATCATTGATAAAAAACCTTTTTCTACTGCAGGTAAAAATTCTTTAGGGACATTTCCACCAACGACTTTTGAAGAGAATATAAAACCAGAATTTAATTTACCTGGTTTTATGCGATAATCAATTTTAGCAAATTGACCAGCACCACCAGACTGTTTTTTATGTGTATAACTATCTTCGACAGTTTGTGTAATAGTTTCCCGGTAAGCAACTTGAGGAGCACCAACATTTAGTTCAACATTATATGTACGTTTTAGAATATCAATTTTAATGTCTAGATGTAGCTCTCCCATACCTTTAAGGATAGTTTCCCCTGTTTCATTATCAGTTTCAACTTGAAAAGATGGATCTTCTGCAATCATTTTATTAAGTGCAACAGCCATTTTTTCGGAACCTCCTTTATTTTTTGGGGATACAGCAATTGAAATGACTGGACTTGGGAAGATCATTGGCTCAAGTGTGCATTTGTTTTTAACATCACATAAAGTATGACCGGTTTGCACATTTTTCATACCTACAATAGCAATAATATCACCAGCTTGGGCATTAGTCAGCTCATTGCGTTCATTGGCCTGCATTTCAACCATTCGACCAACACGTTCTGTTTTATTGGTTGTGCTATTGAGAATAGTATCTCCTTTATTTAGACAACCTGAATAGATGCGGATAAATGTCAAGCTACCGAAACGGTCATCCATAATTTTAAATGCTAGGGCACGAAAAGGATTATCTTCAGATACTGTAGCCATTTCTCCAGTTGGTTTTCCTGTTTCGGGATTTATTAAAGGTTGAGGATTTACTTCTGTTGGAGAAGGAAGATAATCTACAATTGCATCTAGAATTAGTTGCATACCCTTATTTTTAAATGCGGAACCGCAAAAAGTGGGGAAAAATTCTAAGTTTTTCGTACCTTTTCGGATACAAGTTTTAATATTTTCAATAGAAATCTCTTCGCCTTCCATATAAGATTCCATTAGATAATCATCTTGTTCAACAGCTGTTTCAATTAGTTCTTTTCGATAAATTGTAATGCTTTCAAGCATATCTGATGGAATATCTTGAATTTCATAATTTTCAGGAAAATCTGTTTCATCCCAAACATATGCCTTAAGATTTAATATATCCACCACGCCAATAAACTGATTTTCTTGACCAATTGGGACTGTCATGACTAATGGATTAGCACCTAGTAGGCTTTTTATTTGTTTTACAACATTGAAAAAATTAGCACCAATACGATCTAATTTATTAATAAAAATTAGACGAGCAACATTGGATTCATTTGCATAACGCCAATTAGTTTCCGACTGAGGCTCCACACCACCAGATCCACAAAATACACCAATACCTCCGTCGAGGACTTTCAGAGAACGATATACTTCTACGGTAAAATCTACATGTCCAGGAGTGTCAATAATATTCAGACGATGGTTATTCCAGAAACAGCTAACAGCTGCAGACTGAATAGTAATACCACGTTCTGCTTCTTGTTCCATAAAATCAGTAGTTGATTCTCCATCATGAACTTCTCCAGTTTTATGGATTTGACCCGTTAGCTTTAAGATACGCTCCGTAGTAGTAGTTTTCCCTGCATCAACGTGAGCGAAAATACCAATGTTTCTGTATTTTGATAAATCTGCCATTGTATATACTCTGTTTATTATAAAATAAAATCACACGAGGATTATATCATAGTCTTTTAGAACTAATAGCTTTATCAACGTAATATTCTCAGATAATATATAAACATATTAATTTATATTTCATTATAATTTATCAATAATCTTAATTGCTTCTGATAATTTTTTAACGCTGTAGGTTTTTAAACTATATGTTGTGTTTTTTTGAACATTAGCTGAAGGAATAATTGCTTTTTTAAAGCCATGTTTAGATGCTTCCTTTAAACGTTCTTGTCCACTAGGTACTGGACGAATTTCTCCTGCAAGACCTACTTCACCAAATATTATTGTATCTTTTGGGAGCGATTTATTTTTGAAGCTAGAAAGTAAGGCTATTAAAATAGCTAGATCTGCACTAGTTTCTGTTATCTTCACACCACCTACTACATTAACAAATACATCTTGATTAATAATTTCTAGGTCGGCATGTTTATGTAAAATTGTTAGCAATAACGATAATCGATTTTGTTCTAAACCAACTGAAATTCGTCTAGGATTATTGGCTTGTGCTCGGTTAACCAAAGCTTGAACTTCAATAAGTAGTGGACGAGTTCCTTCCCAAAGGACCATAATTGAACTGCCAGGAATATCTTCTTTCTCTTTAGATAAAAAAATTGCAGAAGGATTATGTACTTCCTGTAATCCGTAGCTTGTCATAGAAAAAACACCAAGTTCATTAATTGCTCCAAAGCGATTTTTTTTACTACGAAGCATTCTAAAGCGACTATCAGCACTACTGTCCAGCAATATAGAACAATCCACAATATGTTCAAGTATTTTTGGACCAGCTAAAGTTCCATCTTTTGTCACATGTCCTACGATAAATACTGTGACATTGTTTTGTTTTGCATAATGGGTTAGTGCCATTGCTGATTCACGTACTTGAGTTATGCTTCCAGGAGACGATTGTAATTCAGTAATACGCATAACTTGAATTGAATCTATAATCATCACTTGAAGTTGCTCTTTTTTAGCAATTTCGCAAATTTTAGTAATATTGGTTTCAGATAACATTTTTAGGTGTTTTTTATGGAGTTTTAATCGAGATGCACGCATAGCAATCTGTTGGAGAGATTCTTCTCCAGTGACATATAAAGCTGTTGTTTTTTCTGATAGCATGGATATCATTTGAAGTAATAGGGTAGATTTGCCCGTCCCGGGATTTCCGCCAATTAGAATAGTAGCCCCTGGAACAATCCCACCACCTAAAACTCTGTCAAGCTCTTTAAAACCGCTTTTAAGACGAGGGAGTTTATGCAAATTAATATCTGATAATATTTGTATTTTATTTTCAGTTTTACTGGATGATTTTTGTTTACTATGATTAGAAGGTTTTGCTAATTTGATTTCACTTATAGTATTCCACATTCCGCAAATGTTACAATGTCCATGCCATCGAGGGAAATTTGTACCACAATCACTACAGATATAGGAAAGTTTTATTTTCTTCATAGTATACTAATTATATTTTTTTGTTTCTATTAATGAATTAAGAAGTATTGCAATTGATTATGATATAGTGCATATATGTTAGATATTAGTAATAATCTATTAAATAATCTTTAAGTTTTTCTGCCTCGGATAGGTGTTTTAGGTTATTCCATATTTGATAATTGAGTAAGTACCATAACATTACCATCATGATTGCTCTTGGCTTCCATAGTAAAACACCTGCAATCCAATCATTTGTTTTTACGATTTTACGAAGTTTGCAATAATAGGATACAGATTTAAAAACTTCTTCATTAGCTGCATTAATACTTAATGCTAAATCTAAACGAGGATCGCTTATTGTAGCATATTCCCAATCAATCACTTTATTTCCTAATATTGTATTCACCATATTATATGTTGTTAGGTCAAAGTGACATAATGTATTATTAATGCTAGGTAAATTAGGTATATTTCTCCAGTGATTATATAATTTTTGATATTTATGAGTTTTCAATTCATTTCTAATTTGTGACCAATAGTGATCCACTTTTTCTATGAAATTAAATCTAGGAATATGAATATTATCTATATTTAATTCATGTATTTTAACAATGATTTTAAGAACGGAATTAAAACTTGTTTTAATAACTCTTAATGAATCTCCTTCAATCCAATCAACAAGGATGCCTTGACTATTAACAATAATTGGCTTAGGAGCAATTAAGGTAGATTGAATGAAAGAAAGTACTTGGAACTCTTGAAATTGAGAAATTAGAAATGCTTTTTTAACAGCAGGTATCTTAAATCTCCAGACATACTTATTGCCGTTAGAAAAGACTACTTTGTAACAATAGTTTGTTAATCCTTCAGAAAGAATTTGCACGTAACTTGGAGATTTTTTGAATAATCTCTTTATCGTCAATAAAGAACTATTAAGCTGACATGCTTTTTTCCATAATATCTTTGACATAAGACTCTTTATTTTTTAGTAAAGCTATTCTAATAAAATGTACTTCTATTTTTTTAACTTGAAATTAATTCAGTTTATATTTCTGATATTTAGGTTTCTATTTTCTATAGAAATAAAGTTAATTACCCGAAGTGAAATTTTATAAAAAATTATTGCTCAATTAAATAGCTAATGTTACTATCCTGGAATTCATTATAAGTTACTTATTCACGTATCTATTCGTGTTTTAATGTTTTTTAAATCTATTGGATTGAATTTCTAAATGCGAAAATTTATTTGCTTTTATTTAAATTTTAAATTGGAGAATGTAAAAGACTTATGAAATTAGAAGGAGTAGTCCGTGCTGAGCTTGGTAAAAGTGCTAGTAGGCGTTTGCGTCAATCTGGTCAGTTTCCAGCAGTTATTTATGGAAGTGAGTTTCCACCAGTTTCTATTGCACTAATACATAGTGATGTTATTAATCAAATAGATAAGTTCAGTTTTCATATTTCAATTATCCTAGCAATTGGTAGTGAGAATATCAAGGTTAGGTTGAAAGATATTCAACATCATCCATTTAAGCCAAAAATTGAGCATATGGACTTTATCCGTATCTAGTAGATTTAAAAAGAAATAAAATTAGGCGTCGATGATTTCAGTTATACGATAAAATAAAGGCTAGCCTGTTTTTATTTTCTACATTTTTTTTCTAACCTTAAAGATATACTTCTACTTTTAGATTTCAGTATGGCTTTCATTTTTTAAAAATCTATTTAATTGAAAGAGAAAAAAAATTACCGATAAATATAGCATTGATAATGCTAATTACACTGTAGGTCAGGATAATATAAAAAAATGGGGATTTGATATTCATGGTCCTGTATTTATTGTTAGTTTTGCTTTAATTGTTTTATTTTTATTGCTGACATTGTCGTTTGAAACTAATTCCATTCAAACTGCATTACTTAACTTAAGACAATATATTGTTGAGACCTTTGATTGGTTATTTGTTTCCTCAACTAATGTTTGTGTTATATTTTGCTTCATTCTAATTTTAAGCCCATATAGTAAGATTCGTCTAGGTGGTAAAAACGTAACCTCAGATTATTCTTTTTTTCTTGGTTATCAATGTTATTTGCAGCTGGTACAGGTGTTGGTTTAATGTTTTGGGGTGTTGCAGAACCTGTTGCCCATTTTATTGGTTGGTATGAAACTCCTCTCAATGTTACTGCTAATTCAGATGAGGCTGCTCATCTTGCATTAGGAGCAACGATGTACCATTGGGGATTACATCCTTGGTCTATTTATGCTGTTGTTTCCCTTTCTTTAGCCTTTTTTACTTATAACAAAGGTTTTCCACTAGCTATCCGCTCAGTATTTTATCCATTGCTAGGTGATAAAACTTGGGGTTGGATAGGTCATCTTATTGATATCCTTGCAACACTTGCAACCATTTTCGGTTTAGCAACTTCATTAGGTTTAGCTGCACAGCAAACGGCAAGTGGTATTAATCATATTTTTAATCTGAGAATTAATATAGAACTGCAAGCTTTTTCAGTTATTATTATGACTTTTTTAGCCATTATTTCTGTAGTATTTGGAATTAAATCTGGTGTCAGAATTATCAGTAATATCAATATAATAATTGCTTTTATTCTTTTAGTTTTTGTTGCTTTAATGGTTTATATTGTATCGTTAGTATCTATTCCAGAAACATTGATATCCTATATTACCAATATTATTCCTTTGAGCAAGGTATATGGGCGTTCAGATGAGACTTGGTTACAACATTGGACTATACCTTATTGGGCTTGGTGGATATCTTGGTCTCCATTTGTAGGTACTTTTATTGCTCGTATATCTAAAGGGAGAACAATTCGTCAATTAATTATTTCAGTACTTCTTATACCAAGTTCCGTAACATTAATTTGGATTTCTGTATTTGGTGGAATAGCAATTAATCAATTACAAAGTGATATTGGTATACTTGGCAAAACCGTTTTATCAAATGCATCACTTGCCATGTTTGAATTGCTTGATTCTCTTCCATTTGGAACAGTATTATCAAGTATGACAATTGTATTAATATTAGTTTTTTTTATTACTTCTCTTGATTCCAGTTCTTTAGTAATAGATAGTATTACATCAGGTGGAAAGGTTCATGTTCCAATTCGACAGAAGGTGTTTTGGACTTTTTTAGAAGGAACCATTGCTATGATCTTGCTATGGATTGGTGGAAATAAAGCAGTTCATGCACTGCAAGCCGGAGCAATTTCAACTGCTTTGCCATTTAATTGTATGCTGTTAATAATGTGTATAAGTTTAGTTATGGCAATAAAAACTGAACAAAAAAATAAAAAACTATATCCTAAACCTACATATATCCTGTAGTTTAGTTTCTAACAGTTCAAAGCAGTTCAATCCATACATGCATGCATGATTAATTATGAAGTCATTTTTTTAGTTATAATAATTTTTTTATTTCACTACTAAGTAAAGATTTCGATTACCTCGTTGGATGTTAAGTGCTAGTATGTTTGGTTTTTTATCAATCACTGAACGAAATTCTGCAAGGTTCTTAATTCTATTACGATTTACAGCTATAATGATGTCATTTGGTTTTAACTGATATGCTTCTGCATTTGATCCTTGAGAAACGGAAGTGATTTTAACTCCTTGTATAAAATCTTTTTCAGTAGTATTAGCTAATTCTGCTCCAGTTAATCCTTCATGCAGGTTACCAGCAGAAGTTTTATTAAGTGATTCTTCAGATAATGTCACATTAAATTGTTTAAACTTTCCATTCCTAATAATACCTAAAGTGACCTTTTTACCAGGTCCAACAGTAGCTATCTTTGCTCTTAGTTCTCCAAAGTTGTTAATTTGTTTTCTATTAATTTCTACTATTATATCTCCTGCTTTTAATCCAGCTTTATCTGCAGCGCTATCAGGTTGAACTTGGGCAACAAAAGCACCTTTGCTGGATTCGTAACCTAGGGCTTCAGCTAAATCTGAAGTGACTTCTCCACCTTCTATACCTAGCTTCCCTCGTTTAACTTCACCAAATTCTTTAATTTGTTCAATGAGATTTTTCATCATGTTTGACGGAATTGCAAATCCAATTCCAACATTACCACCATTTGGACCTAAAATAGCCGTATTAATACCGATAAGCTCACCATTAAGATTAACTAAAGCACCTCCAGAGTTACCTGTATTTATAGCTGCATCAGTTTGGATGAAATTTTCAAAATTTCCAGTATTAAGCCCACTTCTTCCTAGAGCAGAAACAATACCAGAAGTAACAGTTTGTCCTAAACCGAAAGGGTTACCAATCGCAACTGCAAAATCTCCAACACGAAGATCATCTGAATCAGAAATTTTAATTTGAGTAAGATTTTTTGCTTTTTTAAGCTTTAACAGTGCAATATCAGATAATTGATCACCACCAATCGGTTTAGCATCATATTCTTTACCATCATGCAGTTTAACTCGAATTTTTTCTGCACCATCAATGACATGGTAATTAGTTACAATATGGCCTTGAATAGCATTGATTATTACACCAGATCCTAATCCTCTAAATGGACGCTGAAGTTTTTTTGTTGGAAAATTTGGGCCAAAGAAAAAATAAAATTGTTCAGGTAGATTTTGATGTGATACACGGGTACCTTCCACAGAAATTCTAACAACTGCTGGAGTGACTTTCTTTAGCATTGGTGCGAGACTAGGTAATTGCTTACCTTCTATAGATAAAGGTAAAGCGACACTGTCTTGTAACAAGAGAAAACTGGCTAGGCTAAAGAACAAGAGAGTTAGAGTAAGAAAGGATTTTTTCATCTGATCAATTCCTATTGATAATTACACTCATTTATGGGATAAGATGGTATCTTATAATACTATTCTTTTAAAATTTAATAAAGAGAATACTTTGGCTTTGCCTAGTGAAAGATAAAGGGTACTTAGCTTGTATGATGCTTAAAGAAAAATATCAAAATGATTTTTTAAAATTAGGCTTTAAAAAAGATTCTTTTCAAGAAAACATAATTGATATATTAGATAATTTATCCTTAGATGTTATTGAGTATTTTAGAATAGAAACTTCTATTCAATTTTTAAGTTTTTTTAAAAAACTATGTAGAAAGAAAATTAAAAAGAATAAACCAAAAGGTGTTTATTTATGGGGAGGAGTTGGTCGAGGCAAAACATATTTAATGAATTCTTTTTATGAGATTTTGCCCATAAAAAAGAAAATCCGGTTGCATTTTCATAGTTTTATGAATCGAGTTCATGAAGAACTAAAAACATTAAATGGTTTAAATCCATTAGAGTTATTAGCAGATAAGTGGAAATTAGAAATAGAAGTAATTTGTTTAGATGAGTTTGTCGTTTCAGATATCTCTGATGCAATGATTCTATCAGTCTTGTTAAAAGCGCTATTTGATCGTGGTATTATTTTAGTTATTACTTCAAACATTCAACCAAATCATTTATATCGAAATGGATTCAATCGAGAGCAGTTTCTTTCGGCGATTCATCTAATTGAAAAAAATTGCATTATAATAAATATTCGTAATAATATCGATTATCGATTATTAATGTCGAAGCAAGCAGAGAGATACTATTATCCATTAACTAAAAGTAATAATAAAAAACTGATTATATGCTATAAAAAACACCTTAAAATAGCCAAGACAACGCCAAAAAATAAAATAAAAATTAATAATCACTATATAAAAATTATTGGAGAAACAGGAGGGCTATTGTATGCAACATTTGAGCAATTATGCCAAAGTAATCGAAATCAAAATGATTATATTAAAATATCAATGAACTACCATACAGTATTACTTGCTAATGTAAAACAAATGAATCATACTCTTGACGACGTAGCTCGTAGGTTTATTGCTTTAGTCGATCAATGTTATGAATGCTGTGTCAAATTAGTTATTTCTGCTGAAGTCCCTTTAGAGCTACTTTATTCTGAGGGTCAACTTAAATTCGAGTTTGAGCGTTGTTGTTCCAGATTAAATGAGATGCAAAGCAAACGTTATTCATCCAGAAAACATTTGTTTTACAAATAAGTTTGGTTTTTCTAATTTATGTATAGCATTTTTGAAAAAATAGCTGTTTTTTCTTTCTGTTTTCTTCTATACTCCAGGCTTGTATATTTTAGGTTAATTATAATGTTTGAAAAAAATTTTATAGTCTAGATAGTTTGGGATTATTATTTCATTCATATATGCTTAAGGTATTGAGGTAGTTCTGTTTTAATCAAAAATGTTACGAATTGTTGTCAAATTCATTTCTCAAGTTATAAATTTTAATAGGTAATTTAGTTGGTATGAAAACTTTCGTTGTTAAGCCTGAGAACATAAAGCGTGTTTGGTATCTTGTGGACGCTAAAGAAAAAACTCTTGGCCGTATAGCAAGTAGAATCGCCTCTGTTCTTCGTGGTAAACATAAGGTTGAGTATACTCCTCACGTTGATTCTGGTGATTATATCATTGTTATTAATTCAGGAAAGATTAATGTTACTGGTGATAAAGCTAAAGGTAAAATTTATCATCGTCATTCTGGATTTCCAGGTGGTTTAAGATCCATTACTTTTTCAGAATTAATTAATATGAAACCTAATATGGTGTTGGAATTAGCTGTTAGGGGTATGTTACCACATGGTCCTCTTGGGCGTGCAATGTATCGTAAGATGAAGGTATTTGTTGGTGCTGAACATAATCATACTGCCCAACAACCAATAGTACTAGAAATTTAAATTTGGAATTGTAAAAGATGGCATCATATAATCAATACTATGGCACTGGTCGTCGTAAGACTTCTTCTGCTCGTGTTTTTATTAAACCCGGCACTGGCGATATTTTAGTTAATAAACGGAGGCTGGATATTTACTTTGGTCGTCCAACTTCTTCTATGGTTGTAAAACAAGCTTTAGAGTTAGTTGAATTGATTGGAAAACTAGATTTATATATTACTGTTAAAGGTGGTGGAATTTCTGGTCAAGCAGGTGCTATCCGTCATGCCATTGCTCGTGCTTTAATGGAATATGATGCGTCTTTGAGGCCTGTTTTGCGTTCAGCAGGTTATGTTACTCGAGATGCTCGTTGTGTTGAACGTAAGAAAGTTGGTTTTCGGAAAGCTCGTCGTCGTCCACAGTTTTCTAAGCGTTAATCTTGTCTAGTTCAAAGTAACTATTTAGCGTTGCTGAATTTAGTTTTATAATCTAATCAGTATGGATTTTTATTGTTTTAAGCCTAGCTTTGTCCTAGGCTTTTTGCTTTTATCTTGATATTTTTAAATAAAAATCTGCTTTTTTCTATTGAAAACAGTTTTTCTTTATTCTTGTCAAAAAGTAGACTTTTATTTATTATCTTTTATTAAATAGATATCAGTTTCATGTTTTTTGTTGTCATACTTTGATTAAACGTAAAAATTAGATTATTTTTAGCAGCTAGGAGAATGTTTAAGATGAGCGATTCCCCTTCAAATAAAAGTCGTAGGCAGTTTCTGATTTCAATAACAGCAGTTTTTGGTAGTTTTGCTCTTCTCTCAATTGCAATTCCTTTCATTAAATCTTGGAATCCAAGTAAGAAAGCTAAGGCTGCTGGAGCCCCTGTTGAAATTGATATAAGTAAACTTCAGGAAGGAGAAATGATTCGTGTGAAATGGCGCGGAAAGCCAGTTTGGGTGGTTCGTCGTACACAATCAAGTCTTGATAATTTATTAAAACTTAATAATCAACTTCGTGATCCGAATTCGAAAGCAGATCAACAACCTGTATATGCTCAAAATACTTATCGTTCAATTAAGCCTGAATATTTTATAGCTGTTGGGATTTGTACTCATTTAGGTTGTTCTCCTTCCTATCTGTCAAAAAAATTCTCTGAACAAGTGCAAGGAGTAGAATCTGGGTTTTTTTGTCCATGTCATGGTTCAAAGTTTGATATCGCTGGAAGAGTATTTCAAGGAGTACCGGCTCCATCAAACTTAATTGTTCCTAAACATATGTATTTAAGCGATACGCAAGTTGTTATAGGTATTGATGAGAAGTAGGAAATTATAATGATAGCAGCACTATTTGATTGGATTGAAAAACGTCTACCAATGATGGATGCTTATAAGAAGCATATGTCAGAATATCCAATGCCAAAAACATTTAATTTTTGGTATTTTTTTGGTGTTCTAGCTATGATTGTGTTAGTTAACCAGCTTGTTACTGGAATATGGTTAACTATGAATTACATACCTTCTAATGAAGAAGCTTTTGCTTCTATCGAGTATATTATGCGTGATGTAGAGTATGGTTGGTTGTTGCGCTATATGCACTCGACAGGTGCTTCATCATTTTTTATTGTAATTTATCTGCACATGTTTCGTAGCTTAATTTATGGTTCTTATAAAAATCCACGTGAAGTAGTATGGCTATTTGGTATGTTGATTTTTGTAGTGCTGATGGCTGAAGCATTTATGGGATACTTATTACCTTGGGGACAAATGTCTTACTGGGGAGCACAAGTAATAATTTCCTTATTCAGTGCTATTCCAATTATTGGTGATGATTTATCGCTATGGATTCGTGGTGATTATGTTGTTTCTGGTGCCACATTGAATCGTTTCTTTGCCTTGCACGTTATAGCTTTACCAATTGTTTTGCTATTGCTTGTTGTATTGCATATTCTAGCATTACATGAAGTTGGCTCAAATAATCCTGATGGAATTGATACCAAATTGAAAAAGGGTAGTTTAGGTAATAACTATACTGCTCCATTTAAATTCCATGATACTTATACAAAGAAATATGATATTATTGACTCCGTTCCTTTTCATCCATATGGAACAGTTAAGGATCTAATAGGAATAGCTATTTTTCTGTTCTTTTTTTGTTATGTCTTATTTTTTAATCCTGAAATGAGTGGCTATTTTCTTGAACATTCTAATTTTGAGGCTATGAATCCATTAAAGACACCAGAACATATTGCTCCAGTATGGTACTTTACCCCTTTTTATGCAATCCTTCGTGCAATACCTGATAAATTGTTAGGCGTTTTATCAATGGGAATGTCAATAGTGGCTTTGTTTATATTACCTTGGTTAGATCGTTGTAGTGTACGTTCTTTTCGTTATCGTAGTAAATTACATTTACTTAATATTGCTCAATTTTCTTTTAGTTTTATTGCTCTTGGTATCTTAGGATCTTTACCAGCAACCCCAACCTATACATTACTAGCTCGAATTTTTAGTTTGGGTTATTTTATGTTCTTTGTACTTTTATTCATTTATAGCAAAAATGAAAAAACTAAGCCATTGCCAAATAGGTTAATTTTTAAATGAATAAGTGGATGCTGTTATTTTTGCTAGTATTTATTACATTACCACTTTTATCTGAATCTGATGGTATATCTTTAGATAAAGCAAGCAATGATCTATCCAATCAAGCTTCATTACAAAATGGTGCTAAGATTTTTATGAATTATTGTTTTGGTTGCCATTCTACTCAATATCAACGTTATGAACGAGTTGCTAATGATATTGGAATTCCTTTTGAATTGATGGAAGAACATCTAATATTTAATTCTGAAGCAAAGCTGGGTGATTTAATTAAAAATGCAATTCCAGAAGATTTATCAGCTAAATGGTTTGGAATTTCACCTCCGGATCTTACTCTTGTTGCTCGTGTTCGTGGTATAGATTGGTTGTATACTTACTTACGTTCTTTTTATTCTGATCCTTCTCGTCAGTTTGGTGTTAATAATGTTGTTTTTCCAAATGTGAGTATGCCTCATGTTTTAGAAGAGTTACAAGGTATTACAAAGCCTATTTATAAAACTATGATTGTGGATGGAAAAAAAGTTGAGGTAATAGTCGGAGTCCAGTCTGATGGTACGGGTGAATTGAACGAAGAAGAATATGATCAAGCTGTGTTAGATTTGGTTAATTTTTTAGAATATTCATCTGATCCCATTAAATTGGAGCGTCGTGTTATAGGTTGGTGGGTCATGGCTTTTTTAGTTCTGTTTACTATTGTTGTTGTATTGCTCAAAAAAGAATATTGGCGTGATGTTCATTAATTATTGTGATAATATTCTGCCTTTACTCTAGGTTATTTTATCGATGTAAAAATAAAGTAATCTAACTATTTTTTGGAGGGTTCTATGGCTCTAATTGCCAATAAGCGTTCTGTAATGACTTTATTTTCAAGTCCATCTGATATGTATAGCCATCAGGTTCGTATTGTTTTGGCTGAAAAAGCTGTGAGCGTTGAGGTTGAATTAGTTAATGATAATGAGGAAAATACCCTTCCTCCTGAGTTAGTTTCATTGAATCCTTATAAAACAGTACCTACTCTTGTTGACCGTGAATTAGCACTTTATGATTCTAAAATTATTATGGAGTATTTAGATGAACGGTTCCCTCATCCTCCTTTAATGCCTGTTTATCCTGTAGCTCGTGGCAGTACTCGCTTAATTATTTATCGTATCGAGCGTAATTGGTATTCTTTATTTAGAAAAGTGTTATTGAATAATAGTTCTAAAAAATCTGATGATGCTCGTAATAAGCTCCGTACTGAATTACTAGCTCTTGCTCCTATATTTTCTGAATATCAGTATTTCATGGGTGAAGAATTTAGTTTGATTGATTGTTATTTAGCTCCCTTATTATGGCGTCTTCCACAGTTAGGTATTGAGTTACTCGGTGTAGGTTCAAATGACATAAAAGTTTACATGAATCGTGTATTTGAACGTGATTCATTTCTAGCTTCATTAACAGAAGTTGAGCGTGAGATTCGCTTAATTTAATTCCTGAATGGTCCTTACAATATGAATATTTTAAATTTTAAAATGATACCTTTTCGTCCGTATATTCTTAGAGCATTCTATGATTGGTTAGTTGATAATAGGTTAACACCCTATCTTGTTGTTAATGCAAATGTTTCTGGGGTTTCTGTCCCTGAACAATTTATTAAGAATGGTCAAATTACTTTTAATATTTCTACTAAATCAGTAGTTAATTTAGAGCTTGGAAATGATATGATTAAGTTTAATGCTCGTTTTTCTGGTTTTTTTCATTCTGTAGTAATTCCTTTGGATGCTATTCAGGCTATTTATGCACATGAAAATGGTATAGGGACAATGTTTCATCCAGAAGAAACTTACTTTAAACTGCTTAAAAAAACTAATAATATTACTGTTACTAGTGGTAAAATTTCACATTCTTCTTTGAAAGATAGTAGTATTGAAAAACCTCATGATAATGATCCATCTAATTTTGTAAAGAAAGGAAAATCTCATTTAAGAGTTGTAAAATAAATATAAAATAGCTGTTTTTATAATTTAAACGCATGTATAACTTTTTTACTCCTGATGTATTCCGTGCTATACGAATTGCTATTTCTGCTTCTTTTTTAGATACAGCTCCAAATAAGAAGACTTCTCTATCTTCAGTGAAGATCTTGATCTTACTATTTCTTAAAGTAGAGTTGTTTGATAGGCTTGATTTAACTCTGACAGTAATCCAATTATCAAAATTAATTTGACTAATGGAAAGTAATGGTTTATGTCTAACTTGATCGTAGATAACAGAAACCCCATCTATTTTCTTGACTTGATTTTTAAAAGAATTTAGGGAGCTTTTGTTGGTTGATTGCCCTATTAAAATTACTGTAGAATTATATGAAATTCCTATAATTCTCACTTTTCCTTTAAAGGGAAATTCATTGTTTAATCCTGCAATTTGAAATTCTATATTTTTATCATTTAAAATTGTTTTAAGTTTTTTGCTATTGATTTTAATAGTTTCAGTATTATTAAAAAATGGAGTAGTACAATTTGATAATAACATTGGTAATAAAAGGAGTATTACATATTGAGATAATTTCATGATTAATTTTTATTAGCTAGAAATAATACTTGATCAATAAGATTGCATAAACAATGTAAAGTTACCATATGAACTTCATGAATCCGAATTGTTCTATAAGATGGAATACGAATTTCAACGTCATATTCACCTAGCAGACCAGCCATTTCACCTCCATCTTTTCCTGTTAATCCAATAATTCTTATATCTTTAGTTACAGCAGCTTCTATAGCTTTAATAATATTTTTACTGTTACCACTAGTAGAGATTGCCAGTAAGGTATCATTTGTTTGACCAAGTGCACGTACTTGTTTGGAGAAAATTTCATGGTAATGGTAGTCATTAGCTACAGCAGTCAATATCGTATTATCTGCTGTAAGAGCTATAGCTGGTAAACTAGGACGTTCAGTTTCAAAACGATTTAATAAACATGAGACAAATTGTTGAGCGTTCGTAGAAGAACCACCATTACCACAACATAAGATTTTGTTTCCATTAAGTAATGTCGAGATCATTATCTTTGCAGCTTGTGCAATAGATTCTGGTAATACTTCAGCTGAGGCAATTTGAATTTGAATGCTTTCTGTAAAATTATCTTTAATGCTTTCTAGCATTAGAGTATCCTTAAATTCTAGTAATTCTATATTTTAAATAAAATAAAAAGCATTATTATTATAATCTTAATACCTTTTAAGAGTCAAAGACCATGCTTAGCCCAAGTCATTTTACGTTGTATTACGCATTGATTATTAACACTTAGTATACCAGTTTGTCCTTGAATAGAATAATCAGATATGATTTTCATTTTTGGTAATTGTTGTATTAGTGTATATGCATCTATACCTAATGCTTGCAAGCGTTTTTCTGCGTTGGAATTTTTCCATATTTTTTCCATATTTTTTTTAATAATATGTTTTTGTTAATTAGCCATGGAATATCACTATATTCAATGCCAGTTAGGTCTTCATATTGCGTACTGCTATTATTGCTTAAGGAGTTAGAAAATATTTTTGGTGGTTGAGTATCAGGATTAATTGCAACTTCAATAAATGGCTTTATCAGTGTAAGTTCAGAGCCATTTGCTACAATGTAGACTGCATCAATATCACGATAACTGCGTGGTTGGCTTTTAAGTTCTAGTTTAGTTAACGATTTTATTTGAGCGATGTTTTGTTTGCTTTTTTCTAATCCAAATGCCGAGTTAATATTTTTTTGTAATTGGTTTTTATTGCCAAAGAATTGAACCTTCACTGCACTAAGGCTATGTTGACTCCATTCTTTAATGAATGCTTTTACTACTTGATTACCTAGATTTCCTTCAGGTGCTAGAATTAGTGGATGATGAAATCCTTGTTCAAATAAATGTTTTGCACCTTGCATAACTTCTTGTTCTGGTGATAAGGTTAGATAGCAAATATGCTCGTTTTCAGAAAAGCTTTCAGGAATATTTAAGGCTAATATTGGTATATTTAGCTTTAATTTAGCCTGGATTTCTTTAAAGAGTTGAACTTTTTCTTTTGTTAATGGACCAATTATAAAATCAATATTTTTTTCTATTAAAACAGATTTGAGTTGTTGATGAGATATGTTGTTAGTATCAATAAGTGTTAATCTTGCATTTGGATTTTTCTCATTATCATTCCTCATTGCTATGATAAAACCATTACGAATAAGCTGAGCTTGTTTAGTTAAATGTCCCGATAATGGGAGTAGTAATATTATGTTAGTAGGTTCTACTATCTCGAGTGTTAGAATATCAATAATATTTTTTGGGGGATAAAGTGCTGCTGGGTGATTAATATGTTGTATTAACCATTTTTTTAGTAAATTTTTAAGTTTCGGTATATCATCTCCTAGAGTTTTCATATATACAGTAAGTTGAATCCAACCATCTAAAATATACCCTTTAGGTTTCTTATTTAGATTTATAATTTCTTGTTTATTGTATTGATTTAAGTTTTGCCAAATCATATTTGAAATGATGGTTTTTTGATTTTCTTTTACGCGATAAGTAAGTTTTATTAATTCTTTACTAGCAGAGATATAATCATTTTGTTTAGTAAATAATTCCGCTCTAAGTCTATGATAATTTTTCCATTGTTTATTTGGCAAGTTCCACTTTTGAGAAAAATTTAATACAGATAAGCTTTTTTTTGGCTGTTTTTCTATCATTAATATTTTTGCTTTTGCTAGTTGCCATTCAGCTTCTTGCATTTCAGATAGTGATTGTTTTTCTATATACTTAAGCAGAGTTCTTGCTAAATTTAGTTCTTGATTGTTGATAGAAGATTTTAGTGCCATAATCAGCTTATTGTTTTTTACATTATTTTTCTTACTTTTATTTGCTTGAATCAGATACTCTTGTGTTGATTTTTTTATATCTAGGGTGGGTTCTGTAGATAAGTCTTGCATAGTAGATGAACAGGCTATGGTTATAAGTATTATACATGTGATTAAAAATATTTTGTAAATTGCTTGGTAATTTTTCATAATTAATAAGTTTTTAAGCTTCTTGTATAGAGATAATTTTAAATTATTAAACATTTTTAAAAAAATGATAAAAAGTGATAATAAATTTTTTCAAAGAATTCAATTCTTTATATTGTGCCTACTCCAATTGGTAACTTAAGTGATATTAGTCAACGTGCAATCAATATTTTGTCGAGTGTAGATGTTATTGCAACTGAGAATATTTATCATTCCCGTAAGTTATTTTCTTATTTTAAGATTAAAACAAGAACTATTTCTTTTAATGATCACAATGAAAAGAAAAAATCGCAAGTATTAATTGCAAGATTATTAAAAGGTCAATCTATTGCATTAGTATCTGACGCTGGAACGCCTTTGATTAGTGATCCTGGATATTATTTAGTGAATCAAGCTCATAACACTGGTATTAAGATCGTTCCATTGCCTGGTCCATGCGCTGTAATTACGGCATTGAGTGCATCCGGTTTGCCGTCTAATCAATTTACTTTTGGGGGATTTTTGCCAGAGAAAAAAAAAGCTCGTAAAGATAAATTATTGGAAATTGTTAAAGTTAAGCATACCTGTATTTTTTATGAATCTCCCCATAGAATTATTGAATCACTAAAAAGCATGTTAGATATTTTTGGACCCGAAAGACAGGTGGTTTTAGCTCGTGAACTTACTAAAATTTTTGAAACTATTCAAAGCATGCCTCTCGGTAAGCTTGTGAAATGGGTTGAAAAGGATATATATCAGCAACGTGGAGAGATAGTATTGTTAATTCATGGATATAATATGGAAGATTCAAATATTAATGAATTACCAGAAGAAGTAACTCGTGCATTAACAATTTTAGTTAATGAATTATCATTTAAAAAAGCTATATCAGTAGTATCTAAAATTTACAACTGTAAAAAAAATGTGCTTTATAAATGGGGATTAATTAACTTGATAACTAAATATTAACTGTAGTTAATCATTAGAAATTAGAATTATCATAGATATGAAATAGCCTTCGCTCTGTTATTAAATGATTCCTAGATTTCGATATGAAGTATTTGTATTTGTTGAAAATTCTCAGTTAAAAGCGAACCTCTACGTCCACATTCTCCCCGGAACTTATTTAGTTCTTTAGAACTAAAGTTAAATTTTTCTTCTTTTGTATACATATCAATTGATTTATCTTTAGGTAATGAAATTAAATGAGAAAGAAATTCTTCGCGTTTTTTAAATTGAGAACTTGGAATATGGATTACTTTATTGCCTTTCCCTTTGCTAAGTTGAGGTAGATCTTTAGCAGGGAAAATCAGTATTCTACCGTGATTAGTAATAGCTAAAATTTCATCAGAAATGAGATTTTTAATCGTATTTAATGGCATTATTTTAGAGTTTTTAGGTAAAGTCATTAAAACTCTACCGTTACGATTTTTAGATAGTAAATCTGAGCTTTTGCATACAAAAGCATAACCCGCATCAGATCCGGCTAACAAAAGTTGTTTTTCTTTATACATAAATATTTGGATAATCTTACTGTTTTCACTAATATTCAAACGTCCTGTAATTGGTTCACCTTGTCCTTTTGCTGATGCTAATGAGTGAGATTCAAGAGAGTAGCTACGTCCATCATTACTTAGGAGAATTGTTTGTTCTTTACTTTTTCCACGTACATGGGAAAAATATCTATCACCTGGTTTATACTGCAAGCTTTCTGCATTTATGTCATGCCCTTTTGCATGACGAATCCAACCTTTTTCAGAAAGTATCACAGTGATTGGTTCATTATGGAGTAAATATTTATTAATAGTAACTTTTGCTTCTTTACGTTCAATGATAGGAGAACGACGTTTATTGTTATATTTTTTAGCATCAGCCTTAATTTCTTTTTTAAGTAACAGATTTAATTGAGATTCAGAGTTTAAAAAACCTTTTAGTTCTTCAGATTCTTTTTTTAACCTTTTTTGTTCTTCATGGATTTTTTTTTCTTCTAGCTTAGCTAAGCAGCGAAGTTTAGTTTCTAATATTGCATTAGCTTGGATATTTGTCATACTTAAGCATTCTATTAGTGCTACTGTTGGTTTATTTTTAGTTCGAATTATTTTAATTACTTTATCTAAATTACAATAGGTAGTTAATAAACCTTCTAAGATATGTAACCGAATTAGAATATTATCTAGTCGATATTGAAAACGGCGACGGACTGTTATTCGACGAAATTCGATCCACTCAGATAAAATTTGTATCAAGTTTTTCACTTGAGGACGATTATCCAGTCCAATCATATTTAAGTTAACTCGATAGCTCTTTTCTAGATCTGTAGAAATGAATAAATAATTCATTAATTGTTCAGAATCAATTCGATTTGTTCTAGGAATAATTACAATTCTAGTAGGGTTTTCATGATCTGATTCATCACGTAACTCATTAATTATCAGTAATTTTTTAGTACGAATTTGATTTGCAATTTGCTCAAGCAATTTTGAACCAGATACTTGATATGGTAAAGAAGTGATTACTATATTATTTTTTTCTTTATGCCAAATAGCACGTGCTTTTATAGTTCCTCGACCGGTTAGATAAATTTTTTCAAGATCTGCTTTTGGTGAAATAATTTCTGCATCTGTTGGATAATCAGGACCTTTAACATAATTCATAATATCTGATAATTCTGAACTTGGATTATCAATAAGACAAATGGTTGCTTCTGCAATTTCATGTATATTATGAGAAGGGATATCCGTAGCCATACCAACAGCGATACCAGTTATCCCATTTAGTAATATGTGAGGTAATCTTGCTGGTAACATTTTAGGTTCTTTAGTAGTTGAATCAAAGTTTGGTTGCCATTCAACTGTTCCTTGGTTTAGTTCATTTAACAAAAGTTCAGAAAATTTAGATAATCTTGCTTCAGTATAACGCATAGCTGCAAAAGATTTTGGATCATCCTTCGCTCCCCAGTTACCTTGACCATCTATAAGTGGGTATCGATAAGAAAAAGTTTGAGCCATAAGTACCATTGCCTCATAACAGGCTGAGTCACCATGAGGGTGATATTTCCCCAATACATCGCCAACAGTGCGAGCCGATTTTTTATATTTTGATATTCCTGAAAGACCTAATTCTGACATAGCGTAAATTATTCGGCGTTGAACAGGTTTTAGACCATCACCAATATATGGTAGAGCACGATCCATAATTACATACATTGAATAGTTTAAATAGGCATCTTCCGTAAATTTACGAATTGGAAGTGTTTCATTACCATTAAAATTATTCGTTATCGACATCTTTTTATACCTTTACTAAATTTCCGTTCTTTTGTAGCCAGTTGCGTCGATCGGCAGCACGTTTTTTAGCTAGAAGCAGGTCCATCATTTCATAAGTAGCATCAAAATCATCAATAGTAAGTTGAATTAATCGACGGGTTTTTGGAGCCATAGCTGTTTCACGAAGTTGAAGCGGATTCATTTCTCCTAAACCTTTAAATCGTTTTACTTCAATTTTTTGTTTTTTATTTTTTAATTGATTCAATATATTATCTCTTTCATCATTATCTAGTGCATAGTAGATGTTTTTTCCACAATCAATTCTATATAATGGTGGCATAGCTACATATATATGACCAGATTTAACAAGGCTTCTAAAATGTCGTATAAATAGAGCGCATAATAAAGTAGCAATATGAAGACCATCTGAATCTGCATCAGCAAGAATACAAATTTTCCCGTATCGTAATCCATTTAAGTTATCACTATCAGGGGAAATCCCTAATGCAATAGAAATATCAAGAACCTCTTGAGAAGTGAACAGTTGATTTGAAGATATTTCCCATGTATTTAGAATTTTTCCACGTAGTGGCATAACTGCTTGAAATTCACGATCACGAGCTTGTTTAGCAGAACCTCCAGCTGAATCACCTTCTACAAAAAAAATTTCAGTACAATTTCGGTCCTGTGTTAAACAATCAGTTAACTTGCCAGGAAGAGATGGAGCAGAAGCTATTTTTTTACGAATAATTTTTTTGTTTATTTGCATTCTACGATTAGCATTAGTCATAAAAATATCCACCAGTAAATTAGCTGATTGTGTTTTCTCATTTAGCCATAAGCTAAATGCATCTTTAATAATGCTAGAAATAAATGTAGATGTTTTAGGCGAGGATAACCGTTCTTTCATTTGGCTTGAAAATTGAGGATTTTTAATTTGAATTGAAAGAACATATGAACAACAGTTAAAAATATCATCACTAGTTAATTTAAATGAACGGGAAAGAAGATTTCGAAATTGACAAAATTCACGTACAGCATCAAGTAATCCTTGACGTAATCCATTAACATGAGTACCACCTTGTACAGTTGGAATTAAATTAACATAACTTTCTGTAATTAAATTCCCACCTTCTGGTTGCCAAAGGATAGCCCAGCTCATTCGTTCTTTTTTTTTAATTAATTCTCCAGCAAATGGTTCTTTAGGCAAAATTACACAACCTTTCAATCTTTTTTTTAAATAATCTTGAAGACCATCTTTATAAAACCATTTATATTCATGACCATTGACTTTATCTAAAAATATAACTTTAAGTTTTTTACAAAGTACTGATTTAGCTTGAAGATTTTTTACTAGATGTGTAACTAAAAAATTAGCACAATCAAAGTAATTTGGATCAGGCCAGAAATGCACTCTTGTTCCATGAGTATTTTTATCACAATTTCCTGTTATAGAAAGTTCCTTTGTTTTTTTACCATTCTCAAATGTCATTTCATATATTTTACTATTACGATATATACTGATTTCTACTCGTTTTGAAAGAGCATTCACAACAGAAATTCCTACCCCATGTAAACCTCCTGAAAATTGATAATTTTTATTGGAGAATTTTCCACCTACATGTAGTTTACAAAAAATCAATTCTGCAGCAGAAATATTTTCTTTTGGGTGAATGTCAATTGGAATACCACGCCCATCATCAATCACTTCAAGGGATTGATTAGCATGAAGAATTACTTGGATTTTAGAAGCATATCCAGCTAAAACTTCATCAATACTGTTATCGATAACTTCTTGTCCTAAATGGTTTGGTCGAGTTGTATCTGTGTACATCCCTGGTCGTTTACGTACTGGCTCTAATCCATCAAGTACTTCAATACTTTCAGCAGTGTATGGATGTTGTTTAATCATCATAAAGAATTTTATTATCTATTAGAGTTTAATTTAATTATGAAATAATCTATAGCAATAAAAGTGTCCATTATTTTAAAATACCAAATATATCAACAAATTAGACACTAATTAGTTTTTATATATTATTTCTATCTAAGCTAGGAAAGTTTTAAAAGTCAAACTTTAATTAAAAGTGTCATGGAACATAAAGTTCTATTGCATCATAACAAGGTCCATTGTATTTAAAATTAATGTCTCGAATTTGGTAATTTAATTTCTTCAACATCATCAATACATTGCAATCCAACTACATTTTCATGTTCGGTAGTGCGAATTAATATAACACCTTGTGTATTGCGACCAACTTGGCTGATTTCAGATACACGTGTGCGAACCAAAGTACCTGTATTAGTTATTATCATTACTTCATCGCTTTCTTCAACTTGAACAGCACTTACTACAGAACCATTACGTTCTGAAATTTTTATTGATACAACACCTTGTGTCGCACGACCTTTTATTGGATATTCAAATAATTCAGTACGTTTCCCATAACCATTTTGTGTGACAGTTAAGATATTACCTTGATTTGCAGGAACAATTAATGAAACTACTTGATCATTTCCAACTAGTTTCATTCCTCGAATACCGGCCGCAGCACGTCCCATTTCACGTACTTTTTCTTCTTTAAAGCGTACTACTTTACCAAATTTAGAGAATAGCATAGCATTACTGTTACCATTAGTTATATCGACACCAATAAGCAAGTCATCATCATGTAGATTAATAGCAATTAAACCATTAGAACGTACATTAGAGAATTTCTGTAGTGAAGTTTTTTTAACTATGCCATTTCTAGTAGCCATAAATACAAACTTATTAGAATTAAATTGAGATACCGGTAAAATTGCAGTAATACGTTCTTGTTCTTCTAAAGGAAGAATATTAATGATAGGTTTACCACGTGCTATCCTGCTAGCAAGTGGTAATTGATAAACTTTTAGTTGATATGTTTTCCCACGTGTGGAAAAGCATAAAATGCTGTCATGAGTATTTGTAACAAGCAAACGTTCAATATAATCTTCCTCTTTCATTCTAGTTGCGCTTCTGCCTTTTCCTCCTCGCCGTTGAGGTTCATAATCTCTAAGCAATTGATATTTAACGTAACCTTCATGAGATAATGTGATAACAACGTCATCACGAGCAATCAAACTTTCCATATCAATATCGTGAGTGGCACTTGTAATCTTTGTACGGCGATTATCACCAAAATCTTCACGTATAAGTTTTAATTCTTCAGAAATGACTTCCATTAGTCGATCTGTATTTTCAAGAATTTTTGTCAGCTCTGTTATTTCATTTAAAAGTATTTTGTATTCAGTTAGGATTTTTTTATGTTCTAAACTTGTTAATTTATGAAGACGTAAATCTAAAATTGCTTGTGCTTGTTTTTCTGTTAGGAAGTATTTGTTACCATGAAAAGTATGTTGTTTTTCTAAAAAATCTAAATGAGTAGCATTAATAGGAGATTTTTTTAATACAATATTATCTGTTTTCCAACCGCGACCAAGTAAATTACTTTTTGCTTCTGCCGGTAATTTTGTTTTGCGAACCAGTTCGATAATTTCATCAATGTTTTCTAATGCTAAAGTTAATGCTTCTAAGGTATGAGTGCGGTTACATGTTTTTTTTAGTTTAAAAATAGTACGACGAGTTACAATTTCACGACGATGATTAATAAAGGACTTTAACATATCTTTTAAGTTAAACAACTGTGGTTGACCATTATTATTTAGAGCAACCATATTGATACCAAAAGTTGTTTGTAATTGAGTATGAGCATAGAGATTGTTAAGAACAATCTCTCCCAATGCATCACGTTTACACTCAATCACAATACGCATCCCATCTTTATCTGATTCATCTCGTAATACACTAATTCCTTCTATTTTTTTATCTTTTACTAATTCTGCAATTTTTTCAATTAGGCGAGATTTATTTACTTGATATGGAATTTCTGTGATAATAATAGCTTCTTTGCTATGTTTTTTGTCAGTTTCAATTTTTGTTTTTGAACGTACATGAATTTTCCCTCGGCCGGTTTTATAAGCATCTAGTATCCCTTTACGACCACTAATTATTGCTGAGGTTGGAAAATCTGGACCTGGAATATAATCCATCAGTTCATCAATGGTAATTTTTTCGTTATTAATATAGGCTAGGCAAGCGTTAATTATCTCTGTTAAGTTATGTGGAGGTATGTTGGTTGCCATACCTACTGCTATCCCAGAAGCACCATTCACTAATAAGTTAGGAATCTTTGTTGGAAGAACCGTTGGAATTTGTTCGGTATTATCATAGTTAGGTACATAATCTACGGTTTCTTTATCTAAATCTTCTAATAGCTTATGGGAAATTTTTGACATTCGAACTTCAGTATAACGCATTGCTGCTGCTGAATCTCCATCAATTGAACCAAAATTTCCCTGACCATCGATTAGCATATAACGTAATGAAAAAGATTGAGCCATGCGGACAATTGTATCATATACAGCAGTATCGCCATGTGGATGATATTTGCCAATTACATCACCAACTACACGGGCGGATTTTTTATAACCCTTATTCCAATCATTTCCTAGTATATTCATAGCAAATAGAACACGTCTATGCACTGGTTTTAGGCCATCTCGCACATCCGGCAAGGCACGACCCACAATAACGGACATTGCGTAATCTAAATATGAAGCTTTGAGTTCATCTTCAATATTAATAGGTATAATTTCTTTAGCTTGATCGCTCATAGAGCCATTATCCCTCTATAGTTTGATCGTATATTTAATACGTAAAAGAAAGCGAAATATAACATATTATTAGTAAATTCGGCATTACTTTTATATAGGATTTTTAATCAATGGATTAAAAATGCATGTTTTATTATTATTATTATTAACTTATAGGTTTATTTTTAAGTAAATTAACTATTTTTTGAGTGTATAACTATGGATAAAATGAAGAATTTTGAACCTAATGAAATTAAAAAATTTGAAGATATAGCATCTGATTGGTGGAATTTAAAAGGAAATTTTAAGTCTCTTCATCAAATTAATTCATTAAGAATTGATTATTTTTTAGAAAGAACAAAAGGATTTTTTGATAAAAAAGTGCTTGATATTGGTTGTGGTGGTGGGATTTGTAGTGAAGGAATGGCTAAGGAAGGTGCCCATGTTACTGGTCTTGAAATAGGAGAAGAATCACTTAAAGTTGCAATATCTCATGCATTAAAATCAGGACTGAAAATTAGTTACTTTCAGAGTACTGTAGAGAAACATGCTTTGGATAGAAATAATCAAAACAGCTATGATATTATCACATGCCTAGAGGTATTAGAGCATGTACCAGAACCATCATCAGTTATTAGTTCATGTTCAAGATTAGTAAAAACTGGTGGTCATGTCTTTTTTTCCACTATAAATAGAAATATTAAATCATATTTTTTAGCAATTTTATGCGCTGAGAGAATTTTTAAGATTCTTCCAAAATATACACACAATTACCATAAGTTTATTCGTCCATCTGAACTTATAAAAATGCTAAATAAAGCTGGCTTAAAAGAATTCAGTATTATTGGTGTTTGTTACTATCCCATATTGAATAATTATAAGCTCAGTAAAAATATTGATGTTAATTACATTATTCATAGTAAAAAAATATGATTTTAAATCATGTAGATATAGGAATAAGCACAGGATTTATATGAGAAAAGTAATAAGTTCCTGCTTTTACTAGAAAGTTCTTTTAAATAAAGATTTCCTTTAATTAAATAACTTTAGTAAAAAATTGAACAGGGCAATAAAAAAGTAGAGTTTTCATATAGAATTTTTACTTTTTTATACAATAGGCCTGTTCAATTTTTATAAATCTTTTTATTCTATAAAACTTGACACTCTAAGCAAAAAGCATATTGACCTTTAGGATCATTCATATTTTTTAGCAAGTTTTTAGCATTATCCACAAGTTGAGTATTTTTAAGTGGATAAATTGCCTTTGGTAGCATAATTTCCATATCCCATCCTAATTGCATTCCAATATTTCTTAGTATATCCCGAACTATTTTTTTAGTTGAAACATCCTTTCTAAGCCAAGATATTCTGTAATTTTCTATTTGAGCTAATTCCGCAGCTAAATTAATAGCATCGTCAAAATCACCAATTTGATCAATTAAACCAAATTTCATTGCATCTTTTCCGGTCCATACCCTTCCTTGAGCGATAGCATCTACCTCAGGTATTGTCATGTTGCGATGTTTGCTAACTAAGTTAAGAAATTGATTATACACATGCTCAGTATGAATTTGGATTACATCAGAGAGTGATTTAGAAATACTGGTCATAGAACTAAGATTTGCAAAAGGATGTGTTTCTACACCATCAGCATGTATTCCTGCTTTAGCTAATAATTTCTCAATAGTAGTAAGAACAGAATAAACACCAATAGAACCTGTAAGTGTAGTTTGGTCAGCAAGTATTTTATCTGCCCCAGAAGATATTAAATAACCCCCAGAAGCTGCTACACTAGACATTGAAACTATAAAAGGCTTGCCTGTATTTTTTCTTAGTGCTTCAATTTCTTCTTCAATCATTTCTGAGGCAAATGCGCTCCCACCAGGACTATTTAGGCGCAAAACAACCGCTTTAATTGTATCATCAAATCTTGCTTTTTTAATCAGAGAAATTGTATCTTGACTTTTAATAATGCCAGATGATGCTTGTTCATCAGAGCTTATAACACCATCTGCAACGATAACTGCTATACCTGGATCTGATTGCTTGCCAATTCTAGATGGGATATTTTTAAGATACTCATAATAACTTATTGAGTTGTATTTATTATTACGTTCACCAAATATTTTAGAAAACTCATTGTTAAGTTCTTCATTAGTAGAAACTTTATCAATTAGACCAAATTTAATTAGTAAAGGCTCTATGTCTCCATTAGTACTTTGTAATGCAGATAATAATTCTTCTTCGGTAGGCTTAAACATTGCAGTTTCAATCTGACGATTTTTTGCAATATCATCGATAAAAGCATCCCATAATTGATTTAGCCAACGAGATGCTGATTTTCTTGCTTCTTCTGACATATCATCACGTATAATTGGTTCAACAGCAGATTTATATGTACCAACACGAAATACATGAGTACTAATGTCGAGCTTTTCCATTAATGTCTTGAAATATATAGATTGGGTTCCGTAACCTTTTATTAGTACATAACCACCTGGTGATAGATGAATTTTATCTGCGTAACTAGCTAGGTAATACGCTCCTTGATTATAGGAATTACCTATAGCATAAATAGGCTTGCCAGATGTTTTAAATTCTTTTAACGCTTTAGCTATATAACGCAATTTGTTTAGCGCAGGCTCTCTCATAGCATCGAGTGCTAATACAATTCCAGAAATTTGATTATCATCCTTAGCATGTCGAATAGAATCAACCAATTCAAATAATATATTTTCTCGTTCATTTCCAATAACTGATGAAAAAGAATTCACAGCTTTATCGTAACGACTTTGCTCTATAATAGGACCAGATAAGTCTAGGATTAAGGCAGATTTTGTTTTTGATTTAGAAATACCTGAATTAGTATAGACTAAATATATGATTCCGATGAATAAACCAAGAAAAAGCACGTTCATAATAGCAATGCGAGTTAAAGTTATAAGCTTCCAAAAAGTTTTAAAAACTAGTCCTGAATATCGTAAAAAAACCTCATGTATTCCCCTCCAATAGCTACAAATCAGCAGCAACATCCTTATCTTTAGAACAGACTAATTCTATCCCATATTATTAATCATATCCAAACAAAAATTGCTAGTTTTTTTTAAAATCAAGAAGTACTCATTTGAACTTTTATAAAAATATTTCAGTTAACATACAGCCTAAAAAATATTTCAGCTAACATACAGCCTACTCTTCCTCCACTAATACTTTCAATGGTATTTCGAATGTTAACACTTTACCATGATAAGATATTTCAGTTAATTGATTAAGAGAAAATTATTCAAATTCTGATAAGGACATGGCAATAATCTTATTGCTATCAAGTGTTCTAAGCTGTAGAATATTTCCGTAGAAATGTATCATTTGTTCTATAGAAATTAGAACTACTAACTTATTTTTTTTGAGTGATCTTAATACTAACTCTCGGTCAACTTCTGAGATTACTTTATCGAAAACAATGCATAGTTATTCTCCTGTGTTGAGCATCATATTAGTGTGATAGATTGGATGGCTTGCTTGCAAGTTTGTTTAGAACAAAATTATATACTGTAATACCTTTGGTGTAATCTTAAAAAACTTTTTTGTTACAAGGTCTTGATATAGCAGAATAAAAGGTTCTATTAATATGATCAATAACCATGGAACCTATGTCTTTCTAGACAAGCTCGTTTTTCGAATATTTTACTAAAGCATAATGTTGAATATTTTTTCCCTGAAGTCTTTAAAGTTTTTATTAAATAATCAATTTAGACTTCTTTTCTCCGATGGTTGCAGTATATTGGAAATATATATGATATTCAATCACTTGTAGTACTGAAGCAGTTATTAGGAAAAACAGCATCTAGAGTTTCTAGAGTTGGTTCTTGATAATTAAACTCAATGACTTCGACTTCTATTTTTTCTTGACGTAGTTTTTTAACCATAAGATTAAATTCAAGCATGCTCGTTCTCTAATTTGTTTAGTCGTCAAGCTCAATTAGTGTTGAAACTTATTATTTTCAAAGGTCTCCGAATTAAATTTAAGCTCTTTTGGTGGAACTATAACTACGCAGTGGGTATTTTATGGTTGTGTGAACATTTATAAAAAACCTATTGATTTTAGTAATAGGAGCAGTATTCTTAAGTGTAGTATCACGTTTAATTTATTAGATATACCTGCTGTTTTTTAGCATTTGATTAATAGTATAGTAAATAAATACTAACTAGTTTGTTTCTCGTTGGTTTTAATAATTAGTGTTGATGGTAATTGGAATTATTAGTGTTTTAAAAAAAAGATTTTCGTGAACTAATTAGCTACTTTGGTTAAGATCTTCTGTTAAAGAGCTAATAGGAAATTAGGTTAGTTTTCATCAATAAGATGGAAATAAAATAATAGAGCATTTAGTTATGCTTACTTTTAAAAAATGATACGTATCAGATACGCTTAATCCTATTAAAAACTAGTTATATTCATTATCATCCTACATTATCAAGCTGTACTACAGTATGCATGTAGCATTGCCATTACTAGATTATCTCATCTTTAAGTACAGCATTATGAATACTATCTGAAAATTATTTAAAACTTTAAGAAATTTTATCATTTGTTCTATAGTTTCTTCAGTCTTGAGTCTTATGTTTTGTTATTTCCTTGTAGCACTACAATTTTTTAGGGAGGACCTATAGCTCCAAGCTTGAATATGATTTGCAAGTTTTGTATAAATTTAAAATAAAATGTATGGTGTTATTAGTTTTGTTAGGAAATGTAGTGGAATGAATCAAAAACTTACTGTTACGAAGCGTGATGGAAGAAAAGAGAACATAGATCTTGATAAGCTGCATCGTGTTATTACATGGGCTTCAGAAGGTTTAAAAAATGTTTCTGTATCTCAAGTGGAATTAAAAGCTCACATTCAGTTTTATGATGGTATTACTACTTCAGATATCCATGAAACTATTATTAAATCTGCAGCAGATTTAATTTCAGAAGGAACCCCAGACTATCAATATCTAGCTGCGCGTTTAGCTATTTTTCATTTAAGAAAAAAAGCTTATGGTCAGTATGAACCACCTAAGCTTTTTGATCATATTGTTCATCTAGTTAATATTGGGAAATATGATAAACATTTATTAATGGATTACTCAAAGCTAGAATTTGATGAACTAGACCTTCATATTGAACATAAGCGTGATCTAAATTTTTCATATGCCGCTGTAAAACAGTTAGAAGGTAAATACTTTGTACAAAATCGTGTATCTGGAAAAATTTATGAAAGTGCTCAATTTTTATATATTTTAGTTTCTGCATGTTTATTTGCTAATTATCCGAAAGATAATCGACTCAATTATGTCAAACAGTTTTATGATGCGATTTCCATGTTTAAAATTTCATTGCCTACCCCAATTATGTCCGGAGTTCGTACTCCTACACGTCAATTCAGTTCTTGTGTGCTTATTGAGTGTGATGATAGTTTGGATTCTATAAATGCAACAGCAAGCTCTATTGTTCATTATGTATCTCAACGTGCAGGTATTGGTGTCAACGTTGGTCGTATTCGAGCTCTTGGATCTGAAATTCGTGGTGGTGAAGCATTTCATACTGGTTGTATTCCATTTTATAAGTACTTTCAGGCTGCTGTAAAATCTTGTTCTCAAGGTGGTGTGCGTGGTGGTGCTGCCACTTTATTTTATCCTTTATGGCATGCTGAAGTTCAATCTTTATTAGTATTGAAAAATAATCGTGGTGTAGAAGAAAATCGAATTCGTCATATGGATTATGGAGTTCAGCTAAATAAATTGATGTATCGACGTCTTATTCGTGGAGAGAAAATAAGCTTATTTTCTCCTTCAGATGTTCCTGGTTTGTACGATGCATTTTTTGCAAATCAAAATGAATTTGAGCATTTATACGTTAAATATGAAAGTGATCTATCCATTAAGAAAGAGACTCTTAGTGCTGTTGAATTATTTTCTCTATTATTGCGAGAGCGCGCATCAACTGGACGTATTTATATCCAAAATGTTGACCATTGTAATACACACAGTTCATTTAATTCAGACATTGCTCCTATTCGTCAATCTAATCTTTGTCTTGAAATTACTTTGCCGACGAAACCACTATTGCACCTTGAAGATAATCAGGGAGAAATTGCATTATGCACTCTTTCAGCATTTAATTTAGGTACTATAAAATCATTAGATGATTTTGAAGAGCTTTCTGATTTGTTAGTGCGTGCATTAGATTCTTTGCTTGATTATCAAGATTATCCTTTACTAGCAGCATACCAATCAACAATGAATCGACGAGCATTAGGTGTTGGTGTCATTAATTTTGCTTATTATTTAGCTAAGAATTCTGTTAAGTATTCTGATGGTAGTGCCAATGAGTTAACACATCGTACGTTTGAAGCTATTCAGTACTATTTATTAAAAGCATCTCTAACATTGTCAAAGGAAAAAGGCATGTGTCCATTGTTTAATGAGACAAATTATGCGAGAGGTTTATTGCCTATTGATACTTATAAAAAGGATATCGATTTAGTTTGTAAAGAACCGTTGCATTACGATTGGGATTCTTTGCGTAAAGAAATTATAAAATATGGTTTGAGAAATTCTACTTTGACAGCTTTAATGCCATCTGAAACATCCTCTCAAATCTCTAATGCAACTAATGGTATTGAACCACCTCGTGGGTACGTGTCAGTAAAAGCTTCAAAAGATGGGATTTTGAAGCAAGTTGTACCAGAATTTATAAATCTAAAGGAGAAATATGAGTTGCTATGGGACATAGATTCTAATGAAAATTATTTGCATTTAGTAGGAATAATGCAAAAGTTTATTGATCAAGCTATTTCTGCTAATACTAATTATGATCCAAGTAAATATGATAGTGGTAAAATACCGATGAAGCAGCTTGTTCACGATTTACTTATTGCTTATAAATTCGGCATCAAAACCCTTTATTATCATAATACACGAGATGGAGCCAAAGATGAACAATCAGATGCAATAATCCAGAATCATTCTTGTTTAGATGGAAGTTGTACGATTTAATATTAGTCTACTTGTTTTTAGAAAATATAATATGTTCCTTACACTTGCTTCCAAATGATGTATAAAAATAATTGGGGTAACCATGGTATATAGTACTTTTTTTCAAAAAAAAAATGATCAGTTGAAAGAACCAATATTTCTCGGACAATGTGTTAATATTGCTCGTTATGATCAACAAAAATTTGAAGTTTTTGAAAAACTTATTGAAAAACAATTAAGTTTTTTTTGGCGACCAGAGGAGGTCGATGTTTCTGCAGACCGTATTGATTACAATCAGTTACCAGAACATGAGAAGCATATTTTTATTTCCAATCTTAAGTACCAAACATTGCTAGATTCAATACAAGGTCGTAGCCCAAATGTTGCTTTGCTTCCACTAGTATCATTACCTGAAGTTGAAACATGGATTGAAACTTGGTCATTTTTTGAAACGATTCATTCTCGCTCATATACACATATTATTCGTAATATTGTCAATGATCCTAGCATTGTATTTGATGATGTTATTCAGAATGAATACATTTTAAAACGAGCAAAAGATATTGCGTATTATTATGATGATTTAATTCAAATGAGTAATGATTATCACCGTTATGGGGAAGGTATACATGAAATTAATGGTAAAAATATTAGACTTAATATCAATGAACTTAAAAAAAAGATTTATTTATGTTTAATGTCTATAAATGTACTTGAAGCAATACGTTTTTATGTTAGCTTTGCTTGCTCATTTGCTTTTGCAGAGCGTGAGCTTATGGAGGGTAATGCTAAAATAATTAAATTAATTGCACGTGATGAAGCGTTGCATGTAGTTGGTACTCAGCATATGCTGAATCTTTTGCGCAATGGTGAGGATGATTTTTCTTTTGTAAAGATTGCAAGAGAATGCCAACAAGAGTGTTTTAATTTATTTAAAAAAGCTGCTGAACAAGAAAAAGAATGGGCTGTATATCTTTTTAAAGATGGTTCAATGATAGGTTTAAACGAAGACATTCTTTGTCAGTATGTTGAGTATATTACCAATCTTCGTATGCAAGCAGTTGGTCTTAATTCTGCTTATCCAGAAGCAAAATCTAACCCGATTCCATGGATTAATGCGTGGCTATCTTCAGACAATGTTCAGGCAGCACCGCAAGAAGTAGAGATTAGTTCATACTTAGTTGGTCAAATTGATAACAAAATTAATGTTGGTGATCTAGGAGGATTTGAGTTATAAATTTATATATTATCTTAAATTATTTTATTCTACTATTATGTAATGAGTTTTACTTGATTTAATGATTGCATTTTATTATCTGAGTTTCAATTAGATACGATCTTATCTCGTAGGTATACAGGAGTTGCTTCATTGACACTTAGTACATTACCTTTTTCAAGTTCAAATTTGGCTAAATAAGCAATATCTTGTGCCTCAGAATATATTGTTTTTGTATTTTTAAATTTTATTAAGATCTTGTTAAGATTCTCAGAGCATGTCTCTAATTTTGTCTTTGCTATGCCAAAAACTGACTTAGTATTAATTAGTTTTTTTTCTAGGGTTTTGTATGGAATTGTAGATTCTATATCAATAGAATTCCAACTTCCGTCTTTTAGGCGATAAAAATTACCCCAATATATTTCGTTCATACGAGCATCAATTGCGCAAGCTACTCGAGTTAAGCCATATCTTCGGTATATATTTTGGGCTATAGATTGTAAACTTGAAATTCCAATCATTGGTAGGTTTTTAGAAAATGCTAACCCTTTAGCAATACAAATACCAATACGTAAACTTGTAAAACTACCTGGTCCGCGAGCATAGGCTATGGAATGAATCTGATTTAAGGTAATTTTAGCTTCTTTTAGAACTTCATCAATCATTGGTAAAATTTTTTGAGTGTGACATTTTAGAGCAATTTCATTTCGTATATAGAGCTCATTGTTATGTGTTATTAAAGCGATAGAGCAATTTTCTGTAGCTGTATTTATGGCAAGAATTGTTTTATTCATTAATATTAATTAATCTCTCATTTTATTTATTCATCATTGTAAAATGACTAATATATTTTTTATATACTTTCCCTATAGCATTGCTGATTATTAAATTTTGATCAATAATTAATCGTTCTAGTGAACTGGTTATGTATATAAATTATTTTTAATATAGATATATTTGATTTTTTAAGATAGGTTAGTTCCAATATGGACTTATCTCACTTTAATTGCAATTGCTTTTGTTAAAAGAAATTAACAATTTTCTATTATTTTCTCATATTCGTGCATTATATCTTTTTGAAATTATAATATAGGAAGTTTATTAAACATGGATAAAATATTTATTGAACATTTAGAAGTCATTACAAAAATTGGCATCCATGATTGGGAACAAGACATTAAGCAAAAACTTATTTTTGATATTGAAATGTTACACGATAATCGAAGAGCTATTCATAGTGATGATATTCTTGATGCATTAGATTATACCAAAGTAAGCGAAGTCATTTTGAATCATATTCAAGCTAAGCGATTTTTATTGATTGAAAAAGCCGCTGAGGAGGTTGCATCATTGATAATGAATAACTTTTCTGTACCTTGGATAAGAGTTCGTTTAATTAAAAAAGGATGCATACCAGAAGCTAAAAGTGCAGGTGTATTGATTGAAAGAGGAAAGGAAATTAGAAAACAACTAAAATAAATCACTATTTATTTTATTAAGAATTATGTCACTGTTAATATATTTTTTGTATAACTGTTATATAAAAAGCTAAGTTGAGGAACCTGTGGATTATATAGAAGTATTTTTTCTAGCTTTAATTCAAGGTGTTACAGAGTTCTTGCCTATTTCTAGTTCAGCTCATTTAATTCTACCTTCAGTTATTTTTAGTTGGGAGAATCCAGGTCTTTTTTTTAGTTTAGCTGTACATGCTGGTACATTATTAGCAATTATAGTTTATTTTAGAAAAGAACTATCTACATTGCTTAGTTTTTGTTTACACGCTATCTTAAATGGTAAATCAAATAAAGAATCTCAGTTAGTATTGATGATTTTATTATCAGTAATACCTACCTGTGTATTTGCATTGTGTATAAAAGGCATTCTTGAACTATATTTATATGATCCATGGATCATAGTTAGTACTACTATAACTTTTGGCTTATTACTTTGGTATGCTGATGTAAATGCTACTTTAGTCAATGATGAATATTCAATAGATTGGAAGAAATCATTATTTATTGGAATTGCACAAGCAATAGCAATAATTCCAGGTACTTCTCGATCTGGAATAACGATTACAGCTGCATTACATTTAGGTCTTACACGTAAGGCTGCTATTCGTTTTTCTTTTCTTATGTCAATTCCAATTATTATTCTAGCTAGCGTATATCTATGCTTAGGATTAATAAGAAATCCAGAAACTATTTTTATAGATCTTTTATTAATTGGTGTTATAGTATCATTTGTTAGTTCTTATATTTGTATTCATTTCTTTTTAAAACTTATTTCTCATATTAGTATGGTAGTGTTTTCTGTATATCGGTTAATTTTTGGATCTAGTTTACTTTTATTTCTACTCTTAAATTAAGAAATAGTATCAGTTCTTCTATTAATTAACGTTTTGATTTGTTTTATATTTCATCATGCGATAAGTCTATGAAGTTTTTAAATTTAGTTTTATTATTGCTATTGGTTTATCTGCAATATTCGCTTTGGTTTAATAAGAATGGAATTCTTGATTTTTATGCTGTACATAATGAGATTAAAGTTCAACGTCAAATAAATGCTAATTTAAAAATTGAGAATGATAAAATTTTTGCTGAAATAACTGATTTACGTCAGGGTTTTGATGCTATTGAAGAGCGTGCTCGATATGAACTTGGTATGATCAAAGAAGGGGAAACATTTTATCGTTTAGTTGAACATGAATCAAAATAGGATATTATCAGTTAAATCCATCGTAGCAATCGTGCCAGCTGCAGGTGTTGGGAGTCGGATGAAAACTAGTATACCTAAGCAGTATTTAATGTTATCGGGTAAAACAGTACTTGAATATTCTGTAGAAAAGTTATTAAGTCATCCATTAATAAATAAGATAGTTATTGCAATTGCTGATTTTGATCCGTATTATCCAGAATTATCTCTTTCTAGCAATCCAGATGTCATCAAAGTTTCAGGTGGTAAAGATAGAGCTAATTCCGTACTGTCTGCACTTAAGTATGTGAAAGAACATCGTTTATCTAAATGGGTTATAGTTCATGATGTAGTTCGTCCTTGTATTCAATTATCTGATATTAATAAATTGATTAAAAAGGCATTAAATCATGATGTTGGTGCAATTTTATCAATACCTGTACGAGATACCATCAAATATGCTGATAAACAAAAAAACGTTAGATATACTTTAGATCGGTCATCTTTGTGGCATGCATTAACACCACAAATGTTTAAAACTGAAATTTTATTTCATGCATTAGACAAAGCCTTAAGTTTAGGATTAAAGATCACTGACGAATCATCAGCTTTGGAGAATTTAGAAAAACGTCCTGCATTGGTTATAGGGAGGGCAGATAATATTAAAATTACTCAACGAGAAGATCTTTATTTAGCTAACTTTTTTTATTTTATAAAAAACAATTTAGTTTAGTCAGGTTTTTTTAAAATATAAATGGACTATTATATTATAATGAGAATTGGTCATGGTTTTGATGTCCATAGGTTCGGTGGCTCAGGACCACTTATTATTGGCGGTGTTCCTATCCCTTACAAGCAAGGTTTGATCGCTCATTCAGATGGTGATGTGGTATTGCATTCCTTATGTGATGCATTATTAGGAGCAATTGGTGATGGGGATATTGGTGAACATTTTTCTAACACTGATATAATTTGGAAAAATGTTTGTAGTTCTAAAATGCTTAAGCATGTGTATAGCAAAGTTTGTTTTCATGGTTATGTATTAGGCAATGCAGATATTACTATCATAGCTCAATCTCCAAAAATGAAACCATATGTAGAGATGATGTCTGTAGTTATTTCAAAGAATCTTAAAACTAACATAAATAATATTAATGTAAAAGCAACAACAACTGAGTATCTAGGTTTTATTGGTCGAAAAGAAGGTATAGCTTGTGAATCGGTTGTTCTGCTTAAATAAACTAAGATAGTATTTATGAAATACAGTGATGTTTATCTCCAAATTCATGTCATTATCAAGTTAAATGAATCTACATGATTTGGTGTTTTCTTTTTTCTGAAAAACGTTTTATCGCCCTGTCAGCTATTTATTAAAATATTAATTTCCTAATTTATACTATCCTAAAAATGTAAATGTAATAGCTCTTATAGTTTTATAATATTCTGTAATATTTATTAGTAAATAAAAGCTATCTAAATGAGTAATTACTCTCTATGTGAAGTAAAAAGCATGCTTTTTGTGTTGATATTAGGAGCACAAATGAAATCACTATTGTTGAGAAGTTTATTTATTATGTGCATTTTTAGTATACTATTTGGGTGTACTGAACAATTACATATTCCTGCACCAGTTATTGAACTGAAAAAAAATTATAGCACTATCACTCCTGATAGCTATCAAGATAATACTTATGAAGTTAAAAAAGGTGATACTTTATATTTTATTTCCTATCTTACAAATAAAAATGTAGAAGAAATCATTCATTTTAATCAGTTAAAATTTCCTTATACTATTTATCCTGGTCAAAAGCTTCAACTCCAAAGTTTATCTCATATACCTATTCATCATACTGAGAATTCTAGTATAGATGCATTTCCTGAAGTGATAAAATCAGTTAAAAATGCTAAGCAAAAATTGAAATTAGTAGAAAAAGATTTATCTAATAAGGTTGATCAATCGAAATCAAAAGGGTATGTTGAGTTTCAATATAAAGATAAAATAAATGCGAATAAGACTTTTAAAAATCCAAAGCTCAGAAAAAATAATAAGGTAACTAATTGGTTATGGCCAACTAAGGGGAAAGTAATTAAAGAATTTTCTTCTAGCGATCAAGGTAATAAGGGAATAGATATTGCTGGGAACTTTGGTCAGCCTGTGATATCAAGTGCTGATGGATTGGTTGTTTACTCTGGAAATGCTCTTCGCGGATATGGAAATTTAGTTATTATTAAACATAATAATGATTATATTAGTGCATACGCTTATAACAAACAGTTACTCGTAAGTGAGGGGCAAGATGTGAAAGCTGGTCAAAAAATAGCGATGATGGGAAATTCTGAGATTGGAACTGTTTGTTTGCATTTTGAAATACGTTACAAAGGTAAATCAGTAAATCCAAAGCTGTACTTACCAAATCAGCAAGCATCTTAATTGATGCTGTCTTTCTAGGCCTAATTAAGGCGAAGCATGGGAGGCGTTAAAAATGAATACTAGCAATCCAGCAGCGAAAATTGAAGAATTAGATTTAGAGAAATTTGATATTGAATCAGAAAAGGCTTTTCTTATTACAGCCCAGGATTTTTCAACAGATAAGGAGGAATTTGAAGTATCTGAAAAAAATTTAGATGCAACTCAGATGTATTTAGGTGAAATTGGTTTTTCTCCTTTATTGACTGCAGAGGAGGAAGTTTTTTATGCTCGGCGTGTATTGCTAGGTGATAATATTGCTCGTAAACGTATGATTGAAAGTAACCTTCGATTAGTAGTAAAAATATCTCGCCGTTATAATAATCGTGGTTTAGCTCTTCTCGATCTTATTGAGGAGGGTAATTTAGGATTAATTCGTGCTGTTGAAAAATTTGATCCAGAAAGGGGGTTTCGTTTTTCAACATATGCCACTTGGTGGATTAGACAGACAATTGAACGTGCCTTGATGAATCAAACTAGAATTATTCGTTTACCAATTCACGTAGTTAAAGAACTTAATATTTATTTGCGAACAGCTCGTGAATTATCACAACAGTTGGATTATGAACCTACAGCAGAAGAAATTGCAGTGAAGCTTGATAAATCAGCTTCTGATGTAAGTAAAGTACTACGGCTTAATGAGCATATTGGTTCAGTAGATATCCCAATTGGTAATAGTGGAGAGAAAGTATTATTAGATATTATCCCTGATCTTAATAACTCTGATCCTGAATTATCAACACAGGATAAGGATATTGAGGAGTCACTAATTCATTGGTTAGATGAATTAAATCCTAAACAGAAAGAAGTTTTAGCACGTCGGTTTGGTTTATTAGGATATGAACCAGCAACACTTGAGGAAGTTGGCCGAGAAATTAGTTTAACTCGTGAGCGTGTTCGCCAAATTCAAGTAGAAGGTTTGCGTAGATTAAAAGAAATCCTTATTAATCAAGGTTTAAATATGGAAAATTTGTTTAATTCTGAAAGAATATAGTATTTTTTACTGAATAAAAATCATTTTTCATTGATATGAAAGGTATATGATTTATTTTTATTAGTGATTAGTATTTTTAATTGGTATAGTTTCTCTAGTGCTTGACGAGGACTTAGATCATCTAGCTCTATCTCCGATAAAATTTTTTCTAGTTGATTTATATTTCTATTTGCTATTTGTTGGTTGTGTATCTTTAGGCCATCTGGATGTTCATTATTTTTTTGAAAATATTCTAATTTTTGTCGAGCATTTTTAATTACTGTTTTAGGTAAACCAGCTAATTCTGCAACTGCTATACCATAGGATTTATTTACTGAACCTTCTTTTATTGAATGCATAAAAGCAATTTTGTTTTTATACTCAACTGCATCTAAGTATACATTAGCAACACAATCAGACAATTGTTCAGCTAATTTTGTCAACTCAAGATAATGAGTAGCGAATAAAGTCATTGCTCCAATACTAGTAGCTAACCATTCAGCAGTAGCCCATGCTAATGATACTCCATCGTAAGTGCTAGTGCCTCTACCAATTTCATCCATAATTACTAAACTATTTCTTGTAGCATTATGAAGAATATTTGCTGTTTCTGTCATTTCAACCATGAATGTCGATTGACCAGAAGCTAAGTTATCTGATGCTCCAATTCGAGTAAAAATCCGATCTATAGGACCAATTTTAGCTGAGCTTGCTGGTACATAAGAGCCTGTATATGCTAACAGAATAATCAATGCAGTTTGACGCATGTATGTAGATTTTCCACCCATATTAGGGCCAGTAATGACTAACATTTTTCGTTTATCATTTAGTTTAGTTGGATTGGCAATAAAAGGCTTATTAATTGTTTGTTCAACTACAGCATGTCGACCTAATTGAATCTGAATTCCACTGATAGAGTTGAAAGATGGTTGGCAGTAATTTAATGTTTTTGCGCGTTCCGCAAGATTTTGCAAAACATCGATTTGTCCAATAGCTGCAGCAAGATTTTGCAGTGATTCTAAATGGGGAATTAATAGATCAAATATTTCTTCCCAAAGTTTTTTTCTAATGCTATAGATTTTGAACGTGCGTTAAAAATTTTTGCTTCATACTCTTTGAGTTCTGGTATAGTATACCTTTCGACATTTTTTAGAGTTTGATGACGAGAATAATGTTTTGGAATTAAACTACTTTGTTTACGACTAACCTGAATAAAAAATCCTTGGACATTATTATATCGTACTTTAAGTGTATCGATTCCGTAAAGTTTACGTTGCTCCTTTTCTAATTCAGTTAAGTATGTTAATGCTCCATTTGCTAATATACGATATTGATCTAATTCTTTGTTATAACCTTCTTTAATCACATTACCATCACGAATGGTAACTGAAGGTTCTTCTTTTAATGAAATTTTAAGTAGTTCATATACTTTTTCATTAGGCAATGAAAATTGAGCTAATTGTATGAGATGAGGTGTCATTATAGAATTAAATATTATTTGTAATTCTGGTAACTGTTTTAATGTTTGACGTAATCTAATCATATCTTTAGGTTTGGCAGACCGTAATGCCAATCGAGTGATAATACGCTCAATATCTGCAATTTCTTTTAGTATAGGTTGAAGCTTTATAAACAGAGAATTTCGTTTGATTTCTTCAATAGAGTCCAACCGTTGTTGTAAGGTATCAAGGCAACGTGTTGGTTGTTGTAGCCAACGTTTTAGCATACGGCTACCCATAGCAGTTTTAGTACAATCAAGTAATTCAACTAAGGTATTTGTATTACCACCTGATAGATTTTTATTAATTTCTAAATTGTGACGTGTAGCAGCATCTAATATCATCAAATGATGTTGTTGAGTGAAAATTAAAGAACGTATATGCGGAAGCGCAGTACATTGATTATTTTTTACATATTGAATTAAACAACCTGCAGCACGTAAGCCTAATTCAGCTTGTTCAACGCCAAAACCAGCCAAATTTTGTGTTCCAAATTGTTGGTTGAGTTGTTGTTTAGCTGTATTGAGTTCAAACTCCCAAACAGGTCGAGGTCGATTCCCATTTCGGTGATTTACTAATTTAGTATATTTGAAATCTTCAGGGAAAAGAAGTTCTGTTGGCAAAGTACGTTGTAATTCCGAAGCCATTTCGTTTTCTGTCTCTGGCTCAGTGAGTTGAAACCGACCAGAAGTTATATCTAAAGTAGCGTAACCAAATTTGCCTTTTTGATAATAAATTGCTGCAATTAAATTATCAATCTCTCCTTCTAACAATGTTTCATCGGTAACAGTTCCTGGTGTAATGATTTGTACTACTTGTCTTTTAATAGGAGCTTTTTTATCAGTAAGTTCTCCAATTTGTTCGCAAATGGCCACTGATTCACCTAGTTGAATTAATTTTGTTAAGTAGTTTTCAAGTGAATGAAATGGTACGCCTGCCATTGGCACTGGTTTACCTGCTGATTGGCCTCTTCGAGTTAAAGAAATATCTAGTAATTTAGAGGCACGTTTAGCATCATCATAAAATAATTCATAAAAATCACCCATACGATAAAATAACAACATCCCGGGATTTTCAGCTTTTAATTTTAGGTATTGCTGGATCATAGGAGTGTGATTTTGGTTAATGTTCATGTGTAGTATTTATCACTTATCTATACTATCGAATGATATGTTAAATTACTATTATTAAAAAAGATAATAATAAATGTTCTTAATATCAACTGTAATCTTTATTTTTTATCAAAATTCGGAAAAGTTCAGGTATTATACCTGGTAAACGTGTAAATTCTATGAATTAAAGTACAATATTGCACATTGTAAAACTTGGTATGATTAATATCTAATGCTTTTATCTTGTTTTTAAAACATAACTTGATAAGTATAGAATTAAGAGATAGATATTGAAAGAGTAGGAATAAGTTATGGATGAAAATAAAAAAAAAGCATTAGCTGCAGCCCTTAATCAAATTGAAAAACAATTTGGTAAAGGTTCAATAATGCGTCTTGGAGATAATCGTACTATGGATGTTGAAACTATTTCAACTGGTTCTCTTTCCTTAGATATTGCTTTAGGTACAGGGGGGTTGCCAATGGGGAGAATAATAGAAATTTATGGTCCAGAATCATCAGGTAAAACAACGTTAACTTTAGAATTAATTGCTTCTGCGCAAAGATTAACCAAAACTTGTGCGTTTATTGATGCAGAGCACGCATTAGATCCAATTTATGCAAAAAAACTAGGTGTCGATATTGATAGACTTTTAATATCTCAACCAGATACTGGTGAACAAGCATTAGAAATTTGCGATGCGTTAGCCCGTTCTGGCGCTATTGATGTCATTGTTATAGATTCAGTAGCTGCATTAACACCAAAAGCTGAAATTGAGGGAGAAATGGGTGATAGTCATATGGGACTTCAAGCTCGTATGCTTTCTCAAGCTATGAGAAAATTAACTGGAAATTTAAAGCAGTCTAATTGTATGTGCATTTTTATTAATCAAATTCGTATGAAAATTGGTGTGATTTTTGGGAGTCCAGAAACTACAACTGGAGGTAATGCTCTAAAATTTTACGCTTCAGTGCGTCTTGATATTCGTCGAACTGGTTCCATTAAAGAACGTGATGAAATCATTGGTAATGAAACCAGAATTAAAGTTGTTAAAAATAAAATTGCCGCACCATTTAAGCAAGCTGAAATGCAAATTTTATATGGTCTAGGTTTTAATCGTGAAAGTGAATTGATTGATTTAGGTGTGAAGAATGAACTAATCGAAAAATCTGGTTCTTGGTATAGTTATAATGGGGATAAAATTGGCCAAGGAAAAGGTAATGCGTGTAAGTACCTAAAAGATAATGTAGATAAAGCAAGACAGCTAGATAAACAACTTCGAGAAAAATTACTTAGATTAGATGAATTAAAAGAAATTAGATAAAAGAAAGATTTTACTAAGTGTTCATTTTTAAATTAGAAAGATGTTGATTCAAGGGTATCAATTGGCCAGCGGGCTTTAGCTTGGATAATTAAGTTACTTTTTTTAGAGATTTTTAAACGTTTCATTCCAGCGTAAGCAATCATTGCAGCATTATCAGTACAGAATTCAATTCTTGGATAGTAGGCTGTTCCTCCAATTTCCTTAGCTAAATCCTCAATTGATTTACGTAATCTTTGATTAGCAGATACACCGCCAGCAATAACAATACGTTTGATACCAGTTTGTTGTAATGCTTTTTTACACTTAATTATTAAGATATCACAGAGTGCTTCTTGAAATGCATACGCAATATCTGCTTGTGTCTGTTCGTCATTTCTACTAACACTAATAATGTTAGCAGCAGAAGTTTTTAAACCAGAGAAGCTCATATTAAGCCCAGGATGATTTATCATTGGACGGGGGAATCGAAATCGACCTGGTGTCCCTTTTTGAGCTAAATGAGATATTAAAGGACCGCCAGGATAACCTAGTTTCATTAATTTTGCTGTTTTATCCAATGCTTCTCCAGCTGCATCATCGATTGATTCTCCTAAGGTTTTGTATTTTCCAATATCAATTACTTGTACTATCATGGTATGGCCGCCAGAGACTAATAATGCGATAAAGGGAAATGTAGGATGTATCTTTTCTAACATTGGTGCTAATAAATGTCCTTCCATATGGTTAATAGGAATAGCAGGAATATTCCAAGCATAAGCAATACTATGACCAATGCTAGCACCAACTAATATAGAACCAATAAGACCAGGTCCCGCTGTATAGGCAATTCCATCAATATCTTCCGATGTTGAATCACTATCATTTAAGCTAGATTGGATAAGTGGGATTATTTTGTGTATGTGATCACGTGATGCTAATTCTGGAACAACGCCTCCATACTTAGAGTGAATGTGTACCTGACTATATAATTTATGAGAAAGTAATCCTTCTTTATCATCATAAATGGCTACACCTGTTTCATCGCACGAGGTTTCAATAGCAATAATACGCATATTTTAAAAGTTACTGCTCCATTTTAGTTGAAATATATATAATTAGTATTTCAAATACTCGGCTAGATTCGAGTATAGTGTTGATAATAGATTGTTAGAAATTACTTCTGTATAAAAATTTTTGCAAATTAGTAGAAATAAGATTAGAATCTCGAAAATCTCAAGATAGCTTTTTTGTTGATTGAATGCAATTAATTTTATTAAATAGCTTTTCATTGTATAACCTTAAGATTAAAAAAAGAAGAGAAGATAATTATGCCAATAATTAAAGTACGTGAAAATGAACCATTTGATGTCGCTTTACGGCGTTTTAAGCGTTCTTGTGAAAAGGCAGGTATTCTTTCTGAAGTGCGTCGCCGTGAACATTACGAAAAACCTACGACACTTCGAAAACGAGCTAAAGCTGCAGCTCAAAAACGTCATTTTAAGAAATTATCTCGAGAAAATGCTCGTAGGATTCGTTTATATTAAAATAGCTTTAGTTAAATTAACTGTTTCAGCTATTCTAAAATAATTTAATAGAACGACTTATTTGCGGTATTTAAATTTATTTTTTCTCTTCAGTTCAGTTAAATAAATTTCATTTATTTAATAACGGTTCTGTATCGTTCAGAAGTTAATTTTTAAAAAGATCTTATGGTAGGTCGTATTCCAAGTAGTTTTATCTCTAATCTTCTAGAACAGATTGATATCATTGATATCATTGATTCTCGTATCAAGCTTAATAAAAGAGGGAAAAATTATACTGCATGTTGTCCATTTCACGATGAAAAAACCCCCTCTTTTACTGTTAGTCCTAAGAAGCAGTTTTATCACTGTTTTGGTTGTGGTGTACATGGCAATGCAGTTGATTTTTTAATGCAGTATGAACAGTATGAATTTATAGAAGCTATTGAACAACTTGCATCATTTATAGGTTTAAAAGTTCCTCGAGAGCAGTATGATCATTATGTTAGTAACCGTTCTAAGTCCATTACAGATAAACAAAATTTGTATTTAATAATGAGGGATATTACTAATTTCTATATCGGACAGTTAACATCTCCTGGTAACAAGATCGCTACTAATTATTTAAGAAATCGTGGAATTTCTAGCAAAGTTATCCATAAATTTTTAATTGGTTATGTTCCAAATAAATGGGATTTAGTTCGTAATTACTTTAGTAAACAACATAATATGCTTATAGATACTGGGGTCTTGGTAAAAAATGATTTTGGAAATTGCTATGACCGTTTTCGTGGCCGGATTATTTTTCCAATTCGTGATCGTCTTGGACGAATTATTGGTTTTGGCGGAAGGGTTCTTGATGATAGTAAACCAAAGTATATCAATTCACCAGAAACAATCATTTTTAAAAAGGGAAAGGAGCTTTACGGTCTTTATGAAGTGATTAAATCTTCTTCTATTCTTTCGAGGGTTTTAGTTGTAGAAGGGTATATGGATGTGATTGCTTTATCTCAATATGAGCTAAATTACACTGTTGCATCATTAGGAACATCTATCACTGGAGAACAATTAAAAATATTATTTCGTCAAACCAGTACCGTTATTTGTTGTTATGATGGAGATCAATCAGGTGAAGAAGCAGCATGGCGGACATTAAAAAATTCTTTAAAGCATTTAAAAACAGGAAAGACTCTTAAATTTTTGTTTTTACCTAAAAATGAAGATCCTGATAGTTATATTCGTCAGTATGGTAAAAATAAATTCGAAAGATTAATTGAAGGAGCTACATCATTATCTACTTACTTATTTCAAAATTTAATTAAAATACATAAATTAAATTTAGGTACTGATGAAGGAAAATCAGCATTTCGTTCATATGTAATTAAATTAATTGATAAAATTCCAGATTATCAATTTCAAGAATTATTAGGGAAATTACTTGATCAAAGAACCGGATTTGATAATCACTTTAAGCACCTAAAAAAACACTTGAATAAGAGTCGATTAAAATTAGATCAAAAAATTAAACGTACTCCAATGCGCGAAGTTATTATTTTGCTAATTCAAAATCCAAGCTACGCTAATTTAGTTCCTGATCTTTCAAGTATCAAAGGGTTAGCATTACCTGGACTTGATTTATTATTTGAAGTTCTTGATTATTGTCGAGCTTGTCCCCATGTTAGCACAGGTCAATTGCTGGAAAGCTGGCGATATAAGAAAAACAAGATGCTTTTATCTCGTCTAGCAAGTTATATGATTCCTCTTGATGAAAATAATCAGGAAGATGTTTTTTTGGATTCTCTAGACAAAATATTGTCTCAGTGTATAGAAAAACAAATTGAACTTCTTCAAGCTAAAGATAGAAGTATTGGTTTACCAACTGGAGAAAAAAAGAAGTTATTGGCCTTAATGCTTGATTTAAAATCATGATTCAGTTTGATTAATCGATAATAAATAATTTTGTTAGTATTTTAAAATTTGCAATTCATACACTAAATCCGTTACTAGATGAAAAGTTGGATACCTTTTTATGGATCAAAATCCGCAGTCACAGCTAAAATTACTTATTATTAAAGGTAAAGAACAAGGCTATCTAACCTACTCTGAAGTAAATGATCACCTACCTACAGAAATTGTTGATGCTGAGCAGGTAGAAGATATCATTCAGATGATTAATGATATGGGTATTAGGGTAGTAGAAACAGCTCCTGAGGCTGATGAACTTGTTCTAAATGGCGATAGTGCAATTACTGATGAAGATGTGGCTGAAGCAGCAGCAGCTTTATCAAGTGTAGAAAATGAAATTGGTCGCACAACCGATCCTGTTCGTATGTATATGAGAGAGATGGGTACAGTTGAGTTGTTAACTCGAGAAGGTGAAATTGATATTGCTAAACGTATTGAAGATGGTATTAGTCAAGTTCAGAATGCTGTAGTTGAATATCCAGGTGCTATTCCATATATTTTAGAACAGTTCGATAAAGTTCAATCTGAAAAATTGCGTCTAACTGATTTAATTTCAGGTTTTATTGATCCTAGTGATTATGGTAGTGGAGCACCAACTGCTACGCATGTCGGTTCTGATCTTACAGATTCTGATCTTGAAGACGAAGATGAAGAAATGATTGGTATTGATCCAGAATTAGCTTTTTCAAAATTTTCGAAATTACGTGATACTTATAAAAAACTTCAATTAGAAATTAAGATATACGGCGCAGATAGTGAAAAAGTTGTTCAATCCACGAAAATATTACAACAGGTATTCTCTGAATTCCGTTTGACACCAAAGCAGTTTGATTATTTAGTGAGTGAATTGCGTACAGCTATGGAACGGGTACGTACTCAAGAGCGGTTGATTATGTATCGAACTGTTGAATATGCCAAAATGCCTAAAAAGTTATTTATTGCTTTATTTGTTGGAAATGAATCTAGTGGAGAATGGTTAAATAAGCTTTTTGTTTCAGATAATCCATATATAGAGAAGATAAAATGCCATGAAAATGACATTCGTCGGTCTATTCAGAAACTGAATCTTATTGAAAATGAAACTTCTTTAAAAGTTCAAAATATTAAAGATATTAGTCGTCGTATGTCTATTGGCGAAGCCAAGGCTCGTCGAGCAAAAAAAGAAATGGTTGAAGCTAATTTACGCTTAGTCATTTCTATAGCTAAGAAGTATACTAACCGTGGATTACAATTTTTAGATCTCATACAAGAAGGAAATATAGGCCTAATGAAGGCGGTAGATAAATTTGAGTATCGTCGTGGTTATAAATTTTCAACATATGCTACATGGTGGATTCGTCAAGCAATTACTCGTTCTATTGCAGATCAAGCCCGTACTATTCGCATTCCCGTTCATATGATTGAAACAATTAATAAACTTAATCGAATTTCTCGTCAAATGTTACAAGAAATGGGACGAGAGCCTTTGCCAGAAGAATTAGCAGAACGTATGCAAATACCAGAAGATAAGATTCGTAAGGTCCTAAAGATTGCAAAAGAACCAATTTCTATGGAAACTCCTATAGGCGATGATGAAGATTCTCATTTAGGTGATTTTATTGAAGATACAACTTTAGAATTACCATTAGATGATGCTACGTCAACAAGTTTAAAAGTTGCGACTAGGGATGTATTATCAGGTCTAACACCTCGTGAAGCAAAGGTATTACGTATGCGATTTGGCATAGATATGAATACTGATCATACTCTCGAAGAAGTAGGTAAACAATTTGATGTAACTCGTGAGCGCATACGTCAGATAGAAGCAAAAGCACTTCGTAAACTACGTCATCCGAGTAGATCAGAAACTTTGCGTAGTTTTTTAGACGAGTAAAACTTAATCTATCCATTTATAATATTTAGATAAATGTAAATGGATTAAGCAGCTTTACTTTATTGATAGCAGTCTATTTTTCTAAGCTTATATCTTATATAGGTAGGATAGTTATAAGTATTAATAAACAATCTAAAATGCATGTTTGGCACGCCCTGAAGGATTCGAACCTTCGACCACATCCTTAGAAGGGACGTGCTCTATCCAGCTGAGCTAAGGGCGCATTGTATGCATGTATACCAGAAGGAGATTGTACGGATTAAATTTATTAAATCAACAATTTTATTTGTGTAATAAGACACTATTTAAAATAGCTAAAATTATTTTTTAGGAAAAAAATTAAACAAACTTTTTCATGCTGTATTCATTTTTTTTACATGATAATCTAAGTTTTATTCTTTCATTAGTAAGGGAGACTCATGACTGCTCAAAAGATTGAAGGAATGTCGGTTGCGAAAAATATCCGCTTAGAGGTTGCTAATCGTGTAAAAGAACGGATTAATTCAGGTTTTAGAGTTCCTGGATTAGCTGTAATTTTAGTTGGTCAAGATCCAGCATCTAAAATTTATGTAGACAATAAACGGAGAGCATGTGAAGAGGTAGGTTTTATTTCAAAATTGTATAATATTCCAGTTACTACTGTTAGTGAAAATCAGCTTTTTTCTCTTATAGAGCAGTTAAATGAAGATTCAAAAATTGATGGTATTCTTGTTCAGCTTCCTTTACCTAATTCCATTAATACTATGCGTGTACTAGAGCATATTCTTCCAGAAAAAGATGTTGATGGATTTCATCCATATAATATTGGTTGTCTTGCTCAACGTATTCCTAAATTGAGACCCTGTACCCCTAAAGGGATCATTACGTTACTTAGTTATTATAATATAAATTTATGTGGTAAACATGCAGTAATAGTTGGTGCTTCAAATATTGTAGGTCGTCCTATGACGTTAGAGTTACTATTAGCTGGTTGTACTACAACTACATGTCATCGTTTTACTAAAAATCTTCAAGAACATGTCCGTCAAGCTGATTTATTGATAGTTGCAGTAGGTAAGCCGAATTTTATTCCTGGAATCTGGATTAAAAAAAGTGCTATTGTAATTGATGTTGGTATTAACCGTTTAAGATCTGGTCGATTAGTTGGAGATGTAGAGTATGAAGTAGCTAAAAAACACGCTAGTTTTATAACTCCTGTACCTGGTGGGGTTGGTCCAATGACAGTAGCTAGTTTGATTGAGAATACTATGATTATTGCTTCTGGACAATATTAGATAGAGTTTAGTTTTTTAGAAATATATATATACACTATTTTTCTTAATCAGTTTTAACTGAAGATCTTTTGAAGAGCATAGAAAAATATAACTGAAAGTATCGCACCTGCTGGTAGAGTTACAATCCAAGAGGCAACAATATTGCGTACTACACCTAAGTTTAAAGCAGCAATTCCACGAGCAAATCCAACACCTAATACAGCTCCAACTAAAGTTTGTGTAGTTGAGATAGGTAAACCAGTACCAGATGCAAGAATTACGGTACATGCAGTTGCTAGCTGAGCAGAAAAACCACGGCTTGGTGTTAGTTCTGTGATACCAGTACCAACAGTAGCCATTACTTTTTGACCAAGAGTAGCAAGGCCAATGACAATCCCTATTCCACCTAATGGCAGAATCCACCATGTTATTGTATTTTTGCTTGCAATGATTGTACTTGTTGCATGCTTAATTGTCGAGACAACAGAAGAAAGAGGACCAATAGCGTTAGCTACATCATTTGAACCATGTGAAAAAGCCATTGCACAAGCAGTGATGATCATTAAAATACCAAAAACATCTTCTACTCCAGAAAAGCTATGATCATTTTTGCAGTTTATAAACTTCTTTTGAATATATATATAACCAAGAACCATAATTATACTGGAAATACTCACCGCCAAAATCCAAGCGTTTTCATTACTTAAATTTAAACCAATATGTTTTAGTCCTTTTTTAATAGTTACTAGAGTGATAATAATAGTAGTTATAAACATATATATAGGAACAAATCGTTTAGCATTAACAAGTGCATTATCAGTATTAAATATTAATTTTTGGGTGCTAATAAATATAATATAAGAAAAAAAACCAGAAATTATAGGAGTAATAAGCCAACTACTTACTATTCCTCGGACATTTGCCCAATTTACTGCTTCTATACCTAGTGATGTACAAGTAAAACCAATAATAGCACCAATAGTTGAGTGTGTTGTCGATACAGGCCATCCCATATAGGATGCAATCAATAGCCATGTACCAGCAGCTAATAATGCTGACATCATACCATAGACAAGTATATCTGGATTGTGATTAAATAGAGATATGTCAATTACACCGTTTCGAATTGTATTAGTTACTTGACCACCTGCAAGATATGCTCCTGTGAATTCAAAAATCATAGCAATAATAATTGCTTGTTTCACAGTAAGTGCTTTTGATCCTACTGATGTTCCCATTGCATTAGCTACGTCATTTGAACCGATTCCAATAGCCATAAAAAAACTAAAAATTGCTGAAATCAAAATTAAGACATTGCCATAGTTTGCCAGAATATCCATAGTGGTACCAAATTATTGATAACTAAAGCAAAATCATCTATACACAAAGAAAGACAGGCGGTGAGAGAATCATCGCTTAATTAACTGAGGTATATAAAGTATTTAATTGCTCTTAGTTATTTTGTTAATTATGATTTAGGCTCGAGAAAGCATTACTTCAAGACGGGCACCAACACGCTGTGCTTGATCTGCAATAGCTCCTACCCATTCTAGAATTTTATATAAAAATATGATATCAACAGGGTTATATTCTGATTCAATTTCCATCAATTGTTGGCGAAGCTGAATTTGCATCGTATCAGTATCATCTTCAATTACATCTAATTGATCAATCATTTCAGCAACTAGTGTTACTTCACGACCTTTAAATCCAGTTTCTAGTAATTCATCAAGTTCATTGATTACTTTTTGTGCTTGATTAGCTGCATCTAGACAGCGTTTTAAATAAATAATAAAGTTTTTTTGAAAAGTTTTAGGAATAACTAGTTGTCTACCGAAAACACGACCAGCAATATCTTTCGATAAATTCGCTAGTTTATCTTGTTGGGTGAGGAGTTCAAGCATATCACTTCGATCAACAGGCATGAATAAACCTCTAGGTAGTTTTAACCGAATTTTACGTTTTAATATGTCAGCTTTTTTTTCCAGATTAGAAATTTTCATGTAAATTTCAGATGCTTCCTTCCAATCTCGGTTAGAAGATGCCTTAAAGAATTTTACGAGATGTGAACAGCACTCGTTAACACATACAACATGATGTTGCAAAGGTTTAATCGGGGACTTTGCAAATAACCCCATAATAGTATTTATTGGCATGATGATTACTAAGGCAACTTTATGGTCTTACTATATAAGTATGTATATTTCTAATAACAGTATAGACTGTTCTTTATTTTATTTTATAACTTTTTTTCTTTGCCTATAACAGCAATTTCGGCTCTATTTATTAAAATGAATATTCTTCATCATAGCAAAAAGTTTTGATTGTTTTTATAGTGATTTTTATTTGTGTGTGTCAATTAAAATTTCTCCTTTTTTATGATATGAAACAGTAATATGTTATTTGAAATTTGGAACAATAAAACCTACTGCTTCATAAACTTTTTTTAATGTTTTAGAAGCAAGAATTGATGCTTTTTTTGCACCATCCCTCATTACCGAATTAAGATATGAATAATCTTTTCTGACACGTTTGTATTCTATTTGAATTGGTTCCAGCATTGAAATGATTGCTTCAGCAACATCTGTTTTAAATGGACTATATAGTTCTGTATTTTGGTACTGTGTTTCAATTTCAGTAAAAGTTTTTCCGGTTGCCGCTGAGTATAAACTCATTAAGTTTGAAATTCCAGGTTTTTTATCTGCTTCATATATGATACGTGGTGGTTTGTCCAGATCAGTTTGTGCTTGATTAATCTTCTTAAGGATTGTCTTAGGTTCATCTAAAAGAGTGATGATATTTTTGTGATTATGATCTGATTTAGACATTTTTTTAGCAGAATTTTGTAAGCTCATAACTCGTCCATTGATTTTTGGAGTATATGCTTTTGGGATGGTAAAGATTGGATTATTTTGGCTATATATGTTATTAAATCGAATAGCAATATTACGAGCTAGTTCTAGGTGTTGTTTTTGATCATTTCCTACAGGAACTTTATGGGCTCCATAAAGTAAAATATCTGCAGCCATTAGCACTGGATAATTAAACAAACCTGCATTCACGTTGTTATAACATTGAGATTTATCTTTAAACTGAGTCATTCTGTTAAGTTCACCAATTTGTGTATAACAGTTAAGGAGCCAACTAAGTTGAGTATGCTCTGGTATGTGCGATTGAATAAACAGAGAACTTTTTTTAGGATCGATACCGGAAGATAAACAGATAGCTAAAGTGTCAAAAATATTTTTATTTAATTCTTTTGGATTTTTACGGATACTAATTGCATGAAGATCTACTATACAATATTGGCAATTATAATTATCTTGCATTTCTATCCATTGACGTAATGCACCAAGATAATTGCCAATACTTAATTTACCTGACGGTTGAATACCACTCAGGACAATAGATTTTTTCATTAATAAAATTCCTTTGAAAATAGATTGTTAGACATGAGAATCTGAGAGAGATACATATAGTATATTTATTACATTTTTTCTAGAAATAGTGTTTCATATTTAAAATAAAAACTAAGTTATTAATAAATTAGTTGAGTTAATATTGGAAATTTAAAAATTTTAACAGTGTCAATATGTTTCAAAAAATGGGTTCAATGACTTAATTTTAAATGGAAAAGCATCAATTTTGTTTTTTGATTCTATTTCATACCTTCTATATAAAGCAGTATACCATTTAGTATCATTAACTACCTTATGATTTACCTAGATTGGTTGCTTTCTTTGTATTGGTAAATTATGAATAAATTCATTAATCTCGTTTTTAGAAGTAACTGAAACCATTTGAATAGTACAATTATAATAATTAGAATATATATCTTGTTTTGTTTCTATGGGTAATATAAGTGTAATAATTGTTTTTTTCTGTTTCTCATATATGCTTATATTTCAAATAAAAATAAAATGCTGTATATAAGTATGCTAACTGTTTAGTTTAGAATCAAATTTAGATTTCCATTAGTAATAGATTCGATTTGTTTTAGTTACAGAAAAAGTTAACAGTTCTTCTAATTACAAATGTTGATATATGTTACCAAGATTTAATAAAAAATAGGTTAGATAGCAAAAAATCAAATAGAGTCACGTTCAATAGGACAGCTCATGCAGCGAGTTCCACCACGACCACGCCCTAATTCATTACCTGGAATTGTTAAAACTTTGATACCTGCTTTATCAAATTTTTCATTTGTATAAATATTATGCTCATAAGATATTACTAATCCGGGTTTAACTGTCAAAACATTATTAGCATCGTTCCATTGCTCACGTTCTGCTTGATATTTGTCACCACCAGTTGTGATAATTTGAATAGAACTTAAACCAAGGGCTTTTTCAATTGCATAAATATAATTCTCAGCTTTTTTAATTTTAACTTCACCATTGAGTGTTGGTGTAAAACTCCATGTATCTAGATCTCGGTGCATAACTTTTGGGTAAATAGAGAAAGTATCAATGCTTACATGAGTCATAACTGTATCTAAGTGCATACAGGAACGCGCTTTTGGTAAATTAATTGCTATTAATTCCCTTGCTTGATTATTTTTAAATAGATTAAAAGCTAAACTTTCTACACCTTGTGGAGTTGTTCTTTCAGAAATTCCAACCAATACTACTCCTTTGCCAATAACTAATATATCGCCGCCTTCAATATGAACATTATCATAGTTTATATTTTCATCAAAAAAATATGTAAAAAAATCTTGCTTAGAAAACATTGGATGCCAACGATAAATAGCTCTTAAATGATTAGTTTCTCTTTTTCGAGAAGATTTCATCATTGGATTAAGAGAAACTCCACCATATAACCAACAGGATGTATCACGAATAAACATGTGATTAGGTAAAGGTTCAATAACAAAATCTAAAGATTGATTTATTTGAGGAAGGATTGATGATGAATGAATATTTAGCTCTGAATAAGCAAGACCACCAAGTAGTATACTAGCTAACTCTTTGTTTTTCATATTTTTTAAGTAATGACGTAAATTTTGAGAAAAAACAGGACCATACCGAAAATTAGAGATTTGAGTATTTAGTAGCCATTCTTTAGCTTTATCTATTTCTAAAGTTTCAAGTAACAAATTTTGAAGAAAAAATACCTTGATTCCTTTTACACTAAGAAGAGTCTTCACAAATATATCATATTCTTTCAAGGCCTTTTGTATATTAAAGACATCATCAAATAATAATTTATTGCAATTGGATGGCGTAAGATAGACTAAAGCTCGGTCAGGTCGATTTAACAATACTCGTTTTAGTTGACCTACCTCAGAACCAACATACAGAATACTCATTTTTTATTCCTTAAGTACTTCTAAACATAACATAGTGATATGGTTTGATTTATATATCTTTTAAATCAAATGAAATATTTAGTTTATATAAAAAGCTAATTTTAAGATTATATTCAAACTATGATGAAAAATAGAACTTAGAATCAATATGTTTTTTAACATTTTCTATATTCTGCAATTCGTTGGATTTATTTAATTTAATTTAAGTTTTTGATTTAACTGGATATTTGCTATTATTAAAGATTAATTATAACTAATCTTCATAGAAGAATAATATAGTCAATATTTAAATATTTTTAAAAAATAAGTTAAAGTTAGTAAATCATTGAAATTGAGGCAAGCTATTTATCTTATGATTAGGTAAATGTATTATTATTAATAGCTTAAGATTAGGAGGAAAAATGATTCTTGTAATTGGTCATAAAAATCCAGATAGTGATAGTATTTGTAGCGCGCTAGCAACTACAGCTTTGTTAAAAGCGCGGGGGTTTAAAGCTAAGCCCATACGTCAAGGTAAGGTTAATAGAGAAACTGAATATATTCTTAAAACTGCTGGTGTTGCACAACCTGAATTATGTACGAATATTTCTGGCAAAAAAGTGTGGTTAGTTGATCATACTGATTTAGCACAAGCAGCAGATGATATTGGCGAAGCTGAAATCTTAGGGATTGTTGATCATCATCGTCTAGGTGATGTTATGACAATAAATCCTTTAGAGGTTTGGATTTGGCCAGTAGGTTGCACATGTACCATATTATTCAATCTATTTAAAATTGAAAAGGTACAAATTACACAACAACTAGCAATTTTAATGATGTCTGCAATCCTTTCTGATACAGTTGCGTTTTCATCTCCTACTTGTACTTTAAAAGATAAAGATGCAGTGCAAGAATTAGCAAAGATTGCTTCGGTAGAAAATTTAGATGAATTTACTAAATCAATTTTAATTGCTAAAACAGATATCAAAGGATTATCAGCTACTGAATTAGTAGAAAAAGATCTTAAAGCCTACACACATAATGGTCATTATTTAATGATTGGTCAAGTTGAGCTTGCAAGCTTAGATCAAGTTAGCAATCTCATCAAAGATATTGAAGATGATTTGGAAATTCGTTGCAAAAAAAATAATTCACCTTTTTCAGCTATTATGCTTACTGACATTATGACAGCTAGAACTAGGTTAATTTACAAGGGGAAATGGGCAGATAATCTAAATAAATACAGAAAAAATGGTATGTTAATGATGGAGAATACACTAAGTCGAAAAAAACAATGTTGGCCTTGGATTCAATCAGAACTGTTAAAGTCTGTCTAGAGATTTTTTTTAGCATAAAAATAGCGCGTTAACATACTAAATAAGTACAAAATATGCCAGATTTTATTATTCAGATAAGTTATTTGACAGCTTTAAAGATTTAAAGGAACATCTTGTGAATATGCAATTATTAATTAATAAAAAAATATCGAATGCCCTTGAAGATGCTGGTGCTCCTTTAGGAAGCTTTGCTGATGTTCGTCAATCTTCAAAACAAGAATTTGGAGATTATCAAGTAAATGGGATAATGAGCATTGCTAAACGTTTGGGAATTGATTCATACACATTTGCTAAAAAAGTATCAAAAATCATAAACCTAAATGGTATTGAAAAAAAAATAGAGGTTATCAAACCTGGTTTTATTAACATTTTTCTAAATAATTGTTTTTTAGAGGAAAAAATTAATAAAATTTCAGTTTCTAATGAATGTCTTGGTATTCAAAAAGAAATTAGTAAAACCATTGTGGTTGATTATTCAGCTCCAAATATAGCTAAAGAAATGCATGTTGGCCATTTACGTTCAACTCTCATTGGAGATGCAGTAGTTCGAGTACTAGAGTTTTTAGGTCATAAGGTTATTCGTGTAAATCATATTGGTGATTGGGGTACTCAATTTGGTATGCTTATTGCGAATCTTGAACGGATACAGAAAGGCTTAAGTAATACAGCATTAATGAATTTATCCAATTTAGAAAAATTTTATCGTGAATCTCAAAAACTATATGACACAGATAAGGAATTTGCAATCCAGGCTCGTTCTTATGTTGTTAGGTTACAAAGTGGTGATAAATTTTGTTCTGAAATGTGGAAACAGTTAGTGGATATTAGTATGATTCAAAATCAGCGTAATTATGAACGTTTAAATGTTTCTCTAACCCATAGTCATGTAATGGGAGAAAGCATGTATAACGATATGTTACCTGATATTGTTACTGACCTTGAAAAGAAAGGTTTAGCTAAACAAGATAATGGTGCTAAAGTTGTATTTTTAGATGAATTTAAAAATAAAAACGGTGCTCCTATGGGAGTTATTATACAAAAACATGATGGAGGTTTTCTTTATACTACAACTGATATAGCTTGCGCAAAGTACCGCTATGAACAGATGGATGCTGATCGTATTCTTTATTTTGTTGATTCTCGTCAACATCAACATTTAATGCAAGCTTGGACTATTGTTCGAAAAGCAGGTTATGTTCCCAAACACGTTTCTTTAGAGCATCATGCGTTTGGTATGATATTGGGTAAGGATGGTCGTCCATTTAAAACTAGATCAGGTTGTACTGTGCTTCTTAAAGACTTATTAAATGAAGCTGAAAGTCGTGCAATGAAATTAGTTGAATCAAAAAAACCAAATTTGAAAGCAGATGAGAAAATAAATATTTCTAATATAATTGCAATAGCAGCGATAAAATATTCAGATCTTTCAAAGCATCGTGATACTGACTATGTATTTGATTGGGATCATATGCTAGAAATTGAAGGGAATACAGCATTATACATTCAATATGCGTACGTTCGTCTTATTTCTATCTTTACTAAAGTTGGCCTGTCAATAGATTCTTTTAAAGGTGTTATTAAAATTACATGCAAGAAGGAAAGAGCACTTGTTATGAAGTTGCTACAGTTTGAAGAAGTGATAAAATCTGTTTCTGTTCAGGGACAACCTCATATTCTATGTAATTATTTATTTGAATTAGCAGGGCAGTTTTCTAGATTTTATGAAGTTTATCCTATTCTAATTAAACAAAATATTCTTTTGAAACAAAGTCGGTTGCAATTATCGGCATTAATAGCAAAAACTATTAGACAAGGTTTATCATTACTAGGTATTAGAACTTTAAATAATATTTAATCATTATTGAATGTTGAAGTTTTTTATTTGTTCTTTTTAATTCTCTTTATTTTATAATTTTTTCAGGATAATCGAAAATATGTTTAAAAAACTTCGTGGTATGTTTTCAAGTGATCTATCTATTGATTTAGGCACTGCTAATACTCTCATCTACGTAAGAGGTCAAGGCATTGTTTTAGATGAACCTTCTGTAGTTGCTATACGTCAAGATCGATCCCGTTCAGGAAAAAGTGTTGCAGCTGTTGGTTATGCTGCAAAACAAATGCTAGGTCGAACTCCTGGTAATATTTTAGCAATTCGTCCTATGAAAGATGGTGTAATTGCTGATTTTTATGTAACTGAAAAAATGCTTCAGCACTTCATAAGACAAGTTCATGATAATAGTGTACTAAAACCTAGTCCGCGTGTTTTAGTTTGCGTTCCTTGCGGTTCTACTCAGGTAGAGCGTCGTGCTATTCGTGAATCTGCTTTAGGTGCAGGTGCTCGTGAAGTTTATTTGATTGATGAACCTATGGCAGCTGCAATAGGTGCGGGATTACGTGTATCTGAACCTACAGGGTCAATGGTTATTGATATTGGTGGAGGTACAACTGAAGTGGCCGTTATTTCGTTGAATGGTGTAGTTTATTCCTCTTCTGTTCGTATGGGTGGTGATCGTTTTGATGAGGCAATTATTAATTATGTACGTCGCAATTATGGCAGTTTGATTGGCGAAGCGACCGCAGAAAGGATTAAGCATAAAATTGGTTCAGCTCATCCAGGTAATGATGTCAAAGAAATTGAAGTTCGTGGTAGAAATTTAGCAGAGGGTGTTCCTCGTAGTTTTAGTTTAAGTTCAAATGAAATTTTAGAAGCACTTCAGGAACCTTTAAGTAGTATTGTTTCAGCAGTAATGCTTGCTTTAGAGCAGTGTCCTCCAGAACTCGCTTCTGATATTTCTGAAAATGGTATGGTTTTAACTGGCGGTGGTGCATTATTAAAAGATTTAGATCGTCTATTAACTAAAGAAACTGGAATACCAGTTGTAGTGGCTGAAGATCCTTTAACATGTGTTGCCTTAGGTGGTGGTAAAGCGTTGGAAATGATTGATATGCATGGTGGTGATTTATTTAATGAAGAGTAATTACTATAAAAAATTAGTAGGCTATATTCTTAAGATTAAAAATAAAAAGCAACATTTGGATATTTAAATAGAATGAAACCTATATTTGACAAAGGACCTTCAATTCAATTTCGTTTATTTTTATCTGTTATTTTATCAGCTAGTTTGATGTTTGCAGATAGTCATTCTAGTGCTTTTTATACAGTTCGATATTTCTTAAATAGTTTAATTATTCCATTACAGTATATAGCTGATATGCCTAGGTTTGTTTTTGTTTTTTTTGATGAAAACTTTAATACAAAGAAATCATTAATCGATTCTAATCGTACTTTGAAGATGGAGCTTCTGCTTCTTAAAAGCGATTTAATGCTTTTAAATGAATACAAAAAAGAAAATAAAAATTTACGTAAACTTCTTGAGTTTTCATTATTGCATGATGAAAAGAAAATTGTTACTGAGGTAATGGCAGCTGATACTACATCTTATCGTCGTCAAATTCTTATTAATAAGGGGCATCATGATGGTGTGTATGAAGGTCAACCAGTAATTAGCGAAGATGGTATCGTTGGTCAAGTAGCTTCTGTTAATGCATATAATAGCCGGGTTTTGCTATTGACTGATAATAACAGTGCTATTCCAGTGCAAGCTATACGTAATGGTGTTCGAGCAATTGCTTCTGGCACTGGTAATTGGGATTGGATGCAGTTAGAACATATCTCTATTACTACTGATATTCAAGAAGGTGATTTATTGGTCACATCAGGTTTAGGTGGTGTTTACCCACAAGGTTATCCTGTGGCCTATGTGAATAAAGTTGAACATCATACTCAAAAAAAGTTTGTGGTAGTTCGTGCTAATCCAGTTGTAGATTTTGAACGATTAAGGTATTTGTTATTACTTTGGCCTGCACATCAAATGTGAGGATCTCGATAAGATTGGATTTTTAGAAAAACGAGATATTTTTAACTATGATAAAAGATTTTGTAAAGAGTTATTTAGTAATTAATATTTCTTTTTTATTGCATTGGTTTTACAAACTATTCCATGGCCAGGCAATCTTGTTTTTTTAAGGCCTTCTTGGATTTTTTTAGTGATCTCCTATTGGGTATTATCGTTGCCACATCGGGTAAATGTAGGCACTGCATTAATACTTGGTTTAATTTGGGATTTGTTGTTGGGTTCAACTCTTGGGATACGCGGTATGATGATGTCGATAGTTGTTTATATTATAGCTTTCAATTTTTTAATACTACGTAATTCAGCTTTATGGCAACAAGCAGTTTTAATAGCGTTATTGTCAATGGTTTTAGAAGTTTTTATTTTTCTTGGAGAATATGTAGTTCAGGATACTACTTTTAATCCTCTCTTTTTATTGAGTGCTTTTCTTAATTGTTTACTTTGGCCTTGGGTATTTCTATTGATGCGCCGAATTCGTCGTCATTGGTGTTTAAGGTAAATAGTTATTATTAATAATTAGATAATGTAGAGAAAAACTATTGTACAGAGAACCAACTCCAATCATCAATTACTAGTTGGTTTTCTTTATCCTTGGGCTATCTTCTTATTTTTAAGGTATTTGCTAATGAGCATGGAGTTGGTTCTAAATGTTACTATGAGTGAAACTCGTTTAGCTATAGTTAAAAATAGAGTCCTTCAAGAGATACGTATAGATCGTAAAGTTAATCATGGGATTGTTGGTAATATTTATAAAGGTAAAGTCATTCGAGTATTACCTAGTATGCAATCGGCTTTTGTTAATTTAGGTTTAGATAAACCTGCATTTTTGCATTTATCCGATATTTCTGTTTATTCAAAAAACAGGAAAACCAAGAAATTTCAAGTAAATAGTATTTCTGACATTATTCATCAAGGGCAAGATATTATTGTTCAAGTTTTAAAAGAATCATTAGATATAAAAAGGGTTCGTTTAACTACCAAAATTATTATTCCTTCAAAGTATTTAATTTTTGTTTTTGGTTCTATCAATATTGGTATTTCCAAAAATATTTCAAACCAGTATGAACGCAATCGTTTAAAAAAAATTATTTCTAATTATTGCGATAAAAATTTCAGTTTTATTATCCGAAGTGCTGCTGAAGGTATTGATAAAACTAAACTTGTTCAAGATGCCGTTTTTTTAAAGAATATTTGGTCGAAAGTTTTAGAAAGAAAAAATAGAAGCAGTACTTGTATAGTGCTTTATAGTGAACTAGGCTTAACTCAGAGCATTCTTCGTGATTTTGGAACTATTAACAATTTTGCTAAAATCTTAGTTGATTCGTATTCGGAGTATAAGAAAATCAAAAAGTTTGCTTTGAACTATATTCCAGAACTTGCTAATAAAGTTAAATTTTATTCAGGAAGTGATCCTATATTCGATATTTATAATATTGAAAATCAAATTCAATGTTCTTTAAAACCTAAAGTTACATTTAAATCTGGCGGTTATTTACTCATTGAGCAGACTAAGTCAATGATAACAATCGATATTAACACTGGTACTTTTGTAGGTATGAATAAATTTGAAGATACAATTTTAAATATTAATATTGAGGCAACTAAAGAGATAGTACATCAATTGCGCTTGCGTAACCTAGGTGGAATTATTATTATCGATTTCATTGATATGATGTCTGATAAAGATCGTGAATGTGTAATTGCATCATTGAAAACAGAGTTAACTAAAAATTGCGTACAAGCAACTGTTGGTAGTTTTACTCGATTTGGTTTATTGGAAATAACTCGAAAACGTACACGAGAGAGTATTGAAAATGTTCTTTGTGATAGCTGCTATTCATGCAAAGGAAAGGGAACTATAAAAACATCTGAAACAGTATATTTTGAAATTCTTCGTGAAATTTTGTATTTGAGTAAAAAAGATTCTGTTAAAGAAGAAAAATTTTTTGTACATGCATCACCTGAGGTTGCAAGGATATTACAATTTGATAAATCGCATGAATTATACCAATTACAAGCCATTATCGGAAAGCAAGTATTTATTCAAATTGAACCGCTCTATTTTCGAGAGCATTTTAACGTTGTTGTAATATAATGGAAGTTTTGTGAATCTAAATTTTATTCGGATATCTCGTTTTTTTTTATTTCTAGTAGCTATATCATCTATCTTTTTAGCAATAATAATAACCATATTACGTATTACTTTATTTCGAATTGAATTTTTTCAAGAAGATTTTGAAACTTGGCTTAGTCAAGCAAGCTGTGTTAATTTTCAAGTATCTGAAATGAATGGATTTTTTCGTAATGGTCATATTTATATTTCTCTAGAAGGATTACATCCTAAATCTTCTGAAAGTTGTAATGTTTTTTTTTCTGCTAAAAAACTTGAAATTAAACTTGATCTGATTCAGTCAATTATTCAATTGCAACCGGTTATTTCTAACCTTACTATCAATGAATTTCAATTGGATTTCAAAAGCATTAATCCATTCCATTTTATAAAAGAAATAGGTTTACACTTTTCTTCAGAAAAGGAAAACTTAGACTTTCTTAGAACTATTATTGCTAATTTTGATAGTCTTCTCCTGAGACAGTTAAATAATTTCTCTTTTCTAAACTCCAGTATTCATTACAATTCAAGAAATGGTCAAAGTAACCATATTAACATCGAAAAGTTTCGCTGGCAAAGTAACAAAAAAGACCATCGAGTAGAAGGGTTAATTAGTATTGATGATAGCACTTCAAATTCACTTTTTATAAGAGGTCATTTTATTGATAATAATTCATTTAATGATCTTTCTGGAGAGTTATACATCTCTGCTGATAATATTGCAGTCACTCCATGGTTAAATTCATATTTTACAAGTGAAATTGACAAAGGAGAAGTTAGCTTTAATAGTTGGTTAAGTATTTCTCATAATCAAACTATAGATGTTTATGTAAAACTAAAACCATCAAAATTAATTTGGAAAGACCAATCAAAACACTCTTTATTACTAGAATCAGGCAGATTTAGATTATCTTCATTTCAGAATAATTGGATAACAAATATCCATTTAGTTAATGTTCAAATAAATGACATTACTTGGCCAAAACTTGATATGGTATTAAATTGGCAACCTGAAAAATGGTTTTTTAACATTGTTCAAATTGATATGGAAACGTTTTTTTCTGTTATGAAATTAGCACCTAATTTTTATAAGAATATTCAATTTTTTAATCAGATTAGATTAAAAGGATTATTAAAAGATGTAAGAGTTTCTATGGAAAAAACATGGGATTCCTTGCATTATTCTGCTGGATTTTCTAATGTTTCAATGGAACAGTGGAATTTTTTTCCAGAGATTCATCATGTTTCTGGTTCAGTATTTGGAAATATTCAACAAGCAAAAATATCAATTACACTAATTGATGAAATACTGCCTTATGATAAACTTCTTCAAGCAGCATTAAATATTCAAGAAAGCAAAATTGATCTTATTTGGCAGAATAATGCAAATAGTTGGTCTTTATGGTCTGATAATATCATAGTAATCACACCTGATTTGCAAGTATTAGGTACATTTCATTTAGATTTTCCAGAGAATCAAAGTCCGTTCCTATCTTTTTATGCGGAAGCTAATTTATATAATGCAAGCCAAACTTGGCGTTATTTACCAAAGGCATTATTGGGAGAAAATTTAACTAATTATCTTTCTAGTTCTATTCAGGCAGGTGAAGCAAATGCTGCTAAATTGCTTTGGTATGGGAAATTAGCTGGTTTTCCATACAGTAAAAATAATGGCATATTTCAAGCTTGGATTGGACTTAAAAAAGCTCAGTTTGCTTTTGATACTGATTGGCCCCCATTGACAAATATGCAAGTAAATTTGTTATTTGAAAATGATTCTATGTATTTTGAATCTTATGAAGCTAATTCATTAGATGTAAAAGTTAATCGTATTACTGGTCATATTCCTTTTCTAGGTGTAACTAGTTATATTGAGATGAAAGTTAGTGTAGTAGCGGAAGGCGATGCTTTTCGAGATTATATACTTGTTTCTCCATTGATTGATTCAGTTGGTACGTTATTAAGTGCTATTCATTTGACTGGAGAAGTACATTGTAATGTTCAAATCAATATCCCTTTAAATATGGATAGTGAATTAAAAACAATAGGTTATGTAGATCTTAATAATAACAATGTTAAAATAGATTCTTTGTCTTTAGCATTAGAATCAGTTTATGGTCAAATTGAATTTAATAATGGTCTTGTTAAAGCTAAGGGAATTACTACAAAATTATTTAGTCAACCAGTAGAATTAGATTTAGTTGTAAAAAATATTGATTCAGGTTATGAACTTGAAATTGATCTGTTAGGAAATAATGATATTAAATTTTTATCTCCCTATGTTGGTAAACATTGGACAAGATTTTTATCTGGCTATACTCAATGGAAAATGGATGTAAACGTTCAATTAAATGAATTTGGCTTTATGTATAAAATTGATGGTTTCGCTGATTTAAAAATGATTAAAAGTGAATATCCATATCCATTTCATAAGGATTTTAAACAAGAGGGAAAGTTTTATTTACAAATTATTGGTGATCATAAATCCTTTAATGCAGAGTTTGGACTACCAAAAGTTCGGTATCAAGCTGAAGTTGATATTATTTCTGAGAAATTATTATTTAGAAAAAGTAACTTTGTTATTAGTTCTGATGCTTGTGAGGTTATTGATATTCCTATAGTGGATGGACATTATGCTCAAATTCAGACTAATCAATTTAACTTAGATGAATGGATTGCTTTCTATTATGCATATTTTAATCAAGAACCTTTTTTCAAAAAACCTAATAAGTTAATTATTCCAATTCCAGAAAAAATTAGGATAAATGCATCAGAATTAACTTTAGCTAATATTCAATGGAATGATGTTAATTTTTTTATTCATCGTAAAAATTTAGATTGGTATTTTGATTTTATTAGTCAAGAATTTCAAGGTAAAGCTAATTATATTGAGTTATCTAAATTATCTATTTCATTAGAAAGACTATACTTATATTCCCCTAAGTTTAGTAAGACTATCAAAAATAATCTTTGGTCAATTGAAAAAAAACCAGATTCTTATTCCACTAAATCATTTAACCGTATTTTTCATAAAGTAATGCCAAATTTAACACTCACTATTACTGATTTTTGGCTACAAGGTTATAAAGTAGGAAAAGTTAATATTAATATAAAGCGAGATAGAGAAAAGTTAAAATTTAAAAAAATTTCTTTTATTAGCGATGGAAACGAAATACATATTAACGGTGCTTGGACATTAGATAATACTCGTAGTCATGTTGATCTTAGTTTGGTAATGACTAGTAAAAATAACAGCGAGTTAATGGAGCGTTTTGGTATTACTTCACGTATTCAGGAAGCCCCACTTCAATTATCTAGCTTGCTAAGATGGGATGGTTCTCCTTGGTCAGTAAAATTAGATAGTCTTGAAGGGAAAGTAAACAGCGCATTAGGAAAAGGTATCCTTTTAAAGGTAAGTAACTCTTCACGTGTGCGTTTATTAGGAGTATTTAATTTAGACTCAATTATTCGCAAGATAAAGTTAGATTTTTCGGATTTTTTTTCTAAAGGAATATCTTTTAATTCTATTAAAGGGACTGGTGAAATTAAAAAAGGAATTTTTGTTACTAATGATACCATAATAAATGGAATTTCTGGGAAAATCACTATTAATGGCTCAGCTGACTTGATTAGACAAGTTCTTGATGCAGAAATAAATTTTGTGCCTGATATCATTTCTGGAGTACCATTTTTAAGTGCTTTGATTATGTCATATCACACTACAATATATGTTTTTGCTATTACAGCAGCAATAACTCCTGTACTAGATGCATTAACTCAAGTTAACTATTCAATAAAAGGACCATTGGGTGACCTAGAAGTAAAAAAACTTACTCATACTAAAATTAAGTCAAAATACAATTATTAAAAATCAATTGAGTAATAAAATTGAGAGCAGGACAATGACTATAAATCATATAAAGGATATGTTATTAAAACCAGCGGATTTAACAGAAGAAGATATTTTTAGTACTCTGTCAAGTATCGCTACTCGTCAGATTGATTATGCTGATATTTATTTTCAGTTAAATTCCCAAGAGTCGTTGATTTTAGAAGATAGTATTATTAAAGAAGGTTCTTTTAATATTGATTGTGGTGTTGGTGTACGAGCAATAGTAGGAGAAAAAACAGGTTTTGCTTATTCCAATCAAATCAATCTTGATGGATTAAAGAGCAATGCTTTTGCTGCACGAAGCATTGCTCAAAAAGGGGGAAATGGTAAAGTGCAGTCATTAAAGCGTAATGAAAATCAAGATTATTATTTTGCTTTGAATCCATTAAATACGTGGGGAAATAAGCAAAAAATAGAATTTCTTAAACAGTTAGACTACTATATTCGCTCTAAAGAATCATTAATTGAAGAAGTATCAATCAGTTTAAATGCTATGTACGATCAGATATTGGTTTTTGCTACTGATGAAACTTATGCAGGTGATATTCGTCCGTTAGTTCGTCTTTCAATTAGTGTTTTAGTAAAAAAGGGGAATCGACGTGAACGAGGAACTTCAGGTGGTGGTGGCCGTTTAGGTTATGACTTTTTTTTAGATAAAAATATAGGTTATAAAACAGCATATCGATTTGCTGATGAGGCGATTCATCAAGCTCTTATTAATTTAGAAGCTATTTCAGCACCTGCTGGTTTAATGCCTGTTGTTTTAGGTTCTGGTTGGCCTGGAGTTTTATTACATGAAGCAATAGGGCATGGTCTTGAAGGAGATTTTAATCGAAAAGGTTCTTCTGTATTCTCTGGGAAAATCGGTCAGCAAGTAACATCAAATCTTTGTACAATTGTTGATGATGCTACTTTAAAAGGGAGACGTGGTTCCTTAAATATTGATGATGAAGGAACTAGTGGTCAATACAGTGTGTTAATTGAGAATGGTATTTTAAAAAACTACATGCAAGATAAGCACAATGCACATTTAATGGGCATGAGTTCAACTGGTAATGGTCGACGTGAATCTTATGCACATTTGCCTATTCCACGTATGACTAATACCTATATGCTTCCTGGAAAACATACACCAGAAGAAATTATTTCTACAGTTCATAAAGGTCTTTATGCTCCTAATTTTTCTGGTGGTCAGGTTGATATCACTTCTGGTAAGTTTGTTTTTTCTACCTCTGAAGCGTACTTAATTGAGGAAGGTAAAATTACCTCTCCAGTAAAAGATGCAAGTTTAATTGGTTCTGGCATTGAAGTTATGCAGCAAGTTTCTATGATAGGAAATGATCTTAATATAGATTGTGGTGTAGGGGTTTGTGGTAAAGATGGACAAAATGTACCGGTTGGTGTTGGGCAACCAACATTAAAGTTAGATTTTCTAACTGTAGGGGGTACCGATTAAACAATAAAATAATATGCTACTTTATAGATTAAAGTAGACATTTGAAATTCTTATCTATATAATTCCCGACTCGGGGTTAGAATTTGGTAGTCGCTGCTTTATCATCTCAATTATCAAGGGATTGCTAAAGGAGAGGAAAGTCCGGGCTCCATAGAGCAGGGTGCCAGATAATCTCTGGAAAGCAGGAGCTTATGACAAGTGCAGCAGAAAGAAGATCGCCGATGGCTATATTCCTATAGATTTATAGGATATATGTACAGGTAAGAGTGAAAGGGTACGGTAAGAGCGTACCGTGCGACTGGTAACAGTTCGTAGCTAGGTAAACTTCCACCTGGAGCAAGACCAAATAGACTTCCGCATTGCGTTGCTCGCGTATGAGAAGTGGGTAGGTCGCTTGAGCCTTTGAGTGATCACTGGCCTAGATGAATGACTACCTCCATGAATATGGAACAGAACCCGGCTTATATATTCTAACTCTGTCTATATCACCCATCATAACCTATGTTATGGTGGGTTTTTCAATTTTATGTATGCTTTTCAGTTTGATCTTGAAGGATGATATGCCTGATTTTTTTTCACATACTTCTGTACTACTTAATGAATCTATAAATGGATTAGCTATTAAATCTAATGGTATCTATATTGATGCTACATTCGGTCGTGGTGGACATAGCCGTGCTATTCTTTCCCGATTAGGAAAGCATGGGAGATTGTACAGTATTGATCGTGATTATGAAGCAGTACTAGAAGGGGAAAAAATTGATGACCCTCGTTTTACAATGATTCATAGTCCATTTTCAGAGATGTTAAACTATGCTGGTTATTATAATATTCTTAAACAAGTAGATGGCATTTTATTAGATCTTGGGGTTTCATCACCACAACTTGATAATTCAGAGCGTGGTTTTAGTTTTATGAGAGATGGTCCTTTAGACATGCGTATGGACCAGACATCAGGTACCCCAGTTTCTGAGTGGTTATTGAAAGCTAATTTGAATGATATTATATGGGTAATTCGAAAATTTGGTGAAGAAAGATATGCTTGCCGTATTGCAAAGGCAATTATTAGATACCGAAATGATGTAAAGAAAGAACCTTTAACCCGTACTAGTCAGTTAGCTCAGCTTATTTCTGGAGTAGCTAAAAATTTTAAAAAGCATCCTGCAACTCGTGTATTTCAAGCATTTCGGATATATATTAATAACGAACTTGAAGAAATCGATTCTGTACTTAATCAGTCTATAGATATTTTAGCTCCTAAAGGACGGTTGCTAGTTATTAGTTTTCATTCTTTAGAGGATCGTATAGTTAAGCATTTTATGCGTAAAAAAAGTGATTTTGATAGGATACCTAATCAGCTTCCACTAACTGATAATCAAATTAAAAAATTAAGTAATTTAAATCTTAAGATAATTGGCAAACCTATCAAGGCATCTCAGCATGAAGTTATGGTAAATATTCGTTCTCGCAGTGCTATATTACGAATCGCTGAACGGTTGTAAATATATGAGTAAATTAAAACAAAATTTAACTAAAATCATTCTCCAGGATTTATTTACAGCTGGGCGTACTTCAGTATTTTTATTATCATTGGTTCTTTTGAATGCAATTGGAGTAGTTTATATTACTCATTATTCTAGACAGGAAATCTCTGAGAAAAATCAAATACTGCTTGAACGAGATAAATTAAGTAATGAATGGAGAAATTTACTTTTGGAGGAAACGGCTTTATCTGATCATAGTCGCATCTATGATATAGCAAAAAAAGAGTTAGGAATGAAACGTCCTAGCACAGGGAAAGAAATAGTAATCACTTTATAATAAAGTTAAAGGTAACTTTATTCAAAAGTAGCTGAAAGAAATGAAATCATTATTGATATCTTGGCGTTTTCGTTTAATATTCTTATGCATTTTATGGATCTTTATAATTTTAGTAGGAAGAATAGGATATATACAAATTCTAGAACCTGATCAGCTGATTTATCAAGGAGATATGCGTTCTGTTCGTGCTAAAACTCTTCATTTTGCTCGTGGAATTATTTCAGATAGAAACGGTGAACCACTTGCTATAAGTGTGCCTGTTGAAGCTGTTTGGGCTGATCCTATAGCAATTTTTAAAGGAAATGCTTTAGAGGATTTAAAACGTTGGTATGCACTAGCTGATGTTTTAAAGTTACGAAGAGAAGAATTAATTAAAAAAATTGAAGAAAATCATGATCGTCGATTTATTTATATTCAGCGTCAAGTTACTCCTGTTATAGCTAATTATATTCGTAAACTTAACCTAGTAGGTATTGGATTAAAATCTGAATCTCGTCGATATTATCCTACTGGTGAAGTTAGCGCACATGTTATTGGTGTCGTTGGAATTGATGGTTATGGTTTAGAAGGGATAGAATACAGTTATAATAAATGGTTAACTGGTGAGGTAGGTAGACGTGTCATTCGAAAAGACCATTATGGGAGAGTAATTGAAAATATTTCTTTAGAAGAGCGTGAAGAAGGGAAACCACTAAAGTTAACTATCGACCAACGTTTACAAGCAATAGCATTTCGTGCTATCAAGCAAGCTGTATCAGATTTTCGTGCAACATCAGGTTCAGCTGTTTTGCTTGACATAAAAACTGGAGAAGTATTAGCTATGGTTAATGCTCCCTCTTATAATCCAAATAATCGTTCTGATCTTCAGTCATTTAAGATGAGAAATCGTGTCATAACTGATTCATTTGAACCAGGTTCAACAGTAAAACCATTTGCAATGTTAGCAGCATTGAAGAATGGTGCAGTTAATAAAGATACTGTAATTGATACTGGTAGTGGTGTTATGAGGATCGGTAAAAGTTATGTACGTGATACATTGAAAGTTGGTAAAGCAGATCTCACTACTATATTAAAAAAATCAAGTAATATTGGCATTGCAATGCTGGCTTTAAATATTCCTCTAGAAGTATTATTAAATATCTATAGTTCAGTTGGTTTTGGAGAAGTTTCCGGTTTAAATTTATCTGGAGAAACAGCGGGTATTTTTCATAAAAATCTCCACCGAACACAATTTGAAATTGCAACATTAGCATTTGGTTATGGATTAAGTATCACTCCATTGCAGCTAGCACATGCTTATGCAACCTTAGGGAATTATGGAAAATATCAACCAGTACACATCATTAAGAGTAGCAAATTGCGAGATTCTCGTCAAGTAATTGATGGTGATATTGCTAAACAAGTTTTATTAATGCTAGAAGAAGTTACTCATTCAGGAGGCACAGCTAGAAAAGCTGCAGTGCCTGGTTATCGAGTTGCTGCTAAAACAGGAACATCTCGCAAAGCGATTCCTGGAGGATATGGTGATGAATACTTTGCTTATACTGCTGGAGTGGCTCCTGTTAGTGAACCAAAAGTTGCACTAGTTGTTATTGTTAATGAACCACAAGGAGATCATTATTATGGTGGTATAGTAGCTAGTCCTGTATTTTCAGAGATCATGCAAGGTGCACTACAGATCTTAAATATTCCTCCTGATAACAATAAATTTCAACACCAATAGTGAAGAAGAATTATGAATGCTGGTATTACACTTTCCCAATTAATTTTCCCTTGGGTCAAGCTATCAAATATTGCTATAGGGAATTTACCCGTTCATCGTATAGAATTAGATAGCCGAAAAGTAATGCAAGGCGATACTTTTATCGCATTAATTGGACATTGTATAGATGCTAGAAAATTTATCCCTAATGCAATATATGCTGGTGCAACTATTGTTTTAGCTCAATCAAATTTTATGATGCATGGAAAAATTAATTATTTTTCTGGGATTCCCATTATATATATTAAACGATTAAATATATGTTTATCAGAATTAGCTGGACGTCTTTACCATAATAAATCAAATATACTGATTGGTATAACTGGTACTAATGGAAAAACAACAATTTCTCAGCTTATTGCCCAATGGTTAGGATTACTTGGAAAACGTGCAGCTGTCATGGGAACAATAGGAAATGGCTTTTTAAATGACTTGAAAGAAGTTAATAATACTACCTCTAATGCTATTGATATTCAAAGGACATTAAGTACTTTAGAGAAGCATGGTACTGAATATACTGCATTGGAGCTTTCCTCACACGGTTTGGTACAAGGAAGAGTACGTTCATTAAAGTTTGCTATTGGTATATTTTCTAATTTAAGTCATGATCATTTAGACTATCATTCTTCTATGCAAGAGTATAAAGAAGCAAAATTTTCTTTATTTGTTGAGCATGATTGCCAATTGGCAGTCATTAATGCTGATGATAAATCTGGAGCTGATTGGTTGATTAAGTTGCCAAATGCATTAGCAGTTTCTCTTTCTTCAAAGTCCATTCTTACTCCAAATTCTATTTTTGCTAAATTAATTCAATATTTTGAAGATGGAATTAAAGTTTCTTTTTCAGGTAAGTATGGCAATGGAGAGCTTTTAGTTCCACTTATTGGAAGGTTTAATGCTGAAAATATACTATTAGCTTTTTCTTCTTTATTAATGCTTGGGTTTGATAAACAGAAGTTGCTTGAAAGTGCTCCAAAATTACTTCCAATAATAGGAAGGATGGAATTGTTTAAAGCAAAAGGAAACCCTAAAATTATTGTTGATTACGCTCATACACCTGATGGATTAAAACAAGCTTTGTTAGCGCTTCGTGTGCATTATTCTGGTAAGTTATGGTTGATTTTTGGTTGTTCTGGAGAACGCGATAAAAGCAAGCGTTCAATGATGGCAAAGGTTGCAGAGAAATATGCAGATAAAATTATTTTAACTGATGATAATCCTCGAAGTGAATCTCCAGATAGTATTATTACAGATATTCTGAAAGGTTTAGAATATCCATTAGCTGTTCATATTGAACATAACCGTTATAAAGCGATATCTTTCGCACTGAACTTTGCTAGCAAAGAGGATATTATTTTTCTTGCAGGAAAAGGTCATGAAACTCATCAGGTTTTTAAAAATAGTAAGATTTACTACTCTGATCGTGAATCTGCTAGAAAACTATTAGGAATTAAATGATTACCATGTCATTAAATCAGTTATGCATATTGCTCAATGCAAAACTTGTTGGAGATAATATTCAAATTTCTAATGTATCTATAGATAGTCGAAGCATAGGTAATGATGCAATTTTTGTAGCTATTTCAGGAAAGCGATTTCATGGTGATGATTTTTTATATCAAGCAATTCATAATGGTGCAAAAGCATTGCTAGTTACTAAACGATATGATGTGCTTATACCACAAGTAATTGTCAATAATACTAGGATTGCTTTAGGAAAGCTAGCAGCTTGGGTACACAAAAATTGTCAAACTATGACAATTGCTATTACTGGTAGTTGTGGAAAAACCACTGTAAAAGAAATGATGGTAAGTATCTTAGCGAATAAAGGAAAAATCCTTTATACAGCTGATAATTTCAATAATGAAATTGGTGTCCCTTTGACATTGTTGAGGTCTACACCACAGGATGATTATGCTGTTATTGAGATTGGAGCTAATCATGTTGGTGAAATAGCGTATAGTGCAAATTTAGTTTCTCCTGATATCGCTTTAGTTAATAATGTAGCAGAAGCTCATTTGGAAGGTTTTGGTTCTATTAATGCTATAAAGCATGCCAAAGGGGAAATTTATCAAAGTTTAAAATCTGGAGCAGTTGCTGTAATAAATTTAGATAGCCATGGTGGTAAATTATGGGATTCTTTATTAACTGATAAGAGAGTAATAAGCTTTTCTCAGTATAATGAAAAAGCAGATGTATATGCATCTAATATTCTAATTGATATTGAAGGAAAGTCTAACTTTTTAGTTCATACCGTAAAAGGCACTCGACAAATTTACCTAGGTATTATTGGTCAACATAATGTTTCCAATGCACTTGCTTCAATTTGTTTATCTTTGGAGTTAGGCATAGAATTTCCTGTGATTCAGAATGGTTTGCTTAATTTAATTAAAGTAAAAAAGCGTGCTGAAGTTATTGAATTAGCAAAGAACATAAAATTGATTGATGATAGTTACAATGCCAGTGTACCATCGATGAAAGCTTCAATTATATTATTAAATAATTTCAAAGGTTATCGTTGGTTAATTTTAGGAAATATGACTGAATTAGGAATGGAAAGTTTTCAATTGCACTATAACATTGCAAATTATGCTAATAAGTATAAATTTGAATATGTTTTAACATATGGAAAAGATGCAAAAATTATTAGCGATATTTGTCATGGCATACATTTTAGTTCTCGAAAAAATATGATTGAATACATACAAAAAAAACTAATAAAACATGACGATCGAAATCATATTTTATTAGTTAAAGGAGCAAATAGTACTTGTATGAGTAAAATAAGTATTACATTAAAGGAGTATTATTTATGATTCTTTGGCTGGCTGAGTGGCTAAAGCCATATTTTTCATTTTTTCGATTATTTGAATATTTATCATTTAGATCTATTATTAGCATTTTAACTGCTTTAAGTATTTCATTATGGATGGGACCTCATTTAATTAAAAGTTTAAAATTATTGCAAATTGGTCAAGTTATACGCAATGATGGTCCTGAATCACACTTTAACAAACGTGGTAGACCAACAATGGGTGGTGTGATGCTTTTGGTTTCTATTATTTTCACTATTTTACTTTGGACTGATTTATCAAATCTTTATGTTTGGTCTGTGGTATTGGTTTTAATAGGTTATGGAACAATTGGTTTTATAGATGACTATCGTAAAGTAGTGAGTCAAAATGCCTCCGGTTTAATTGCAGGTTGGAAATATTTTTGGCAATCTTTAATTGCCTTAATTTTAGCTTTACTTCTTTATACTCATGGTAAAAATACTCCTGCAACTCAACTGGTTGTACCTTTTTTTAAGGAATTACTCCCTCAACTTGGATTAATGTATATTATACTTGCTTATTTTGTAATTATTGGGACTAGTAGTGCTGTAAATTTAACTGATGGTTTAGATGGTTTAGCTATTATGCCAACTATATTAGTATCTGCTGGTTTTGCTTCAATATCTTGGGCTACAGGTAATATAAATTTTGCTAATTATTTACATATTCCTCATATTCCTCAAACTTCAGAATTAGTTATTGTATGTACAGCGATTGTAGGTGCTGGTCTTGGTTTTTTATGGTTTAATACTTATCCAGCTCAAATATTTATGGGTGATGTAGGTTCACTAGCATTAGGAGGTGCTCTAGGGACAATTGCAGTATTAGTTCGTCAAGAATTCCTTTTGTTTATTATGGGTGGAGTTTTTGTCATGGAAACATTATCAGTGATTTTACAGGTAGGTTCATATAAATTACGTGGTCAGCGTATTTTTCGTATGGCACCCATTCATCATCATTATGAACTAAAAGGTTGTCCTGAACCACGTGTTATTGTCCGTTTTTGGATTGTCTCAATTGTCCTAGTATTAATTGGTTTAGTTACGCTAAAAGTTCGATAAAAAACACTGTATTTTATAAATGAATCGTTGGAAATTTATTAACTATGTTGTAGTAGTTGGCCTTGGTGTTACTGGGATTTCAGTTGTTAACTATTTAATTAAACTTCCTAAAAAGTTAACAATTAAAGTTATTGATACTAGATTGAATCCTCCTGGTAGAAATAATCTGCCAGATTCAGTAGAGCTATCCCAAGGTCGTTGGAATCTTTCTTGGTTATTTAAGGCTAATTTAATTGTAGTTAATCCTGGAATATCACTGTTAACTAAAGAAATTCAACAAGCAATAGACAAAGGCATTCAAGTTGTTGGTGATATTGAGCTTTTTTCTTGGCAAGTTGATAAGCCGGTTATTGCAGTTACTGGTTCAAATGGAAAAAGTACAGTTGTAGATTTAGCTGGATTGCTAGCTAAGTCTAGTGGTGTGAATGTTGCTGTTGGCGGTAATATAGGGATACCAGCCTTGGATTTACTTCAAAGAAAAGTTGAGCTTTATATTTTAGAAATATCAAGTTTTCAATTGGAAACAACTTCAAGTTTAAACTTAACTGCTGCAGCTTTTTTGAATTTATCAATAGACCATTTAGATCGTTATCAATCTATGGAAGCTTATCGTCGAGCTAAATTAAGGATTTTTAAAAATGCGAAAACTTGCATTGTAAATGGAAATGATATAAGTACTTTTCCTGATGATTCATCTAAAAAAATACTTAAATGTGGTTTTAATAACTCTTTTCAGTTTAAATTAGGAAACTATAAGGGAAAAGAACATTTGATAGCTAATGGTAGGCCTGTTATTGCTTCTGATTCAATTGCTATGATTGGTTATCATAATTTTTCTAATGTTTTATTTGTCTTAGCTCTCTTATCAGAATCTGGTGTTGATTATAATAAAGGTATAGCTTTACTAAAGTCCTACCGAGGTTTGCAACATCGTTGTCAAGTTGTTTTAAATAATAATGGAATTAAATGGGTTAATGATTCAAAATCTACTAATGTTGCTAGTACTTTAGCTGCTTTGTATCAATTAACATGTCCAGGAAAGTTATATTTGTTAGTAGGTGGTGACAGTAAAAATGCCAACTTATCTGCACTAAAACCTATACTAAAAAATCTAAATGTGGAACTTTGTTGTTTTGGTCGTGATGGAAAAAAATTTATGTTGTTACATTCATCGGCTAAGTTATATGATTCTATAAACTCTATTATAAGTACAATAATTACAAGGATCAAAAAAGGGGATATCGTAATGCTATCACCAGCTTGTTCTAGTTCAGATCAATTTGAAAACTTTATGAAAAGGGGAGATCTGTTTGTTGAGCTTGCTAAAAAATTTTCTAATTTAGGATTAGAGTGATGGACTTACTAAAGAACTTTTTCCCTCTACTAAAAAAACAGATTTTTTTTTCTAAAAAATTCATTGGTTTTGATAGACAATTACTTTGGACCTCACTATGTTTAATGTTAGTTGGTTTGATTATGGTTACTTCTGCATCTTTCCCTATCAGTATAAGATTAGCAGGGCAGCCTTTCTATTTTATGTTTCGCCACGCTATCTTTTGTATTTTAGCTTTGTTTATATCAAGCATAATCTTAAAAATTCCACTGGAATATTGGATGAAATGTAGTCCATTATTACTTGCTATTTCATTTTTTTTATTAGGTCTTGTTTTAGTATTTGGAAAACCAGTGAATGGTTCATCCCGTTGGTTATCTTTTGGTATGTTTAATTTTCAACCAGCAGAATTAGCTAAATTGACACTTTTCATATTTATGTCAGGATATTTAGTAAGAAAACAAAAAGAAGTAAGAAGTACTTTCTTTGGTGGTTTTTTAAAACCTGTTATGGTGTTTTCCTCTTTAGCTATTTTACTACTATATCAACCAGATTTAGGGAGTATAATCGTTATGCTAGTTACTTTATTTGGGATGTTATTTATTGCTGGTGCAAAGCTATTACATTTTATTGCATTTATAGCTCTTGGAATAATGTCTATTATTTTATTGATTTTTTTAGAACCTTATCGAATCCAGCGAGTGATTTCATTTTTAGACCCTTGGGAAGATCCATTTGGGAGTGGTTACCAATTAACTCAATCATTGATGGCATTTGGTAGAGGTAGTTGGTTTGGTCAAGGATTAGGTAACTCAATACAAAAACTTGAGTATTTACCAGAGGCACATACAGATTTTGTATTTGCAGTATTGGCTGAAGAACTAGGTTTTATTGGAGTGATCTTAGTTTTATTCCTAATTTTAAATTTGGTGTTAAAAGCTCTTTTTATTGGAAAGAAATCCTTTGAAAATAATCAATATTTTTCTGGTTATTTAGCATTTTCTTTCTCGATTTGGTTCACTTTACAAACATTAATTAATGTAGGTGCAGTTACTGGTATTGTTCCAACTAAAGGTCTTACATTGCCACTTGTTAGTTATGGTGGTTCAAGTTTGATCATTATATCTATTGCTATTTCTATGTTATTACGTATTGATTATGAATATCGATTGACGATAAAAAATTATGAAGAACAATAAGAAATTAATGATAATGGCTGGTGGAACTGGTGGACATATATTTTCTGGCTTAGCGGTTTCTAAACAGCTTGAGCAACAAAATTGGTCAATTGCTTGGATTGGTAATTTTGAATGTATGGAAACATGTTTGGTTCCAAAATATGGCATTCCAATTTATTTTATTAAAATACAAGGGTTGCAAGGAAAAAAAAAGATAGAATGGATTAAGGTGTGTCTAAATTTTTTTTATGCGGTTTTAAAAGCACGAAAATATATAAAAAAATGGAAACCAGATATTGTTCTTGGTATGGGAAGTTATGTTAGCGGACCAGGGGTTTTTGCTGCATGGTTGAGCGACGTACCTATAGTATTACATGAACAAAATTCAGTTTCTGGTTTAACAAACAAATGGTTATCGAAGATATCTAAGAAAGTGTTACAAGCATTTCCTGGTACATTATCAAAAGCAGAAACTGTAGGCAATCCAATACGAAAGAGTATTATAGAATTAGATCCTCCTGAAATTCGTATGAAAGAGAGAAAAGGTCCTATTCGTATCTTGGTAATAGGAGGTAGTCAGGGAGCACTGATTTTAAATACAATTATGCCTAAAGTAATGTTTAAGTTAGGTAATACTTATCAAGTGTTACATCAAGTAGGGAAATATAAGAAAAAAGGAATTAAATCAGCTTATTACAAAGTAAATTTTAATCAAGTAAAAGTTATTGAATTTATTGATAATATATCAGAAGCATATGGTTGGGCAGATCTAGTAGTATCTCGTTCTGGTGCTTTAACTGTCTCTGAAATAGCAGTAGCTGGTCTGCCTGCTATTTTTATTCCATTTATTCACAAAGATCATCATCAGTCACTTAACGCTGACTTTTTAGTAAAATCTGGAGCAGCAAAAATCATTAAACAAACTGAATTAAGTGTTGAAAAATTAGTTTTTGAGATTTCTAAACTTAACAGAGTTCATCTTATTGATATGGCTAAAAAAGCTCGTAAATTAGCAATTACAGATGCAGGACAAAAAGTCGCAAATACCATTGTAAGTTTAGTAAAATAATAAAATTAGATTGATATATCATAAAATATACTTGAGAATTAGACCAAATTTATAAACGGCATTATAAAATGCGTAAAGTTACGTCTATTCATTTTATTGGTATCGGTGGTGCGGGTATGAGTGGAATTGCAGAAGTTTTACTTAATGAAGGTTATAATATTACTGGATCAGATGTATCAGAAAGTACTATTGTTAAATCTCTTATTAAAAAAGGTGCAGTTATTTATATTGGGCATCAATCAGAAAATATAGAAGAAGCAAGTGTAGTAGTAATTTCAACTGCTATTCATTCTTGTAACCCAGAAATTATTGCAGCTCGAGAACGTCAAATTCCTATTATTAGTCGAGCAGAAATGCTAGCTGAGTTAATGCGTTTTCGTTATGGGATTGCAGTATCTGGAACTCATGGAAAAACAACCACTACTGCATTAGTAACTCAGATTTATTTAGAAGCTGGATTAGATCCAACATTTGTGAATGGTGGTTTAGTTAAAAGCGCTGGTACACATGCTCGATTAGGGTCTAGTAAAATTCTTATTGCTGAAGCTGATGAAAGTGATGCTTCATTTTTGCATTTGCAACCTATGGTCAGTATTGTAACTAATATTGAAGCTGATCACATGGATACATATGATGGAAATTTTGAAATACTTAGACAGGCTTTCATCGACTTTTTACACAATCTTCCATTTTATGGTCAAGCAATAGTATGTGTTGATGATCCTGTTATTCGTGACCTCATACCTAGAATTAATCGTCAAGTAATTACTTATGGTTTTTCAGAATGTGCAGATGTTCGTATAGAAAATTATTATCAGATAGGATTACAAGGTAAATTTACTGTACTTCGTCGTGGTAAAAAAAAATTAGAAACCACTCTTAATATTCCAGGTCGTCATAATGCACTAAATGCTGTAGCAGCAATTGCAGTAGCAACAGAAGATAATATTAATGACGAAGCTATTTTAGCAGCAATGATTGGAACTCAGGGTACTGGTCGCAGATTTGATTACTTAGGAGAATTTGATATAGGTGATGGTCAAGTTGTTCTAGTAGATGATTACGGACATCATCCAACTGAAGTTGATGTAACTATTAAAGCAGTTCGTGCTAGTTGGAAAAATAGGCGGTTAGTAATGATTTTTCAGCCTCATCGTTATACTCGAACTCGTGATTTATATAATGATTTTCTGAATGTTTTAGAACAGGTTGATTTACTAATTATGCTTGATGTATATTCTGCCGGTGAATCTCCTATTCCAGGTGCTGATACACCTTCCTTGTGTCAAAGTATCCATAATCGTGGAAAGATTACACCAATTTTATCTTCTGAAAGTATGGTATTTTCAGTATTATCAGATATTTTACAAGATGGTGATTTATTATTAACTCAAGGTGCAGGTGATATTGCTCAAGTAGCCAAACAACTTCTTATTTTTAGATTAAACCTTAAAAATATGCGATTACATTCTAATAGGAAGGTGCCTATTTGTGGGGTTTAAATAAATTAACTTATCTTTGATCTTTCAATCATAACTTTCTACATTTGATACTTTGTATTAGCTTAGTATAATTTAATTTAAGTTAAGATTATTTTAGGGTTAAAAATTAATTAAACTTAAGGAAGTATTAATTTGATAAGAACTATTTGCGAAGATGAAAATAATAAAAAAGGAGTTGCTCCCTATTTTCAGCAGCATATTGTTGGAGGTTTGTTTTTTTTGATGGTTTTGCTATCAATTATTTTTCTTCTTTACTTGGTTTTATCTTGGATGTGGGATGATAATCGGCTACCACTTTCTAGAATGGTACTTGAAGGTGATTTAAATCATGTAACAGTAGGAGATATTCAACATGCTTTTAATAAACTAGAATCCATTGGAACTTTTATGTCCCAGGATATCAAGGTATTGCAAGATATAATTTCTTCAATACCTTGGGTTTCTCATGCTGCTATTCGCAAGCAATGGCCCGATACAATTAAAATTTTTTTAATTGAGCATAATGTTGAAGCTATTTGGAATGAAGATGTTTTATTAAGTACAAAAGGTGATTTTTTTAATGCAGATATTACTCAGTTAAAAGGAAAACTAGTTAGACTACATGGCCCAAAAGGAAGTAGTCAGGAAGTTTTAGACATTTATTATAAAATTACTCCATTTTTAAAATCATTAGGTCTGAAAATTCATTCAATAGGCTTAGATGAACGTCGAGCATGGCATTTAATTTTAGATAATGGTATTAGATTGGAACTTGGGAAAAAGTCACTAAGTAAGCGAATCAACCGTTTCTTGAGGCTTTATACAAATTTAGGAACAGATACTAGCCAGAATATTAGTTATGTTGATCTGAGATATGATACTGGAGCCGCTATTGGTTGGTTCTCTAAACAAACGTCAGTTGAAGTGAGTAGAAGATGACTAGAGCTTCCAGCGATGAAAAAATTATTGTTGCTCTTGATATAGGAACTGCTGCTGTATCAGCTTTGATTGCTGAGATATTGCCTGATTCTCAAATTAATATTCTAGGGGCAGGGTATACTCCTTCTAAAGGTATGAAAAAAGGAGGGGTAAGTGATTTAGACTTAATTGTAAAATCTGTTCAAAAAGCATTAGAACAAGCTGAGCTAATGGCAGGATATGAAATTAGTGAGGTTTTTTTATCACTTTCTGACAAGCATATAAATAGTCGAATTGAAAAAGGTATGGGTATTGTTACAGATCAAGAAGTATCACAGAAAGATATAGATCGAGTTATTTATACTGCTAAATCAATAAAAATTAGTGATGAAGAAAAAATTTTACATGTAATCCCCCAGGAATTTACACTTGATTATCAAGAAGGTATTAAAAATCCACTTGGTTTGTCTGGTGTTCGTATGGAAGTTAGTGTGCATTTAATTTCTTGTCATACTGATATGGCTAAAAATATAATTAAGGTTGCAGAGCGTTGTGGCATTAAAGTTAAGCAACTTGTTTATTCAGGATTAGCCACTAGTAATGCTGTTATTACCGATGATGAACGTGAACATGGTATTTGCGTAGTTGATATAGGTGCAGGGACAATGGATTTATCTATCTGGACCGATGGTGTTTTAAGGCATACTGAAGTTTTTTCTTATGCGGGGGATTCAGTTACGAACGACATTGCATTTGCATTTGGTATTACAGTGAACGATGCTGAAGAAATTAAGATTAGACATGGCTCTGCAGTACATGCATCAACGGATAAAGATGATATCATCAATATACCAAGTATTGGAACTAGAACACCTCAAATTTTACGAAGGGAAATGTTGTCTTCAGTAATAGAGCCTCGTTATACTGAGCTGATGACTTTAGTTAATCAAGTTATTAATGTAGTTCAAGGTAAATTATATAAAAATGGTCTTAAACATCATTTAGCGTCTGGCATTGTGCTTACTGGCGGGGCATCAAAAATAGATGGTTTAGTAGAGTGTGCTGAACGAGTATTTAATAATCAAGTTAGAGTTTGTCAACCAATTGGAGTTCATGGCTTAACAGATTGTGTTAAAGAGCCATATCATTCTACAGTAGTTGGTTTGCTTCATTATGCAAAAAATAGTCAAATAGCTAATGGTATTGGATATAGCAAAGTAAATCACCAATCAATATCAGGATTTATTGGTCGTTTACGTAATTGGATAAAAAAAGAGTTTTAACCTAAACATCAGGGAAAACGGAGATGATAAATGTTTGAACCAATGATGGAAATATCCGACGATGCTATAATTAAAGTCGTTGGGGTTGGTGGTGGTGGTGGAAATGCTGTAGAACATATGGTAAATGAGTCTATAGAAGGTGTTGAATTTATTAGTGTTAATACAGATGCTCAGGCATTACGAAAAACTAATGTAAGTAGTGTTATTCAAATTGGTGTTGATATTACAAAAGGGCTTGGTGCAGGTGCTAATCCTCAACTTGGCCGTGAAGCGGCTTTAGAAGATCGCGAAAAAATTAAAGAAGTTTTAGATGGTGCAGATATGGTATTTATTGCAGCTGGTATGGGAGGTGGAACTGGTACTGGTGCTGCTCCTGTAATCGCTGAAGTTACTAAAGAACTTGGTGTTTTAACTGTCGCTGTAGTGACAAAGCCATTTAGTTTTGAGGGTAAAAAACGCTTGGCATTTGCTGAGCAAGGTATTGAAGAACTTTCTAAGCACGTAGACTCTTTAATTACAATTCCAAATGAAAAATTGCTAAAAGTTTTAGGTCGTGGTATTACACTATTAGAAGCTTTTGCTAGTGTTAATGATGTTCTGAAAAATGCTGTTCAAGGTATTGCAGAGTTAATTACTTGTCCTGGAATGATTAATGTTGACTTTGCAGATGTACGTACAGTTATGTCTGAAATGGGACATGCTATGATGGGTAGTGGGGTGTCTAAAGGTGAAAATCGTGCTGAAGAAGCCGCTGAAACTGCAATTTCTAGTCCATTACTTGAAGACATTGATTTATCTGGAGCTCGTGGTGTTCTTATTAATATTACTGCTGGTATAGATATGCGTTTAGATGAATTTGAGACGGTAGGTAATACCATTAAAGCCTTTGCTTCTGATAATGCAACCGTTGTAATTGGTACTTCATTAGATTCAAGTATGACGGATGAAATAAGAGTAACTGTTGTTGCTACAGGTATCGGTAATGAAAAAAATCAAGAGCTTTCTTTAACTTCAAGAAGTACTTCATCTAAGATTATTCAGAATGCTGAATCTACTAAAATAGAGAAATTAGGGCGTTCATTATTAGAAAAAACACCAGTTGATTTTTATCCTCAAAATAAAACATCTGTTTTATCAGCATCAGAAAAAAAACAACATATTGATAAAAAAACAGAACAAGATGCTGGGTATTTAGATATTCCAGCATTTTTACGTCGTAAGGCTGATTAAGATTATGTTAGATTTGAATCCTTATTAAAACTACAATTTATGATGCTTTTTGAGGCAAGCATATGATTACACAATGTACTCTAAAAGAAATTGTTAAAACTACTGGTATAGGACTTCACTCCGGTCGTAAGGTTACTCTTACTCTTCGTCCTGCTTCAGCAAATTCTGGTATTATCTATCGTCGTACGGATCTTAATCCTTTTGTAGATCTTCTAGCTGATCCTGGATCTGTTCGTGATACTATGTTGTGTACTGCCTTAGTAAACGATGCAGGTGTGCGTATTTCAACGGTTGAACATTTAAATGCAGCACTTGCAGGAATTGGCATTGATAATATTATTGTGGAAGTTGATGCACCAGAAATTCCTATTATGGATGGTAGTGCTACTCCGTTTGTTTTTTTGTTACAACAAGCTGGTATTCAACCATTAAATTCTCCTAAACGCTTTATTCGTATAAAAAAGGTAGTGCGTTTTGAAGATGGGGATAAATGGGCTGAATTTGTCCCTTATAATGGTTTTCGTATTAATTTTACAATTGATTTTAACCATCCTGCAATTGATGTTGATCAGCAGAATTTACATTTTGATTTCTCATTTCAGGCTTTTGTAAAACAAATTTCCCGTGCTAGAACTTTTGGTTTTATGCATGATATTGAATATCTTCGTTCAAAGAACTTATGTTTAGGTGGAAGTTTTGATTGTGCAATTGTACTAGACAGATATCGGATTTTGAATGAAGAAGGCCTTCGTTTTGAAAATGAGTTTGTTACTCATAAAGTTCTTGATGCTATTGGTGATTTGTACATGTGTAGACATTCTATTATTGGAGAATTTCGTGCTTATAAATCTGGGCATGGACTAAATAATCAACTGCTTCGTTGTTTGCTTTCAGACCAGGATGCTTGGGAATTAGTTACATTTGAAGAAACAATTGGTTCACCAATCGAGTTTGGTAAATCTAGGTTATTATCAGTTTAGTTAGTCTATTTTATTGCTTTTTTTTGAATATTTAAAGAGATCAGGTTTTTAAGGTTTGCTAGCGATTCTTTTGTGTTGTCAGATAGATATCGTTTTGGAGATTTTTTCTTATTCAGATCATTATATAGGTTAGGATTAACCTTTACCTTGAGTTTCATAAGATAGGTAAATCCAGCTTTTTTCAATTGTTTTAAAATCCCTGACATCTCAGAATTAATTAGTATTTTTAACCCAGCATTGGCAACTTCTATAATTAAACAATTATCTCTAATATTTGCTACTCGGCAATAGGAAACTATGATTTCAGGAAGATTTTTTTTAAGATACTGGTCAATTTCTAGGATTTTTTTACAGTGATTCAGAATCCGACTAAAACCAGGGTCTAACATAAGTTTATTAATTAAAACTGTATTGTTTTGATTCATAGGAACTTTTAATAAAAATTAATAATTTGCACCATGTTAATATATATTATTAGGAAATAATAGAAGTAGTAAATTAAATTATTCGAAAATGTACTTGTGGTATTTCTTATTGTCAGTAGAATTTATTCAATTAAATGTTTCACAAAGCATAACCGAAATCAATTGAATTTACTTACTTAAAAAGAGAGATTTTTTGGAAATGATCACTAAGCTGTTAACGAAGTTAATTGGTAGTCGAAATGATAGAGTATTAAGTCACCTTAATAAAATTGTCCAAGAAGTTAATAACTATGAATCTATATTTAGAAAACTTTCTGATGCTAATTTAAAATTAAAAACAACTGAATTTCGTCAACGTATAAACCAGGGTGAACATTTAGATAATTTGCTTCCTGAAGCATTTGCAACATTACGTGAGGCTTCAAAACGCGTGTATGGAATGCGTCATTTTGATGTTCAATTAATGGGTGGTTTAGTACTTAATTTAGGGAAAATTGCAGAAATGCGTACAGGTGAAGGTAAAACTTTAACAGCTACTTTGCCAGCTTACTTAAATGCTTTAACCGGTAAGTGTGTTCATATTGTAACAGTAAATGATTATTTAGCTAAACGTGATGCAGAGGTTAATCGTCCTCTTTTTCAGTTTCTTGATATGAATGTTGGTATAAATGTATCTAATATGTTGCATAAAGAAAAAAAAGAAGCTTATCAAACTGATATTTTGTATGGAACAAATAATGAATTTGGTTTTGATTATCTTCGTGATAATATGGCTTTTTGTCATGATGATCGTGTTCAAAAGGAGCGTTCTTTTGCTATTATTGATGAAGTAGATTCAATTTTAATTGATGAGGCTCGCACTCCTCTTATCATTTCTGGTGTTTCAGAAGATAGTTCTGATCTTTATATACGTATTAATTCCTTAATTCCTTTGTTGAAAAAACAGGATCGAGAAGATTCAATGGAATATCGAGGCAATGGTCACTATACAGTTGATGAGAAATCCAAGCAGGTTTATTTAACTGAAACAGGTCATGATTTTGTAGAAAAATTAATGATTAAAAATAATCTAATGACTAAAGATGATACGCTTTACTCTCCAAAAAATATTGGTTTATTGCATCATATTGATTCTGCTTTGCGTGCACATATACTATTTGAAAAAAATGTTGATTATATTCTTAAAAATGGTGAAGTGATTATTGTTGATGAGCATACAGGTCGAACAATGCCAGGCCGTCGTTGGTCAGAAGGACTTCATCAAGCAATAGAGGCTAAAGAGAAGGTTAATATTCAAAATGAAAATCAAACTTTAGCATCAATCACATTTCAAAATTATTTTCGTTTATATGAAAAATTATCTGGTATGACTGGAACTGCAGATACTGAAGCATTTGAATTTCATTCAATTTATGGTTTAGAAACAGTAGTCATTCCAACCAACAAATTAATGATTCGTAATGATATGCCTGATGTTATTTATCGTACTGAACTAGAAAAGTTTAATGCAATTATTCAAGACATCAAAAAACGCGTAATTAAAGGACAACCCTGCTTAGTTGGTACAGTTTCTATAGAAAAATCAGAGTTACTTTCTAATGCTCTTAGTAAGGCAAAAATTAAACATAATGTATTAAATGCCAAGTTTCATGAAAGTGAAGCAGATATCATTGCTGAAGCTGGTATGCCTAGTGCAGTTACAATTGCAACAAATATGGCTGGTCGTGGCACTGATATTGTATTAGGTGGTAGTTGGAAATCTAAAGTTGAATTATTAGATAATCCTACCTTAGAGGAAATTAATAAAATCAAAGCTGATTGGGAAATTAATCATAATAAAGTACTTAATGCTGGAGGATTGCATATCATTGGTACTGAACGTCATGAATCTCGTCGTATTGATAATCAGTTACGTGGTCGTGCAGGTCGTCAAGGTGATATAGGTTCATCTCGTTTCTATTTATCTATGGAGGATTCATTACTTCGAATTTTTACGCCTAGCCGTGTAGTAAGTTTAATTCAAGGTGGAATGGATGAAGGAGAAGCAATCGAAAGTAAAATGTTATCGCGTTCAATTGAAAAAGCTCAACGTAAAGTAGAAGGTCGTAACTTTGATATTCGAAAACAATTACTTGAGTATGATGATGTGGCAAATGAGCAACGCAAAGTAGTGTATGAGCTTCGAGATGAACTGATGGATATTGATAATATTAGTCAAATGATCAAACAGAATCGTAGTGATGTTTTTTTATCAGTAATGAGTGAATATATTCCTTTTCGATCTCCTAAAGATAGTTGGGATGTGCTTTCTCTTGAAAATCGATTAAAAAGGGATTTTAATCTGGATATATCAATTAGATCTTGGTTAAATCTAGACACTGAATTAACTGAAAAAGATCTATTTGATAAGATCTTATTCTCAGCAGTTGAAGTTTATAAACAGAAAGAAAAAATAATTGGCACAACGATTCTGCGTAATTTTGAAAGGTCAGTTATGTTACAAACACTTGATATCCTTTGGAAGGAACATTTATCTGCAATGGAACATTTACGTCAAGGAATTCACCTTCGCGGTTATGCTCAAAAAAATCCTAATCAAGAATATAAACGTGAATCCTTTGAATTGTTTGAAAATTTTTTAGATTCACTTAAATTTGATGTAATCATTATACTCTCAAAGTTTTCTATAAAAAGTCAAGATATTAAAAGCATAGAATCTCAAAATTATTCACAGAATAGTACTTTTATAAATCAGAAACAGTCGTTTTCTAGCAAAAAAAAACAATTTATTTTTAATAAAAAACGTAAAGTTGGTCGTAATGAATCTTGTCCATGTGAAAGTGGTAAAAAATTTAAGCACTGCCATGGTAGGATAAAGAAATGAATCTATATAAATGAAACCTTTGAAAATTGTTGCTGGCATTATTCTAAATCCAAAAAGAACTGAGGTTTTTATTACTAAGCGTCATAAAAATGTTCAAAAAACTGGTTATTGGGAATTTCCTGGTGGTAAAGTAGAAACTAGAGAAAGTTATCAAGAAGCTCTTATTAGGGAATTAAAGGAAGAAGTAGGGATAGTAGTTATAAAGTTAAATCATTTTGAACGTTCAATTTATAAGGAACAGGGAACCTTATTTCAATTTGATTTTTTTTTGGTATCTTTATTTGAAAATGAACCATATGGACGTGAGGGACAGAAAGGAGTTTGGATAAAGCTAAGCAACCTAAAAAATTATCGTTTTCCTAAAGCAAATATATCTATCATAGATAGGATAAGTAAAAAGAATAGTTTTTAATTTATTTGCTTATCCTGATAAATTCTCTCTTTAATTACTATTACTCTTATACAGCTTAAACTCAGTTAATGAGTATTACATACAATATGAGGATACAATGGTAAAAATTGGTATTTCAGGTATAATGGGTCGTATGGGTTCTTGCGTAGTAAAATCAGCATTAAATCATCGTGATATAATGGTAAATGCTGCTTTTGAATCCGCTAATTCTTCGTCTATTGGTATGGATATTGGCAAATTATTCGGTGAAAAAAACATTGGAGTTATTTTGACAAATAATTTTGAGGAATCAGCAGAAAAATTTGAGATCTTAATAGATTTTACAACTCCAGAAAGTACTTTGAAAAATATTGAATTATGTAAAAAATATAAAAAGAAGATAGTTATAGGTACTACAGGTTTCAGTGATAAAGAACGTTTTTTAATCAATGAAGCAGCACAAGAAATAGCAGTTATGATCTCTCCAAATTACAGTGTTGGAATTAATTTGCTTTTTAAATTATTAGAAATATCATCTAAAGTAATAGGGAATTTTTGTGATATTGAGATCATTGAAGCTCATCATCGTCATAAAGTAGATATGCCATCTGGTACTGCTATTGCTATGAGAGATATCATCGTTGATGCTATGAGGGAAAATTCTAAAGATGATGTATTTCATCAGATGTCCAAAAATAAAATTTCTTTTTCAGTTATTAGAGCTAGTAATCTAGTTGGTGAGCATACGGCTATTTTTTTTGGCACTGGTGAACGAGTAGAACTTGTCCATAAAGCTACTGATCGTATGATGTTTGCTAATGGTGCTATTGCAGCAGCTCTTTGGTTATCTGATAAAAGTTCAGGTTTATTTTCTATGACAGATGTTTTAGGTCTTTAATATTTATTTCTTAATTCTAAATTGAACTTTGGTTTTAAATAATTTTTTATCGATCGTTAAAAATAGGGTTTAGATCATATAAAAATTATGTTTTCTTTATTGCTGTAATTGTAACAAAATCTTAGTTGTATGTTTTTATTCTGGAGGATATCTTGAGTAAATCGGCATTCTTGTTTTTAGAAGATGGTACAGAATTTAGTGGTGTTTCTATTGGAGTATCAGGTATATCTATTGGTGAAATGGTTTTTAATACCTCAATGACAGGGTACCAAGAAATTCTTACTGATCCTTCTTATTATCAACAAATTATTACTTTTACTTACCCTCATATAGGTAATACTGGGGTAAATCAAGAGGATGAAGAATCTTCTTCAATTCATGCACAAGGAATTGTAATTCGTGAACTTCCTATAGCTCATTCAAATTTTCGTAGCGAACAATCCATCTTAGATTATATAAAATTTAAAAAAATTGTTGGTATTGCTAGTATTGATACTCGTAAATTAACTCGAATAATTCGTGAGAAAGGTGCTCAGAATGCTTGTATTATTGCTGGTAATAAAAAATTTGATCGAACAAAGGTGTTATCTAAGGTAAGGAAATTTCCTGGTTTAAAAGGAATGAAGATTATAAAATCAGTCTCCACTAATAAGATATATAAGTGGAGACAAGGTTCTTGTGCATGCTTAACAAAATATTCTAAATATAAAGATAATACTGAATTGCCATATCATGTCGTTGTTTATGATTTAGGTGTAAAACGTAATATTCTTCGGATGCTTGTTGATCGTGGTTGTCATTTGACAGTAGTGCCTGAAACAATTCTAGTTGATGAGATATTAGCATTAAAGCCAGATGGAATATTTTTATCTAATGGTCCTGGTGATCCTGAAGCATGCAACAATGTCATTGAAGCAACTAAAATATTTTTAGAGAAAAGCATACCTATTTTTGGTATTTGTTTAGGACACCAAATATTAGCATTAGCATCTGGTGCAAAAACTATAAAAATGAAATTTGGTCATCATGGAGTCAATCATCCTGTTGAAGACATTAAACGTGGTCTAGTAATGATTACATCACAAAATCATGGTTTTTCAGTTGATCCTTATACATTACCTAAGAATTTGATACCAACACATAAATCTTTATTTGATGGTTCTTTGCAAGGTATTCATCGTACAGATAAACCTGCTTTTAGTTTTCAAGGTCATCCGGAAGGCAGTGCTGGTCCGCATGATGCATCTATTTTATTTGACTACTTTGTAGATTTAATTAGACAGTATATGTAGCCGTAATTTGGAGTTTAGATAAATGCCAAAACGTACTGATATTAAAAGTATTTTAATTCTAGGTTCTGGACCTATAGTGATCGGTCAAGCTTGCGAATTTGATTACTCAGGCGTTCAAGCTTGTAAAGCTTTACGTGAAGAAGGCTATAGGCTTATCCTAGTAAATTCTAATCCTGCTACTATTATGACTGATCCTGATATAGCCGATGTAACTTATATTGAAACAATTGACTGGAAAATCGTACGCCGTATTATTAAAAAAGATCGTCCAAACGCTCTACTTCCTACAATGGGTGGACAGACTGCGCTTAATTGTGCATTAGATTTAGATAAACATGGAGTTCTAGAAGAATTCTCTGTTGAAATGATTGGTGCAACAGCAAAAAGTATTAATAAAGCAGAAGATAGAGCTTGTTTTTATAATGCGATGAAATCTATTGGCTTAGATTCTCCTTATTCTGATATAGCTAGAACCATGGACGAAGCTGATCGTATTGTTGAGATGATCGGTTTCCCTTGTATTATTCGTCCATCATTTACTATGGGGGGTTCTGGTGGTGGTATCGCTTACAATAAACAAGAGTTTAATGATATTTGTTGCCGTGGTTTTAGTCTTTCTTCAAAACATGAACTACTAATTGATGAATCACTGATTGGTTGGAAAGAATACGAGATGGAAGTAGTTCGTGATAAATCAGATAACTGTATTATTGTATGTGCAATTGAAAATATTGATCCAATGGGTATTCATACTGGTGATTCTATTACTGTAGCGCCAGCTCAAACTCTGACTGATAAAGAATATCAATTTATGCGTAATGCCTCAATATCTGTATTGCGTGAAGTAGGAATTGAAACTGGAGGTTCAAATGTACAGTTTGCTATTCATCCGAAAAATGGACGTATGGTTATTATTGAAATGAATCCTCGTGTATCTCGTTCCTCTGCTTTAGCATCAAAAGCAACAGGTTTCCCTATTGCAAAAGTCGCTGCAAAATTAGCTGTAGGTTTTACTCTTGATGAGCTCATGAATGATATTACTGGTGGTATAGTGCCTGCATCTTTTGAGCCTACTATTGATTATGTAGTAACTAAGATTCCTCGCTTCAATTTTGAAAAATTTATTGGTACGAATGATCGATTAACAACCCAAATGAAGTCAATAGGTGAAGTAATGGCTATTGGGCGTAACCAACAAGAATCATTACAGAAGGCATTACGCGGATTAGAAGTAGGTGTCACCGGTTTTGATGAAATTGTTAACCTAAATGATCCAGAGGCATTGATAAAAATTTGCTATGAATTAAAACAAGCAAGCTCCAAGCGTATTTGGTATATAGCAGATGCTTTTCGAGCAAAAATGTCTATTGATAAAGTTTATCATTTAACACAAATTGACCGTTGGTTCTTAATGCAAATTGAAGAACTAATTGTATTAGAAGAAAAAATTAAAATCATAGGATTTTCTGGTTTTGATAAAGAAAACTTGACTCAAATGAAGCGTAAAGGTTTTTCTGATGCTCGTTTATCTAAATTAGTTGGAGTAACTGAAAAAGATGTCCGTTCTTTACGTAATCAATATGATATTCATCCTGTTTATAAACGTGTTGATACCTGCGCTGCTGAATTTTCTACTAAAACAGCCTATATGTATTCTTCTTATGATGATGAATGTGAATCAGATCCTACTGATAAAGAAAAAGTCATGATACTTGGAGGAGGTCCGAATCGTATTGGTCAGGGAATTGAATTTGATTATTGTTGTGTCCATGCATCTTTAGGATTGAGAGAAGATGGTTATGAAACAATTATGGTAAATTGTAATCCTGAAACGGTTTCTACCGATTATGATACTTCTGATCGGTTATATTTTGAACCAATCACATTAGAAGATATTTTATCTATTGTGCGTATTGAAAAACCTAAAGGTATTATCATTCAATATGGTGGTCAAACACCACTTAAGTTAGCTCGTTCTCTTGAGGAGGTTGGTATTCAAATATTGGGTACAAGTCCTGATTCCATCGATTATGCTGAAGATCGTGAACATTTTAAGTCAGTAGTGAATCATTTGGGTTTACTTCAACCTAAAAATGCAACTATTAATACAATAAAAGAAGCGATTGAGCAATCAAAAGAAATTGGGTTTCCACTCGTAGTTCGTCCTTCGTATGTTCTTGGTGGTCGCGCAATGGAAATCGTTTATGATAAACAAGATTTATGTCGTTATTTTAAAGAAGCTGTTAGTTTATCTAGTCAGTTACCAGTACTCCTTGATGCTTTTCTTGATGATGCGGTTGAACTTGATGTAGATCTTATTTGTGATGGTAAGCATGTTGTTATAGCTGGTATTATGGAACATATAGAACAAGCTGGCATTCATTCTGGTGATTCTGCATGTTCCCTACCAGCATACACATTAAGTCAAGAAATTCAGGATATTATACGTAAACAAGCAAAAAAACTTGCATTTGAACTCAATATTTTAGGTTTAATGAATATACAATTTGCAGTTAAGAAGAATGAGGTATATTTAATTGAAGTTAATCCTCGAGCAGCACGTACAATCCCATTTGTATCTAAGGCAATTGGAGTGCCGATTGCAAAAATTGCAGCCCGTGTTATGTTAGGTCAATCTCTTAAATCTCAAAATTTTACTAAGGAAATTATCCCTTCCCATTATTCAGTTAAAGCTGTTGTGTTTCCTTTTAATAAATTCCCTAACGTCGATCCATTATTAGGTCCAGAGATGCGATCTACTGGTGAAGTTATGGGTATTGGTAAAATATTTAATGAAGCATACGCTAAGGCAGAGTTAAGTTGTGGTAATGTATATTCTAATAAAGGTATTAAACGCGCACTTCTTTCTGTTTGTAAAGGTGATAAAGGGCGAATTGCTGATTTAGCATTAAAATTAGAAAAAATTGGTTATGAACTAGATGCGACTTATGGTACTGCGATTGTTCTTAGAGAAGCGGGTATGAATCCTCGTATAGTTAATAAAGTACATGAAGGACATCCTCATGTTCTTGATCGTATACAAAATAATGAATATACTTATATCGTAAATACTGTTTCTGGTCGTCAGGCAATTAAGGATTCAAAAATTCTCCGACGTGCTGCATTAACAGAAAAGGTGAACTATGCTACTACCTTAAATGCGGCGTTTGCAACCTGTATGGCACATAGCGCTAGTAATTATTCTAATTTATTAATTTCAATACAAGAATTGCATAAAAAATAAGTTTTGTATTATGTTAAAAGTTGAATAAGAAGAGAGTTGCTATATTAGATGTTTTTTTTACAATCTCTCACTAATTAGAGTAGTGACCTAGAAATAAACGCTTGGTTGTTACATTTAAAATAATTTGATTCTAGGAATATATTATGTCTTTAAGCACAGGAAGTAAGAAAGTGATTATTGCTCAATATGCTCGAGGTAAGGCTGATACTGGTTCACCGGAAGTTCAGGTTGCTTTGCTTACAGGAACCATTAATCATCTTCAATCCCATTTTAAAGTTCACAAAGGAGATCATCATAGTCGTCGTGGCCTTTTATTTATGGTTTCTCGCCGTCGGAAACTTCTTGATTATTTAAAAAACAAGTCCCATTTTCGTTATCAAGATTTAATTAAAAAATTAGGGTTACGCAGATAAGTAGAAATCAAAGGAACGGTTTGAATTTTTCAGGGAGCTTTTGCTCCTTTTTTATTCTCTATAAACTTTCCAAAATTCTTTACAAGTAGTTTATACTACATTTTAGCTAGCTTCTACAATTTATAATTGACCATATATTAGCATTATTAACGTTAAGAAATTTTTATTAAAGGGATTAAAAAAACTAAAAGTAAGGCAAAATAAGTTCGATTATTTTTATTTAGTTCCAGAGTTAATTTCTAGTTTGTAGAGTCTATTCAATTTAATTTAATTTATACTTAATTTAATACTTAGCAAGGAATGAGAATGTTCAAAAAACCAGTTGTTAAGACTTTTCAGTACGGTAATCATACAGTTACTTTAGAAACTGGTGTAATTGCACGTCAAGCTACATCATCAGTAATAGTAACTATGGATGATACAACAGTATTTGTATCTGTAGTTGGTAATAAAAAAGCAATGGAGGAACAAGATTTTTTCCCTTTAACAGTGAACTACCAAGAACGTACTTATTCTGCAGGCAAAATTCCTGGGGGGTTCTTTAAACGTGAAGGTAGACCTTCTGAAGCTGAAATATTAACAGCTCGTCTGATTGATCGTCCAATTCGTCCATTATTTCCAAGTATGTTTACAAATGAAATACAGGTTATTGCAACAGTAATGTCACTAAACCCAGATGTTCAACCTGATATAGTAGCAATTATTGGTGCTTCAGCAGCTCTCTCTATTTCTGGTATTCCATTTAAAGGTCCTATTGGTGCTGCACGTATTGGCCATATTGATAATAAATTAGTCTTAAATCCAAGCAATATAGAGTTAAAACATTCTCGACTTGATTTAGTCATTGTTGGTACTGATAATGCAGTGTTAATGGTAGAATCAGAGGCTGATAATCTGTCTGAAGAAGAAATGTTATCAGCAATCGTATTTGGTCATGAGCAACAACAGGTATTAATTAATGAGATTAATCAATTTGCAGATGTAGTTGCAACTCCTTTGTGGGAATGGAAAGCTCCAATAGTTAATACAGAACTAAAAAATCACATAGTTAAACTAGCTAAAACTCGCCTTATTAAGGCGTATCAAATTAATGATAAAATAAATCGTTATGAACAGATTAATATAATAAAAAACGATACTATTGAAGAGTTACTTGAGAAAAATAATGAACTATGTAAGCGTGATATTTTATCCATTTTGATTGAATTAGAAAAAAATGTAGTACGTGATCGTATTCTCAACGGCAGTTTACGTATTGATGGTCGAGAAAAAGAGATGATTCGTGCTTTAGATGTGCGTACTGGTATTCTTCCTAGGACTCACGGTTCTTCTTTATTTACTCGTGGTGAAACTCAAGCACTTGTAGTTGTAACTTTAGGAACACAACGTGATGCTCAGGTTATTGATGAAATAACAGGTGAACATAAAGATTATTTTTTATTACATTATAATTTTCCGCCATACTGTGTGGGTGAAATTGGTTTTGTTGGCTCTCCTAAACGTCGTGAAATTGGTCATGGTAAATTAGCTAAACGAGCTATTTCTGCAGTAATGCCTTCTATTGAAGAATTTCCATATACAGTTCGTGTAGTTTCAGAGATTACTGAGTCTAATGGCTCTTCTTCAATGGCTTCTGTTTGTGGAACTTCTTTGGCTCTTATGGATGCCGGTGTACCAATTAAGTCTGCTGTGGCAGGTATAGCTATGGGGTTAGTGAAGAAAGGGGAAGATTTCGTTGTTCTTTCTGATATCCTTGGTGATGAAGATCATTTAGGTGACATGGATTTTAAAGTGGCAGGTACTATTAATGGTATTACTGCACTACAAATGGATATTAAAATTGAAGGTATAACCAAAGATATTATGCAAGTTGCCCTTTACCAAGCTCATTCTGCACGTAAACATATTTTAGCTGTAATGAATAAAGCTATTTCTAGTTCACGTAAAGAAATTTCTCAGTTTGCCCCTCGTATTCATACAATGAAGATTAATACGGATAAAATTCGTGATGTTATTGGTAAAGGTGGAACGGTTATTCGTTCTCTTTGCGAAGAAACTGGTACTGTAATTGAAATTGAGGATGATGGTATTGTTAAAATCGCTGCAACTTCTAGTAAACAAGCTGAAAATGCAATTAATCGCATTAAATTTTTAACAGCTGAAGTTGAAGTTGGCATTATTTATGTAGGAAAGGTTGTTCGTTTAGCTGAGTTTGGTGCATTTGTAAGTATTCTTCCAGGAAAAGATGGTTTGGTTCATATTTCTCAAATTTCTAATTCTCATGTAGAAAAAGTATCTGATTATTTAAAGGAAGGTCAGCAAGTGCAAGTTAAAGTGCTTGAAATTGATCGTCATGGTCGTATCCGATTAAGTATGAAAGAAGCTATAAAAAACAGCTAAGAAAGTTATCAATGCTATTTTTTTTAAGGAATTAAGCATAAAAAGAGAGTATTTTACTCTCTTTTTATGCTTTTGAAGCTTTCTGTTTTATCTACAGGACTTAATGATTTTTTAGTTATTGAATAATTTTATTTAAATAGTTGATCAGGAACAATAGTATTATTAATTAATTTTATGAAAAATAGTCTCTCATTTTTTAAAAACATACCAGTGATATCTAAAAACTCTATGCCAACAGTAGGTGCTCCTATAGTTGTTTTAGCAACGCTGGCTATGATAGTTTTACCTGTGCCAGTTTTAATTCTTGATTTATTTTTTACATTTAATATTGCTTTGTCTATGGTAGTATTATTGGTGACGGTGTATACGCGCCGACCATTAGATTTTTCTGCATTTCCAACTATTCTCCTTATTGCTACTTTACTTAGATTAGCTCTTAATGTTGCATCAACACGTATAGTGCTTCTTCATGGTCATGAAGGATCTGGTTCTGTTGGTAGTGTTATTGAAGCTTTTGGTCATGTAGTGATTGGTGGAAATTATGCTGTTGGTTTGGTTGTATTTCTTATATTAATGATTATTAATTTTATGGTTGTAACCAAAGGGGCAGGTCGTATTTCTGAAGTAAGTGCACGTTTTACCCTTGATGCTTTACCTGGAAAACAGATGTCTATAGACGCTGATTTAAATGCAGGTCTTATTAATCAAGACCAAGCAAGAGCTCGTCGTTTTGAAGTAACTAAAGAAGCTGATTTTTATGGTTCAATGGATGGTGCTTCTAAATTTGTCAAAGGTGATGCTATTGCTGGTATTTTAATTTTATTTATTAATATTATTGGCGGTTTTTTGATTGGAATGGTCCAGTATTCTTTAGAATTAAATAAAGCAGTAGAAATTTATACTTTATTAACTATTGGAGATGGCCTAGTAGCACAAATTCCTTCTTTATTGCTTTCAATTGGTGCAGCTATTATGGTAACACGTCAAAATACTGATGAAGATATGAGTCAGCAAGTTATATTTCAATTATTTGATAACCCTAAATCACTTATGATTACCTCTTTTATTTTAGGTATAATGGGATTAGTACCAGGAATGCCCCATTTCCCATTTTTGTTATTGGCTATTATATCGACTGCTGGTGTATATTGGATTTTTATTAAACAGAAAAAAAAATTAGCAATCAAAGAAACTTTTGATATAAAAAAATCTAATGATGTATTAATGCAGAAAGAATTATCATGGAATGATGTACAACCTGTTGATTCTATAGGTTTAGAAGTAGGTTACAGACTCATTCCATTAGTCGATCGTGAACAAAATGGTGAATTGTTAGATCGTATTAAAGGTGTACGCAAGAAACTTTCTCAAGATTTTGGGTTTCTTATCCCTGCAGTTCATATTAGAGATAATTTAGAGTTAACACCAAATCGTTACCGAATTACTTTAATGGGTGTTATAGTTGGAGAATCAGAAATAAAACCCAATCAAGAACTTGCGATTAATCCAGGGCAAGTACATGGTGATATTAAAGGTGAAAAAACTGTAGATCCTGCATTTGGTTTGGAATCTGCTTGGATTCAAAAAGAACAACGAGAACATGCTCAAGCATTAGGTTATACAGTGGTAGATGCATCAACGGTATTAGCTACGCATTTAAGTCAATTATTGACTAATAATGCATCTCAATTAATTGGATACGAAGAAGTACAGAATTTATTAGAAATCTTATCTCATACTGCACCAAAATTAGTTGAGAACTTTATTCCTGAACAATTACCTCTTAGAGTTGTAGTTAAAGTTTTACAAAATTTATTAAATGAAGCTGTTCCCATTCGAGATATAAAAACAATTGTCCAAACTTTATCAGAGTACTCTAGCAAAAGTCAGGAATCTGATATTTTAACAGCGGCTGTCCGAATTTCATTAAAACGTTTAATTATTCAAGAAATCAATGGGGTAAAGATAGAATTACCAGTTATTACTTTAATTCCGGATTTAGAGCAAGTATTAAATAAGAGTATGAAAGTTTCATCTGAAGAATCATTAGGTATTATAGAACCAGGATTAGCACAACGGTTGCAGACATCATTAAGTAAAGTTACTCAAGAACAAGAACTCAAAGGGGAGCCTGCTATACTGCTAACATCTGGTATATTGCGTACTACACTAGCTAAGTTTGTTAAGAATACTATTCCCTCGTTAAGGGTTCTTTCTTATCAAGAAATTCCAGATGAGAAAGAGATCCGAATTGTACAAACGATTGGCAATTAATCGATGCATAATTTTAATGATGGATATTTATTTTGAAAATTAAACGTTTTTTTGCAAAAGACATGCGTTCTGCTCTACTTCAAGTAAAAGAAGAATTAGGTTCTGAAGCTGTAATTATGTCAAATAAAAAAATTGATAATGGTGTAGAGATTATTGCAGCAGTTGATAGTGAACAAATTAATATTCGTTCAACAAATATCTATGATCCTTTTAAACGTCAATTAAAGGAAGATCAAGTTACTTTACAATCTAATACTACTCAATCTATAAACTGTTTTTCTGACATGCTAAAGCAATATGCTGAAGCCAGTCAAACTAGTCAAAAAGTATACCATAAAAATAATTTTAAGAATGAAAAATCTTTATCTGATATTTTTAAAAAACAACAAAAAAATGATAAGTTTTTTTCAAATTCTCATAGAAAAGTGATTAATAATAATGCTCCATTAGCTCAAACGGTATCAGAAGGACTAGAAAATATGCGTCAAGAAATGACATCTATGCGTCATTTACTTGAACATCAAGTTTCTGGATTAATGTGGCAAGAGGTAGAACGTCGAGAACCTTTACGTGCAATGTTAATAAAACGGTTAGAAAGAATGGGAGTTGCTTCTGAACTTTCAGAACAGCTAGCTTGTTATATTCCAGAAAACACTCCACCAAAAAAAGCCTGGAAAACCTTGCTTAGTTTAATTGCTGATCAAATTCCAGTACCAAAAAATGATATTTTGAAACGTGGTGGAATAGTTGCTTTACTAGGTCCAACTGGTGTAGGCAAAACCACAACTATTGCAAAATTAGCTACAAGAGCAGCAATGGAATATGGTTCAAATAATGTTGCATTAATAACTACTGATACTTATCGTATTGGTGCACATGAGCAACTTTCAATTTATGGGAAAATTATGGGATGTCCTGTAAGAATTGCTAAAGATTCCAATGAATTAGCTAGTGTTATCGAACAATTAAAAAATCGTCGATTGATTTTAGTTGATACTGCTGGGATGGGGCAACGTGATGTACGTTTATCAGAGCAATTAGATACCTTAATGCAAGAAAGCAATGAGATAATTTATAGTTACCTTGTGTTATCTGCAACTGCTCAAAGAAAAGTATTACAAGAAACTATAGAACACTTTAGAAGAATTCCACTTTCTGGTTGTATAATGACTAAACTTGACGAATCATTAGGATTAGGAGAATTCGTAAGCGCAGTAGTTCAAAACGCATTGCCTGTTATTTATATAGCAAATGGTCAACGAGTACCAGAAGATATTGTTTTAGCAAAACCAAAATATATGGTAGCGAAAGCAAATGAATTACTAGAGAAATCAATAGACAATGAACCTTATTATTGGAATAGTAATTCAGATGATAAACGTTAGGCAGAAAAAATTATGACAAATAATACAATACGTGACCAGGCTAGCGGTTTACGTCATTTAGCGAGACCTTTATCAACTAAAGTGATTGCTGTGACTGGAGGTAAAGGTGGGGTAGGCAAATCTAACATAACTTTAGGTCTAGCAATTTGTATGGCTCGTCAAGGGAAAAAGGTGATGGTATTTGATGCCGATTTAGGTTTAGCTAATATTGATGTAATGTTAGGAATTCGACCTAAACTTAATTTAGGCCATGTTTTAATAGGAAAATGTACATTAAAAGATGCTGTTATTGAAGGTCCTTATGGTATTAAAATTATTCCAGCAACTTCAGGAACGAGAAGTATGACAGAACTATCTCATACACAACATGTTGGATTGATCCGAGCATTTAGTACATTAGAGGAAGAAATAGAAATACTATTAATAGATACGGCTGCGGGTATTTCAGATATGGTCATTAGTTTTTCAAGAGCTGCACAGAATGTACTTGTGGTGGTATGTGACGAGCCTACCTCTATTACGGATGCTTATGCTTTAATCAAATTGTTAAGTAGAGAGCATCAAGTACAAAGATTTAAAGTAGTTGCAAATATGCTTAGAAGTTATCGTGAAGGCAGGGAATTGTTTTCTAAATTAACTTTAGTTACTCAAAGATTTTTGAATGTCAGTCTTGATTTTGTGGCATGTATCCCATTAGATGATAAAGTTCGTCAATCAGTTAAAAAACAAAAAATTGTAGTTGATGCTTTTCCTCGTTCTCCAGCAGCATTAGCAATTACTGCATTAGCAAACAAGATTCTTTCATGGCCTACACCAGATGTTCCAAATGGTCACTTAGAATTTTTTATAGAAAGATTACTAAACAAATCTGGTTTTTTTAGGAGAATTATTCGTTGAATAAAGCGATTACTATTACTTACAAGTAGTTCAATAGTGTGCTAACTATAATAGCTAAGACTTTTTTTGCCAGGTAGGTATGATTAGCATTATTGAATGATTTAAAAGCAATTATTTTTAAAAAAATCACCCAAGTGATGATTATATTACTCGAAAGTAAATTTGACCACTATCCAAGTGAGTGATAAATATATAGCTTCAATAAAAGAATGTAAGGATAATACTTTATTTAAAGGTGTTGTGAATGTGTTCTTTCATCAAATATTAATAAATTCAATACAAATGTTGCCAGAATATGAAAGTCGAGTTCTATCGTTTTATTATGATTAAAATTTAAACTTAAAAGAATTTGTAAAAATGATTGGGTGAAGTGAATTTCGTATCGGTTAAATACTTAATCTATTTATAGAATACGAATTATAATTGCTAGTGCCTAAATGTATTGGAGGAAATTTTGAATAAAAACATGAAAATTATTATTGTTGATGATTTTTCAACGATGCGTCGTATCGTTAAAAATTTACTTCGTGAACTAGGTTTTAATAATACCCAAGAAGCGGATGATGGTTTAACTGCCTTGCCTATGTTAAAGAAAGGTGGTTTTGAATTCGTAGTAACAGATTGGAATATGCCAGGTATGCAAGGAATTGATCTTTTAAGAAATATTCGTTCTGATCTTCAACTTAAACATCTTCCAGTTTTAATGATTACTGCTGAAGCTAAACGTGAACAAATTATTGAGGCAGCACAGGCTGGAGTAAATGGTTATATTATTAAACCTTTTACTGCAGCAACGCTTAAAGAAAAGGTAGAAAAAATTTTTGAGCGTCTATAAGAAAATATTATATCAACTCTTAGTTGAGGAAATTAAGAAGGCTAATTAAAATGATTTCATTAGAACAGGCAAAGCAACTTGTTGAATTGCTTGAACAAAATCAGAAAGAAAAAGCTGATATATTTTTAAAAAATATTTATGAAAACAGTGAGCATGTCATGCTTAAACATATAGGAACATTAACTAGGGATTTGCATGATTCTCTCAATCATTTTAGTTTTGATGAACGGATTAGAAAAATTACTGATGATAAAATTCCTGATGCAAGAGAACGACTTCTATACATTATTGAAAAAACAGAAATAGCTGCAAACAAAACTATGAATGCTGTTGATCTATGTATGCCTATAGCAGAAAAATTTTATAATGATTCCATTGAAATTCTTCCTAAATGGAATGAACTTATGCATGGAAGGATAAAATTATCTGAATTTAAAGCACTATGTCATAAGCTTGATAAACTTTTATTTTATGTTGAAAGTAATAGTTCTGAATTAAAAAAGCAACTTAATAGAATATTAATAGCTCAAGATTTTCAAGATTTAACAGGTCAAATTATTCGTCATGTAATTGCTTTAGTTAATGAAGTAGAAAAAAGATTAGTTGATATATTGACTATATTTGCTAGTAATAAAAATGCACAAACATTAAAACTGAATAAAAACAAAGCATTAAAAGATTCTAAAGATTCCATTATAAAATCTGATCAACAAGCTAATATACTTACCTCGCAAGATGAAGTAGATGATTTGCTTTCTAGCCTTGGTTTTTAGAGGTAATTATGGCTTACGATTTAGATGAAAATATCCTTCAAGATTTTTTAATAGAAGCCTCGGAAATACTTGAACAATTATCTCAAGAATTAATTGAACTTGAAAAAAAACCTGATGATGATGAATTGCTTAATTCAATCTTCCGTAATTTTCATACACTTAAAGGTGGTGCAAGCTTTTTATCTTTAACAGAATTTGTAGATCTTTGTCACAGAGCTGAAAATATTTTTGACTCATTAAGAAATAGGAAATATTTGGTAAGTTCCAGTGTAATCGATGCTATTTTAAAAACACTGGATGCTATAAATGAACAATTTGATTGTATTAAGAACAGAAAGCCATTAATTGCAGTCAACCAAAAATTATTAAATGAATTATCTCATGTTGGTAGTTCAGAACTAGAAGAAAAAAAACAGATTACAAATAGTGGAACACTTGATGATATATCTCAGGAAAAGTATGAAAAGCTCTTGAATGAATTGCACAGTGACAATACTGATTCTTTAAATGCAATATCATCTAATGATAGTGAGCTAGAAAAAAAAAACGAAATTATAGATAATGAATTTGAACAATTATTAGATGAATTATATGGTTCTGGCAAAGGTCCATCTTCTAAAAAAGCATCTCCAGTTGTAAATCAAAAACTCTTAGTTCCTAGTAAAGAAGAGATATCTGAATCTACTAATAAAATATTAAAATTTCACACAAAGCAATCTAATGATAAAACTGTTCGTGTAGATACTTTAACACTTGATAGCATCATGAATATGGTAGGTGAGTTAGTTCTTGTACGTAATCGCTTATCAAGCTTAGCTTTACACGATAATAATGAAGACATATCTAAGGCTATTTCTAATCTAGGTATTGTTACAGCAGATTTACAAGGTGCTGTAATGAAAACCCGAATGCAACCTATTAAAAAAGTTTTTGCTCGATTCCCAAGAGTAGTTCGTGATTTATCTCGTAATTTAAAAAAAAATATTGCTCTAGAAATGATTGGTGAAAATACAGAATTAGATAAAAACTTAGTTGAAGCATTATCTGATCCGTTAATTCATTTAGTTCGGAATTCTATTGATCATGGTATTGAAGTTCCAAAGGATCGTATAACTTTAGGGAAAGTACCTACTGGTAAAATTATTCTTTCAGCTTCACAAGAAGGAGATCATATTGAACTTTCTATTACTGATGATGGTATTGGTATGGATCCTAATAAGTTACGTACTATTGCAATTGAACGTCATCTTTTAGATAAAGTTACTGCATCTCGCTTGACCGATAAAGAATGTTTTAATTTAATTTTCATGCCTGGCTTTTCAAGTAAAGACGAAGTATCAGATATTTCAGGTCGTGGCGTTGGTATGGATGTCGTGAAAACTGCAATAAATGCATTAAATGGTTCTATTAATATTGATTCTAAGATAGGGAGGGGGACAAAAATTATAATTAGTGTCCCATTAACGTTAGCTATCTTACCTACTTTAATTATTGGAGTTGCTGGTTATTCATTTGCATTACCACTTACAAATATAGATGAAATTTTTCATTTAGATTTAACTTGTACTAATGTTGTTAATGGTCAATTGACAATTGTTGTACGTAATAAATCTATTCCATTATTTTATTTGCGTAGTTGGTTAGTTCCTAAAGTAATGCCAGTTACTTTGAATAAAAAATATGGACATATCGTTATTGTGAAAATTGGTACTCAACCTGTTGGATTAGTAGTAGATACTTTAATTGGACAAGAAGAAGTAGTTATTAAGCCATTAGATAGTTTACTTCAAGGAACTCCAGGTGTAGTAGGAGCAACTATTGCAAGTGATGGCAATATTGCATTGATTTTAGATATTCCTGATTTACTAAAGCAATATGCATCTGTTTTTCAAATTTAAATTTAAGAGGTACTATGTCAATCAAAGTATTAGTCGTTGATGATTCTAGTTTTTTTCGTCGTCGAGTAACTGAAATTATTAATTCAGGATCCCGATTAGAAGTTATTGGTCTTGCTGTTAATGGAAAAGATGCTATTGAAAAAGCAAAGCTTCTTAAACCAGATGTTATCACAATGGATATCGAAATGCCTGTAATGAATGGAATAGTTGCTGTAAAAGAAATTATGGCAGAATGTCCCACTCCTATTCTTATGTTTTCATCTTTGACTTATAAGGGAGCTACTGCAACTTTAGATGCGCTAGATGCTGGTGCATTGGATTTTTTACCTAAAAATTTTTGGGATATTACTCGAAATTATGATAAAACTGTCGATATAATTCAAAATCGAATTATCCAAATTTCTTATAGAAAAAACAAAATAAGCCATTCTAGCGTATTCTCGTCATCATTAGTATCAAAAACAAAGACTTTTTATCCTTTTATGAAATCACCTGGTAAAATATATCAATTAACTGTAATTGGCACATCAACTGGGGGGCCTATAGCTTTACAGAAAATTCTTACTAAATTACCAGCAAATTATCCTCATCCTATTGTTCTTGTTCAGCATATGCCAGCTTCATTTACTACAACATTTGCTAATCGTTTGAATTCATTATGTAAAATTCAAGTTAAAGAGGCAGAACATGGTGATTTGCTTTGTCCAGGAATAGCTTATTTAGCTCCTGGAGGAAAACAAATGTTACTTGATGGAAATCCTAGATGTGCTAAAGTCAAAGTTATTAATGGTAAAGAAGAAATGAATTATAAACCGTGTGTTGATATTACTTTTAGTTCCATTGCCAAAGTTTATTCTGGTAAAGTATTATCAATGTTATTAACTGGTATGGGTGTAGATGGTTATGAAGGAGCACGCATATTGAAAACAACTGGTGCTACAATTTGGGCTCAGGATGAAGAAAGTTGTGTAGTATATGGTATGCCTCAAGCTGTAGCAAAAGCCGGAATTTCAACTGAAAATTTACCACTAGATTTTATAGCTACTCGAATGCTTATTGAATTAGGTATGATATAAATTTTTAATAATGATTATTTGGTGTATTGCAAACCAAAAAGGTGGAGTAGGGAAAACTACTACTGCTATAACTTTAGCAGGTTTATTAAGTATGAAAAATCGTAAGGTTTTGCTAATTGATACTGACCCTCACGCCTCTTTAACATCATATCTTGGTTATGATACTAATAGTATTAATTCAAGTTTATTTGAATTATTTCAACTAAAAAATTTTAACCCAAAAAAAATATCTTCTACAATTATTAAAACAAATATTATAGGAATTGACATAATTCCTGGTCATATATCGTTAGCAACATTAGACAGGGCAATGGGAAATAAGGGTGGAATAGGTTTAATTCTAAAAAAAACTTTATCAACTTTAAATGAGTATTATGATTATGTCATGATTGATTGTCCTCCTATATTCAGTATTATGATGGTTAATGCATTAGTAGCAAGTGATCGGATATTAGTGCCAGTTCAAACAGAGTTTTTAGCTATGAAAGGGTTAGAATATATGCTTCATACATTGGAAATTATAACAAAAACTTGTAGGAAGAGTTTTAAAATAACTATTGTACCAACTATGTATGATAAACGGACACTTGCTTCTTTTCAAACATTAAATGAACTCAAAAAAGTATACATTAGAAAAGTTTGGAATTTTGCTATTCCTATTGATACTAAATTTAGAGATGCTAGCGTAAGAAATTTACCAATATCTCACTGTTATCCATCTAGTCGGGGAGTACTTGCTTATAAAGAGCTATTATTATATCTTGAGAGACTAAATCTTAATGAGTAACAATCATCAAAAATTTTCTAGTAAAACAGTTCTTGATGCTTATATAAAAGAACTACTTAATGATGATGAAATACTATCTACAGAAGATTTTCAATCTTCCTCTGAACAGTTATTAAAGACAACTTCATTAAGCAAGAACTATTTTAACCTTAAGAGTACAAATTCTAAACATACTGACCACCTTAATAAGTTATTAAAGCAATTAGAATCAGATTATATTGCTCATAATAATTTTGACAGATCATCTCAACAGAGCAAATTTCAATCGAAAAAATTAAAAAGTACGTCTGTTTTTAATCATTTATCCTATCAAAAAGATGCTAAGCGAATTAATAATTTTCCAGTTCTTTATTTTAAGGTTAATGGTATAACTTTAGCTGTTCCTTTAGATGAATTAGGAGGAATTTATCCAATAGGTAAATTAAATCGTGTAATAGGCACTCCAAATTGGTACTTAGGAGTACAAGTTAGTAAAAATATTAAACTAGATGTTGTTGATACTGCTAAGTTGCTTAATTTATCATCCAGAAAGTTGACTTGTAGTAATAATAAAGAATTGAAATATCAATACAGGTATATCATGATGCTTGGTGACAGTGTTTGGTGTTTAGCAAGTAGTAGATTAGAAAGTAATGAAATTTTGGATACAAGTAAAGTTTCTTGGTATCAAAAATCAGGGAAGCTTCCTTGGATTGCAGGCATACTGAAAGAAAAGATGTGTGCTTTAATTTATGTAGATCCGTTAGTATCTATGCTTAATTTGAAAAAAGAGATAAAAGCTCGAGATAAATAGTTATATTTTATAGTTTTTATAGTTCGTCGCGATTTGGAAAAGGAAAATTCATGTCTCAATCTAATGATATTAAAGTTCAGAATAATAAAACTAATGATCAAGTATTTCAGTGGGTTACATTTAGATTAGAAAAAGAGACTTATGGTGTTAATGTAATGCAAGTACGCGAAGTATTACGTCATACTGAAATTGCTCCAGTACCAGGTGCACCTAGTTATGTATTGGGTATTATTAATCTTCGTGGTAATGTAGTGACTGTTATTGATACACGTTCTCGTTTTGGTTTAATGGAAGGTAAAATTACAGATAATACACGTATTATTGTGATTGAATCTAAACTTCAAGTGGTTGGAATTTTAGTTGATAGTGTTGCAGAAGTTGTATATTTGCGTTCTTCTGAGATTGATACTACACCAAGTGTTGGTACTAATGAAAGTTCTAAATTTATACAAGGGGTTAGTAATCGTCATGGAGAGTTACTTATTTTAGTTAATCTTGATAGACTTCTTTCAGATGAAGAATGGAATGAATTGGCTCATGTATAATGATAATTCAATCTTTATTTAGTCTGCTTGGTTTTTTTATTTTTTTGTTTTTTGTTTTTTTGTTTTTTCAAATTAGAATTTCATCTTTAATAAAGAAACAAAAGCAAGAAATAGGAGAATTAAAGAATTGTCTTAGAAAGAGTGGTAAGCAACTTGTAGAATTACGTTCAATAATCATAGGTATTGGGAAAAGGGTAAATGAGCAAGGAGATTCCATTAAGCATATTAATGAAAGATTATTTGAATTAGAAAAAACAGATACTAGTAGTCGTCTTTATACCAGGGCTTCTAAAATGCTGAAGCTTGGAGCAGGTTTACGTGAGTTAATTGAAGAATGTGAGTTACCAAAAGCGGAGGCTGAGTTGATGATGTCTTTACAAAAAAAATTGACGGGTAAAGAAAAAATTCCACCTTTAGAAACCACTCCAGATATGTAATATATATAATATAAAACTATTTTACTTTGATATTAATCATATGCTTGAAGCAAAATATTTAACTGCTATCCGTAATGAAAGGGTTTTATTTAGATCTATTTCTTTTCAAATAAACTTCGGCGAATTTGTGCAAATAGAAGGTAGAAACGGTGTAGGAAAAACAACTCTTTTACGTATTATTGTTGGCCTTTCTTCTTGTGAAGATGGGGAAGTATACTGGAATAGTAATAATATTAAAGATAATAGAAATCTTTTCTATAAAGACTTACTGTTTATCGGTCATAAAAGTGGCATAAAACAGGAGCTTACTGTGTTTGAAAACCTTAGTTTCTATCAAAACATCACCCAGTCTACTTCTAATACTAAAAAAGAAATCTACTATTCTTTAATGAAAGCTGGTTTATCTGGGAATGAAAATTCTCTTGTCGCTCAACTGTCTTTTGGTCAGCAGCGTCGCGTGGCACTTGCGAGGTTATTATTAAGTAAGCAAAAGCTTTGGATTTTAGATGAGCCTATGATATATCTAGATCAGCAAGGAATAAACATTTTTCAAGAATTATTTCTAAGACATATAGAAAATGGTGGTATTATTATCTTGACCACTCATCAAAATCTATTTAGGAATAATATAAAGTTAAGAAAAATCAAATTAGGTAATAATAAGTAATGTTCCTAGCGATGTGTGCACTTATTCGTCGTGAATTTTTCATAATTTTTCATCGTAAAATTGATATACTTAACCATTTATATTTTTTTATTATTATTATTGTTCTATTCCCTTTAAGTTTTAGTCCAGAATTATTGCTTCTTTCTCATACTATCGCAGGTGTTGTTTGGATATCGGTACTATTATCAATTTTTTTATCTCTCGAGCGTTTATTTAGAGATGATTTTTTAGATGGTTCATTAGAACAAATAATGCTCACGCCTATACCATTACCATTGATTATAATCATAAAAGTGATGGCTCATTGGATCTGGAGTTCTTTACCATTGGTATTAATTAGTCCTTTATTATTAGTTTTTTTTCAATTGATTATAACGTTTGGCTTGCTATTGTTTTAACTTTATTAATCGGTACTCCTACTCTTAACTTTATTGGTGCTATTGGTGTTAGTTTAACAGTTACTTTGCAAAAAGGGACCGGTGTATTGCTTAGTTTATTAGTTCTTCCTTTAAGTATACCAGTATTGATTTTTACTACATCAGCGATTAATTCTGCATCTTTAGGAATATCTTATAATGCCCAGTTAGCAATATTGAGTGCAATGTTATTAGGTAGTATAACATTTACACCATTAGTCATTAGCCTATCTTTACGAATAGGTGGAGAAGGTTAGCTATATTTTTCAAAACATAAAGTGAGAAAATATATAATGTTAGTATGGATTCATTCCTGTAAAAAATCAAAGTATGTTTATGAATTATGTGGAAAATTAATTCCTTTATTTTCAATATTAACATTCTTATTTCTTTTTATTGGAACGGTTTGGGGACTTGCATATGCTCCTTCAGATTATCAACAAGGTAATGGATTTAGAATTATATATATTCATGTTCCTGCAGCAATTTTATCTATGGGTGTGTATATGTCAATGGCAATTCTTGCTTGTATTGGAATTATTTGGCAAATTAAATTACCAAATATGGCAGCTTGCGCAATGGCACCAATTGGTGCAGTATTCACTTTTATTGCATTATTTACAGGTTCAGTTTGGGGGAAAGCAATGTGGGGAACTTGGTGGATATGGGATGCACGTCTTACTTCTGAACTCGTTCTTTTCCTTTTCTATTTAGCTTTTATTGCTCTTTACCATGCATTTGATAACCATGAAATAGCATCTAAAGTTGCTAGTATTTTAGCAATCGTTGGAGTAGTAAACTTACCAATAATTCATTTTTCTGTTGAATGGTGGTATACATTACATCAGGGAGCTACTCTTACAAAATTTGAAAAACCTTCAATTTCAAATGATATGCTTTGGCCACTTATTTTAAATATTTTTGGTTTTGCTTTTTTTTATGGCTTACTTACTATGATCCGAATGCGCAATGAAATTCTTCGTAAAGCACTCCATCGTTTATGGATCATGGGTTATAAAGTATAAGGATTGAGAGTAATTAATTTAGTTAAGGAGATTAATTAATTATGTATTTTGATTCATTTGCTGATTTATTAGCTATGGGGGGATATGCTACATCTGTTTGGACTGCTTTTGGGATAACTTTTCTTTCTATGTTTATTTTGTTGTTTGTTAGTATTAGAAAGGGGTTTTTTTTATTAATTGAAATGCAAACAAAACTTCAACTTTATAATTGCAAAACAAACATTGAGAATATTTTATGAATTCTAAATATAAAAAACGATTAGGTTTAATATTTTTAATGTTTACTAGTATTGCTGGAATGATAAGTTTAGTTTTATATGCACTAAAGGAAAATATAGATTTTTTTTATACCCCAACAGAATTAATTTACGGAAAAGGTCATAGTCTTGCCAAACCAAAAATCGGACAACGATTGCGTGTTGGTGGTACAGTTCTTAATGGTTCTGTTAATCGTGATTTAAATTCTTTGCAGGTAAGTTTTAGATTGCATGATATGAATTCAAGTATAGTCGTTTTATATGATGGAATTTTGCCAGATTTGTTTCGTGAAGGTCAAGGAATTGTAGCACAGGGTTTTCTTTTAGATTCAAGCACATTTAAAGCCTCTCAAGTATTAGCTAAACATGATGAAGAATATATGCCATTTGGAGAAGCAGAATCGATGAAGAAGACCCATAAACCTATTCAGCATTCAGATAAACAGGTAAGTATGAAATGATTGTAGAAATTGGTCATTTTTCTATTATTTCTGCATTAAGCATAACCGTATTATTAAGTATTATTCCTTTGATTGGTGCATCAAGAAATAATGTGATTTTAATGTATTCTGCTAAGCCTTTGTCTTTTGCTGTGTTTTTCTTGTTATTAATTGCATTTTTAATTTTACTATGGGCCTTTTATACCAATGATTTTACTTTAATTTATGTAGCAATGAATTCAAATACGCAGTTACCTTGGTATTATCGATTAAGTGCATTGTGGGGTGCACATGAAGGTTCATTATTATTATGGGTGTTGATTCAATCTGGTTGGACTGCAGCAGTCTCACTATATAATCGTTCTATACCACAAGAATTAATATCTCGTGTTCTAGCTGTCATGGGAATGATCAATTTTGGATTTTTATTGTTTATAGTAGTCACATCAAATCCTTTTATACGTACATTGCCTTTTTTCCCAATTGATGGGAATGACCTTAATCCATTACTTCAAGATTTTGGATTAATTGTGCATCCTCCTATGTTATACATGGGTTATGTTGGTTTTTCTGTTGCTTTTTCATTTGCTATAGCATCCTTAATGACGGGAAATTTAGATATGGTATGGATTCGTTTTTGCCGTCCTTGGACAATCACAGCATGGTTATGTTTGACGTTAGGTATTGCATTAGGTTCATGGTGGGCGTACTACGAACTTGGTTGGGGTGGTTGGTGGTTTTGGGACCCAGTAGAAAATTCTTCTCTGATGCCTTGGTTATCTGGTACAGCCTTGATGCATTCGCTTGCAGTTTCAGAAAAACGAGGGACTTTTAAAAAATGGACAATATTATTAGCAATATTTACATTTTCATTGAGTCTACTTGGTACATTTTTAGTACGATCAGGTATCTTAATGTCTGTACACGCATTTGCTGCTGATCCATCGCGTGGTATATTTATGCTTAGTTTCTTAATTTTTGTTATTGGTGGTTCTTTATTGTTATTTGCCATGAGAGTAAAAAGAATACGTTCAACAGGTACTTTTGCATTAGTTTCTCGAGAAAATGCGTTATTAGGAAACAATATTTTTCTTATTACAGCATTATTAGTTGTACTTGTAGGTACATTATTGCCGTTAGTGCATAAGCAGATTGGTTTAGGTTCACTTTCAGTTGGTACACCATTCTTTAACACTATATTTTTCTGGTTAATGCTTCCATTTTCATTTTTATTGGGGATAGGGCCATTAATTCGTTGGAAACGCGATCAATTTCAAAAATTTATAAAACCAATGGTAATATCAGGGCTATTATCCTTAGGTTTATCAGCAGTAGTAGTATTTGTTTTAGACAATAATTTCAACGGTATATTATTTATTGGACTGGTGATGGCATGTTGGATAATTATTTTGCATTGTATTGGATTATATGAGCGTTCTACATATCGAAATAATTTTTTAAAAGGTTTTTTAAAATTGAGAGCTAGTTATTGGGCTATGTTTTTTGCCCATATAGGCTTATCATTAAGTATCATTGGTATTGCAGTAGTTCAGAATTGCAGTATTGAACATGATATTCGGTTAGCACCAGGTGAGTATTTTCAAATTCAAGATTATCATCTTTATTTCAAAGGGTTAAGAAATACAAACGGACCTAACTATAGCAGTTATATCGCAGATTTTGAAATTATTAAAAATGGACAATATCTCACTCTTTTACAGGCAGAAAAACGAATTTATTTTAGTTCTAGTTTAATGATGACTGAAGTAGGAATTGATTGGGGATTAACACGCGATTTATATATAGCTATGGGTGAACCTTTAGAAGATAATAATTCATGGTCTATTCATGTAGCTTATAAACCATTTATCCGTTGGATTTGGATTGGATTATTGTTTATGGCATTCGGTGGACTAATAGCTATTAGTGATAATCGTTATAGTTTTCATAAATTTAATTTGGGAAGATAAATGAAAAAGTTAATTCTATTTATTCCATTGATAGGATTTTTAGGACTGGTTTTTATATTTTCTATTCAATTATTTTATGATTCAGAAAGAGAAAATTCTTTTCAACTAGAATCAATGCTAATTGGTAAAAAAATCCCATCATTTATTTTAGAAGATGTGATTGAACTTGGTAAATTTCATAATGAGACTATTTTTCAAGGTAAGCAACCTACACTATTAAACGTATGGGCTACTTGGTGTCCTACATGTTATTCTGAACATCAGTATTTGCATGAATTAGAAAATGAAGGTGTTAAAATAATTGGTCTTAATTATAGAGATAAACGTTCTGAAGCGATAAAGTGGTTAAATAAATTTGGTAATCCTTATGTTATAAATCTTTTTGATTGGGACAATGTATTAGGTTTTGATCTAGGTGTCTATGGAGCTCCTGAAACTTTCTTGATTGATAAAGAAGCTATTGTTCGTTATCGTTATGTGGGTAAAGTTGATCCGAATATTTGGAATAAAATGTTAAAGCCAATTTATATTAGCTTGCTTGATGAATTAAAATGATGAAAAGAACTTTTTTATTACTGCTGGCTATATTAATTTCTATGACTGTTGATGCTAATATAGACTATTATAAGTTTGATAATTTAAATCAAAAAATCCAGTTTAAAAAGCTGAATAACATACTGCGTTGTCCTCAATGTCCTAATAATAGTATTCATACTTCAAATTCAGAAATTGCAAAGGATTTACGAAAAAAGGTTTATAAAATGATAATAGAAGGTAAATCTAATCAAGAGATTCTTGATTACATGGTTGTTCGTTATGGTAATTTTATTACTTATGATCCTCCATTAACATGGGCAACTTTTTTATTGTGGGGAATTCCGATTTTATCTATTTTTTTGGGTTTAATAATTATTTTAAATAGGAAGGATGACCGTATTTTAATTGAATGGAATTTTCAAAAAGAAGCTGAACTTCAAGCACTGCTTGATGAAGGAGATTTTAGGAGTAAGCGTTAATGGGATTATTTTGGTTAGTTTCTGTGATACTTACTTCATTCATTTGTTTTATTTTGCTTTTTTCAGTTATTAGAAAAAAAAGCAACCATTCTGTATTATTACCTAGTGAAGTAAATAAATTTTTTTATAAAAAAAATCTTCATGAATTTGAAAAAGAAATAGAAGCAGGATTAGTTGGAGAAAAGAAAAAGCTTATTGTAGAGCTTAAACAATCCTTTCTTGATAATATCGTTAAAATAAAATCAGACGAACAAAAATCTTTGACTCCATCATTTTCTATTACTATGTTTTCATTATCCATTATTTTAATGGTTATATGTTCTTATGTGGTTTATATGAAATTTGGTGCATTTTATAAAGTATTACATTGGAAAGATGTAAGCAGTAAATTGCCTGAATTATCTAATAAGTTAATACTATCTGAGAAGATAGTATTAACTAAAGATGAAAGATTAGATTTAATACTAGCTCTACGAACTCGGTTACATTATCAACCAGCAGATTCACTAGGTTGGTTATTACTAGGTCTTATTGGACTAGCTAATCAAGATATAAATATGGCCATTCTTGCGATGAAAAAAGCTTATTCTTTAGAACCAGAGAATCCAAATATACAACGAGGTTATGCACAAGCATTAATATTTTCAAAGAACATTGTAGAAAAAAATAAAGCTTATAGAATTCTTGATACTCTTGAAAAAAAACAATAATTTTTCAGGTTAGCTTTTATTAAGCCCATAAGATTATAGGTAGAGTAATTTTATAATTTTTTAAATATTAAACACTCTGTGGATAACTTATATGATACGTGCTTTAATTTTACTTTTTTTTGTAGCTTCATCAGTAGGCTGTTCAATCTCAACTAGAATCAATGAAAATAACAATAAAGATCCTTTAGAGGACTTAAATCGTATTATATGGGAAATAAATTATGATTATTTAGATCCATATATTCTTTATCCTGTATCATTTTTCTATATTAGTAAAGTTCCTATTCCAATTAGAAGTTGTATCAAAAATTTTTTAGGTAATTTAAGTGAACCTTCCAGTATGATTAATACTCTTTTAATGCAGGACCCGAAAAAATCTTTACATCATTTTAATCGGTTTTTGTTAAATAGCACATTTGGTATGCTAGGTTGCATTGATGTAGCTTCATTATTAGGTATAAATAGCTATTCTCATAAGAAATTTAGTCATTTTCTCGGTTATTATGGATTGGAGAATGGTCCTTATTTAATGTTACCTTTTTATGGACCATTAATTCCAAGAGAAATTGCAAACTTAGTCGATTTTCTATATCCCCCCTTATTCTATATAAACAGTATTTTTTACTTAAAGATGTTTTTTGAATACATGGAATCTAGGTTTTCTTTATCATCTCAAGAAATTCAATTGAAAAACTCACTGGATCCATATATATTATTTAGAGAAATGTACCTGCAAAATCAAACATTTAAATCTGGAATAAAAATTAATGATTACTCTGATGATGAAGAAGACTATCTAGATATTTTTTTAGATAAGATGAAATGAAGTTCTGTTCTTTTTGATTAAAAAATTGTTTTGTCTTATTTAATAAGATGGTACTCTTCATCTAATATTTTTAGAATTTCTTGTTTTGGATTTCTACTTAGAGAAATAGCTTGTCCAGTAATAATTTCAGCAGCATTTAGATAAAGATCTGATATTTTTAATAAAATATTCCTTGGTAACTTGCTATTACATGCTATTTTTTGTCTTTCTACTATTCGTTCTTTATTTAATAAAATATCGCTATCCGGAATATACTCAAGTAAAAATTGGCGAAATTTTTCTTTTGATAGTTCAATAATATTTCCAATTTTGTACTCTTGAGTATTCCAAATACGAGAAGAATCTGGTGTACCCACTTCATCTATATAAATTAGTTTTTTCTTACCAGTAGTATTAGTTATGTAACCAAATTCAAATTTAGTATCAATGAAAGTTTGTCCAATGGTTTTTAGTTTATTACTAATGATAGAAAAACCTTTTTTTGAAAGTCTTTCATATTCTGTGATATCTTCTATTTTTAGAAAATTAAATAAATTAAAGTTGTCTTCAATATTTTTTCGAGAAATATTAGCGTCTGTAGTTTCAGAAACTCCAGGAATACCTCGGAGGATTCCTTTTGTTGATGGTGTAATGATAATTTCTGGTAATTCTGTATTTTTTTTCAGACCTTCTGGTAGAATAAGATTAGAAAATTTTCTTTTCCCTTGTTTGTAATCTCTCCAGATTGAGCCTGTTAGAAACTTACGACAGATTGCCTCAATCATGATAGGCTTGGTCTTTTGTATAATCCAAACTAAAGGATGTGGAATATCTACAATATGATTGTCAGCTAAGCCGTTTGTTTTAAATACTTTAAACCAATATTTAGAAATACTATTAATAGCAGCTCCTTTACCTAGAATTCCGTTCAATCTTCCCTTAGTATGCCAAATACAGTCAAATGCTGAAATCCTATCACTAACTATCATGACGGCTAACAATGAATCAGGAGAAATATTGTATTCTTTTTGTTTGATAAGGCGTTTGCTATCCTCTGAAGTTAAGAAATATATTGAACGAATTTTCCCATTATATATTGGTTTATCAGTACGGATCGGAAAATCATGAGTAATTGTTAACAATTGGTTTTTAAACACCTTTACTATCCTTAATCCTTAGTAAAGAAGATTTTTTTTGAATATTAAACAGATTTTATTCTGCTACTAATGAAATCTTATTCTTGTTTTCTATTAAGGAAACTTTATAGCTAAGCAGCTAGTTTTGATAAAAAAATGTCTTTTCGTTTATTGAAATGATTAATTAAATCATCAACTTCTTTTTTTACGTAAGGTCTAAGACCTCCTGCTATCATACGTTTAATACCTTTACCTACAATAATTTTATTTTCTTTAAAGATAAAATTTAGTGTTATAAAAGCTCTTTTTCCTACTACGTCAAAGGTGGCGTCTAAGAATTCAACTTTTGGTTGAATAAGATTTAAATGATTAAACTCAATTTCCATGCTTTCATAAATGACTAATGGTCGGTTACAGCTAATCATCATTTTTTGTTTTTCCATCAGTGGCACCATAATTTCTGGGAAGCTCATACCAGAAAATTGTACATAATCAACCACTAAACATTCAATTAATTTTTCGTCATAATTAATATTCCCATCATGGGTTATATGCAAATATTCTTTACCGTTTTTATCAACAACAGACTTTTTTTGTTCTGATTTATTCTCAATTTGTAATGCAATTCTATCATTAACCATTTCAGCAAAATCAAAACGCATTTTTTGACTGATCCCTTTTTTTTGTAAGAAAACTGCAAAGAGTAAATCTCCAGGAACACAGAAACGTTTATTATGTTCATCATGGATTGGATTATAATCACCAGCAACTTTTTTAGCGAAGTAACTTGCTTGTTTACGGGTAAACTTAAACTGTTGATTGTAATTTGAGAAGTAAGGAGTTAAGAACATAGTTTGTATTATTCTAGCTAAAATTAGGATAAATTATATATGGCATTTTAAAAAAACTGGTCTGTTTAGTATGTTAAATATTAATCTATAAATAGATTGTATAAAAATATTTAATCTTCTTGTTCTGTCAGATTTGCTTTAACTATATAATGTGTTATACATAAATGTGTATTTTGATTCGATTAAGTTTATTTTTAAGTTATATAACTAGAGATATGAGGTTTTATGATAAATAATAAGGAATCAGTTGTTCCATCAAACTTTATTCGACAGATTATTGATAATGATTTAAAAAATGGCATACATAAGAGCATACATACTCGTTTTCCGCCTGAACCTAATGGTTATCTTCATATTGGTCATGCTAAGTCTATTTGTTTAAATTTTGGTATTGCTAAAGATTACTTAGGTAAATGTAATCTTCGTTTTGATGATACTAATCCTGAAAAAGAAGATCTTGAATATATTAAATCAATTAAAAATGATTTGATTTGGCTAGGATTTAAATGGTCTGGGGATATTCATTATTCTTCTAATTACTTTGATGAATTTTATAAATATGCGATAGAATTAATCAACAAGGGTTTAGCTTATGTTGATGAGCTAAATCCTAAGCAGATTCGTGAATATCGAGGCACTTTAAGTTCTCCAGGTAAACCTAGTCCTTATCGTTCTAGAAGCATTCAGAAAAATTTAGATTTATTTAAAAAAATGCGTCTTGGAAAATTTAAAGAAGGTGAAGCATGTTTGCGTGCCAAGATTGATATGAATTCCTCTTTCATCATAATGCGAGATCCAGTTCTTTATCGTATTCGATTTATCAGACATCAACAAACTGGTAATAATTGGTGTATCTATCCTATGTATGATTTTAGTCATTGTATTTCTGATGCATTAGAAGGGATCACTCACTCAATTTGTACTTTAGAATTTCAAGATAATCGTCGTTTATATGATTGGATATTAGATAATATTACAATTGCTTGTCGACCTAATCAGTATGAATTTAGTCGATTAAATTTACAATATACTATAATGTCAAAGCGCAAGTTAAACCAATTAGTTAAAAGCAATTTAGTGGAAGGATGGGATGATCCGCGGATGCCTACAATCTCTGGATTACGCCGTCGTGGTTTTACAGCAAAAGCCATACGAGATTTTTGTCAGCGTGTTGGTGTAACTAAACAAGAAAATATGATTGAATTTAGTTCTTTAGAATCTTGTATTAGGGCTGATTTAAATAAAACCACACCAAGGGTAATGGCTGTTCTTAATCCTGTTAAAGTAATTATTGAAAACTATAATGAAAAAAATACAGAAACATTGTTAATTAGAAATCATCCTAATAAGCCTGAAATGGGTTTTCGTGAAGTACCTTTTGGTCGTGTTATTTGGATCGAACGCAATGATTTTCGTGAAATAGAAACTGAAACATATAAGCGTTTAGTATTAGGTCAAGAAGTTCGATTACGTGGTTCTTATATTATTCGCGCTAAAGGTATAAAAAAAGATAAGCAAGGTAAAATTACTACTATTTACTGCAGTTATGATATGGATAGCTTAGGTAAAAATCCAAATAAACGTAAAGTAAAAAGGGTAATTCATTGGATATCAGCTGATAAAGCGTTAATTGCTGAAATTCGATTATATGATCATCTATTTACGATTCCTAATCCAGATTCTGTTGATGATTTTATTAATGCTATTAATTCTAAATCTCTATGTAAAGTACAAGGCTTTGTTGAACCTAGTTTAGCTACAGCGAAACCAGGGCAAAGATTTCAATTTGAACGCATTGGCTATTTTTGCTTAGATTCAAAACATTCAAAACCTCAATCATTAGTATTTAACCGAACTGTGAGTTTACGTGAAACTTGGAGCTTCGATTGAACATTATTTTTTCACAAGTATTGAAATTAATGTTTGTTTACGTATTTTATGTATGCATTGGAATTATTTTTACATGAGGTATTTATATCTGAGTGTTTAGCATATAAATAAAGTTTATGGAAAGTTAGAATTAGATTATGTTGTGCAACAATTTTTTTGTCTCTGTTCGATAATTTTATCTAAAAACTCAGTCACTTTCTCACAACCTAAATATAATAGATGATCATGGTATTCTTTTCTGGATAGTTCAAATACTGATCTTACATTGTTAAATTGATTTAAAACTCGATATACTAATATTTTCTTTTATCTGGATTAATTTCTTGTATAAATCTTCAGCAGTAATATGTTGATATTTTGGTTGCTGAAAAAGTTCTAGACTCTTTAATCTTGATGTAGTAACTTTAAGACCAGCATCCATCAAATCTTGATTATTTGACATATCGATTCCTATCAACTATCTATAATAAATAAAAATTCAATCTTTTATAATTTTATTGGATGAGGTTGCTAAATGTTATATGTATAATGTAGTTAGTTATATACTCTAAATATTATTAATCTATTTTTTTAGAAATAAATGGATATGTTTTATAAGTGCATTTGTTATGTATAGTGCTGCATAAAGTAGAAATAGAAAATGTTAAATGATTTTCCATAATAGTGCACGACAATGTATAGAATTACTTAAAAAAACTAAATATAATAGGTATTTTATTTACTATTTCTATAGCAGTATACATGTATATGTAGCATATCCTGAAGGTCTTCATATTTACCGTATATAAGGCCAGTTTTGTTGTGCATAAAAGCAAAATTGTATATTTCTAGCCATTTGGGTATTTCTGCTTTACAAATTAAATTAAGCAAAAACTGTATCGGTTTATCATACTATGATAGATGATAATTGTTAATTTGCTATACTATAATTTATTTTATTTCTAATAGATTTATTGATTTTTCATAGTTTACTTCTTTAAGACCAAAACCAAATAATCCTAAAAATTCTTGTTTATATTCACTATAATCTGATAATTCTTTTAAATTTTCTGAAGTAATATTTGACCATATTTTATAACAGTTTTGTTGGATATCTTCACGAAGTTCCCAATCATCTAGTCGTAAACGATTTTCACTGTCTATATTTGAAGATAAAGTCTTCTTGGTATGCAAATGTTGACTAAAAAGTCGATAAATATTTTCAATACAACCTTCGTGGATCCCTTTTTTCCTCATTTCTTTAAATACTATCGAAATATATAGTGGCATTATTGGAATAGCAGAACTAGCTTGAGTTATAACTGATTTCAGAACAACGATATTAGCACTACCACTGATTATTGTTGACAATTTTTTATTTAGGAGTGATGCTGTATACTCTAAATGTTTTTTAGCTTTACCAATTGTTCCATTCCAGTAAATAGGCCATGTTATTTCTGTACCAATATAACTGTAGGCAATCGTTTTACAGCCTTTTGCTAATACATTTGCATCTAGAAGAGCATTTATCCAAAGTTCCCAATCTCCACCTCCCATTACAGTTACAGTATCTTTTATTTCAGCTTGTGTTGCAGGTTGAATATTTGCTTTAACAATTAGATCTTTGTTTGTATCTACCGCTATTGAAGTATATGTTTTACCTATAGGTTTTAAAACTGAACGAATAATTTTGCCTGTCTCAGGTAATTGTCTTATTGGAGAGGCTAGTGAGTAAACTAGCATATCAATCTGACCTAAATCTTCTTTTATTAGTTTTATTGTTTTTTTCTTGACTGAATCTGAAAAAGCGTCTCCATTTAGGCTTTTTGAGTATAAACCTGCTTGATTAGCTATTTTATCTAAAGCCATTGCATTATAGAAACCGGCAGTGCCTGTTTTCTTTTCAGTCTCTGGTTTTTCAAAGAAAATACCAATTGTAGATGCATTTCCACCAAATGCTAGAGCAATCCGAGAAGATAAACCATAACCACTAGAAGAACCAATAATTAATACACGTTTTGCTATATTCTGAATTATTCCTTGCTTTTTAGTGTAGGCTATTTGTTTTTTTACGTTAACTTCACAACCTATAGGGTGAGCAGTAGTACAAACAAAACCTCGGATTTTTGGTTTAATGATCATATTAAAATTCCTTCGATTATTATTTTGAAACAATAAGTTAATTAGAATGTTATAAGCAATTTAAAATTTTCTATTTACAATTTTTCATAGTTGTTTATCTAAAATTTTATTTATTTTTTGTTTATTAATAATTTTACAATCAGCTACAGTCTGTAGTATTAGTTTTTTAATTTTTTTAAAAAGATTTACTGTATAACACTAAAATTAGTGTGTTATTTTTTTCATTGTTCATAGAACGTATATCAATAATACGTCTAAATTCCATCTATTCTAAACATAGAATTATCAATTAATATTAGTTCATAATGATTTTTGTTTGCCATTTGTTAGCAGTGTCATAATAAATCCTTTATTTTTCATGAAAATTTCTATAATGATTAGATTTAGCTAGATCATTATTAAACAATGAAAGCTTTAATCCTATTATAATTAAAGTTTTTAAACTTTATAACTCACTGTTTCTATTATTAATTTTATCAAAGATAATACCAAAGTTTAGAAATGACTTTAGAGTGAATATTAAATTTTTAATCTTTTCTTATCACATAAAGTTTGATGCATATTATTTTTTTCACATTATATAATTTTGCTTTGATTTTCCCCTTTCTTTAGTAAAAAGTATATTCTTAGTCAAGAATGCTCTTATATTTAAGTGAGAGACACATTTCTATATTTGAATATATGTAGATAGTTTGTCTTGCATTATACATTATAGGGCTTCATTTAGAAATAAAGCATAGGAAAAGAATAGCTGATTAATCAGATATATATTTAGATTCTAATTTAAGAGTTTGAGTTGGAAATGCGATGTCAGCATTGTATTTATAAATGATATTCATAATCTTAAGCAAAATATCCTGTTTAACTTCATGATAATGAACCCAGTTTATTGTTTTTGTAAATGTATATACTAGAAGGTCCAAAGATGATGGTCCAAAAGCGTTGAAACTCACGATTAAAGTTTGCTTAGCATCAATTTCTGGATGGTTCATTAACATACTTTTAATATCTGGAATGATAAGAACAATTTTTTTTCCATCTTCATAACGAATTCCGATATTTTCATTGATGCGTCTGTTGAACATTCGAGATGGATTTTCAACTACTATATTGCTAAATACTGAATTTGGTACATAAATCGGTCTTTTATCAAAGGTACGAATTATTGTAATACGCCAACCAATGCTTTCTACTGTACCTTCAATCTGACGATCTGGTGAGCGAATCCAATCATTGATTTTAAATGGACGATCAAAGTAGATCATTAGACCACCAAAAAAGTTAGATAATAAATCTTTTGCTGCTAAACCAACGATTAGCCCGCTAATACCACTTAAAGTCAATACGCCAGATAAACTGAGACCAAAAGATTGCATTATTATTAATATACCTATAGCTATAAAGAATAAACGAGCTACTTTTGCAGTAATTTGTAAAGTAGTAGCATCTTTATTTTTTTTCATTAAGGTATACTTTTCAGTATTATTAATAATACGAATAGCAATCCAGATAAAACTTATAGAAATTAGTAATAATTTTAATTTTTCGGACCAGTTAGTTTTAAAATTAAACTGAATCTTTAAGAAAAAGTCGAGTGAAATTATAGCGGGCCAAGACCAAATTAATACACTTATAGGGATTTTAAATGCATCAAGAACTAAATTATCCCAGTGAAATTTAGTTTTATTAACTAAAATGCTTAGACGCTTATAAGTAAGATGCCAAGCTATCCAAATAATAAAACTAATTCCTATAATAAAAAAGATATCTTTATGTAGATGCTGAACAAAATAATCTATAGTAAACATAGAGACAATTTATTAAGTTAAACAGATAGTACTAACGGATATAATGAAGTTTATTAATAAAGAGTAAACTGTAACAGTAAAGCATTATTATTTCTCTTTTATTATATTATTATAAGTGATTAGTTTAAATATTACATTACATGTTCTTAATTTTAGATTTAGATAGAATAGATAAAATTAAGCATGTAGCAACAAATACTATTGTTGCTACAGAAAAAGAAATAGCAATAGAAGAAGTTTTTGCTAGGGTTAAAAAACCAGCAGTTGCGGTTATAGCTATAGATAATGCATATGGAAGTTGGGTTACAACATGGTCAATATAATTACATTTCGCTCCTGTAGCAGATAAAATTGTCGTATCTGAAATAGGAGAGCAATGATCACCAAATACAGAACCAGATAAAACAGAACTTAGTATTGGTAAAAATAGTCCAATATTTATTGTTGTGGCTATATCGCCAGCAAGGGGTAACATAATACCAAAGGTTCCCCATGAAGTTCCAGTAGCAAAAGCCATTAAACCAGAAATAAAGAAAAATATTACAGGTAACAAATAAATAGGCATGTCAGTTTTTGAAATAAGCGATGAAAGATAAATTCCAGTTTTCATATCACTGATACTTGAACCAATGACCCAAGAAAATAGAAGAATTAAAATTGCACCAAACATTGATTGAGCACCAATCCAAACCGTTTTCATAATTCGTATTAATTGGATTCGTTTTTGAAATGTAATTAACAATGACAAGATCACACCGGCTAACCCTCCGCAAAATAGAGAAAGGCTGAAATCAGTATTTTCAAATATAGAAAAAAACGTAAATGGTTTCCCATTTTTAGTGATGGAGTGATATCCTGTATAAAGCATCATACTTATAGTCATAACAAGAAGAGCAAATATAGGAATAAGAAGATCTGAGACTTTTCCTTTTATTTTAGGAAAACTATTGCCTTCTTTTGAGTTGTTTTTAAATGCAGGATTAGTAAACTTTTTTTGTTCAATTTTAATTTCATGATAACGCATTGGACCTACATCTAACTTAAACACTATCACAGCAAAAACCATAAGAATAGCAAAAATTGAATAGAAATTCATTGGAATGAGATGTAGATATAAACTTAATGGTGAGTACTCTGTTGTTAAACTGTGTGATATTAATATGCTGCTAAGGATTGTCATGATATAAGCACCCCAACTAGAAATTGGCACAAGAACACACGTTGATGCAGCAGTAGAATCTAAAATATAAGCTAGTTTTACACGAGATACATAAAAGCGATCAGTTATAGGTCTTGCTATTGCACCAACAGCTAGGCTATTAAAATAATCATCTATAAAAACAATTATGCCAAGGAAGGCTGCAAGTAATTTTGAACCACGCTTGTTTTTTACTTTACCTTTAGCCCAATTAGCAAATGCAAAAGTACCACCAGATAAAGTTAATATTGCAGTCATAACTCCTAATAACAATAGGAAACTTAGAATGTATATATTCTCACTATTAATTTTTTCTTGTATAAAGAATACATTTGAGACAGTTTGAATAACATAATCTACAGAGCATATGAAGGAATAATTAGTAAGTAAAATAGCAGAAACCAAAATACCAATTCCTAGGGAAAGTAATACTCGACGCATAACTATAGCAAGGGTAATTGCAATTAAAGGAGGCAGCAATGATAATGAAGAGGATGAAAAATCAATTAAATTCATATTTGTTAAATATTATCTACTATAAAATGAAATAGATAATGATATTAATATAAAGATAAGTCAATGTTATTCTAATACTAATTTTTTCTATGTGTTTCACAAAAAGTGATTTCTAATATATGTCTATATTATTCCATTTTATAAAAACTATTATAATTCTATCTGTTAAAATTTAATTAATATTATTGTATTTTATTTTATTCTAATTAGATTTAGATATTCTAACTTATTAAATAGTTTAGAATTTTATATATTCTAGAGTTATGTAAATATATTGAAATTTATTCGCGATAAGTTTAGTATCTTTGTACTTTAATATAAAGAACTGGTAAAAGAAGTAATGTCAAATTTAATAAAAATACTCTTAAATATTAGGAGTTTACGTGCATTTTCTCGAGAATTAACTTTGCAGCAATTAGAAGAAGGGTTAAATAAATTTAAAATTGTTGTTCAGGAACGTAAAAAAATTGAAGAGCAAAAACATAAATATAAGGCACAACAAAAGGCTAAGCTAGCAGCTATTACAGATCAAATTGAAAAAGATGGCATTGATATTAATGCCTTGATTTCAGCACTATCAAGAGAAATTAGGTATAATAAAATCAAAAGAAAAAGACCTCCACGTCCAGCAAGATATAAATATGTAAATGCTAACGGTGATGAAAAAACTTGGACTGGTCAAGGTAGAACGCCTTCAGCTATTCAAGAAGAATTAGATGCTGGAAAATCTCTGGAATATTTTGCAATATAAAGTTTTTATATTTTAAAATGTTCACCAATGTAGATTGGTCATATTGTTTCATATTGAACACGACCAATCTCAAACAGGTCTTTAAGATCATAAATACATTAGAAGGTGTATATTGTTTCTAGATTTCTAATATTCGTTTTATAAAATGTAAACTCCTGAAATGAGTCATATTTAAGTAAGTTAGCTGATTCTTTTTATTTTTTATACAAATAAAAAAGCATACATAATATGCAAGGTATTTTTTAGGTTTTACTGTGTTAGCAAAGTTTAAAAGTTTATTTATAACACTACGTGTTTTAAAAAATGAAAGATTTCATTTTTTTATATGTAATTTATTATCGATTTAAGCAGATTTTACTCAATTTGAGCATTAAAATATTAATCTCAGGATTACTTGGAATTTACTTGAAAGAATTGTTATATTACTCTTCAATTAGTCTTTTATTGGAGTAATAGCTTTGCTTCGATATATCTTTAAAAGAACATCAGGAAAGCATCGTTTAATTTTTTCAGTTCCTACCTGCATAGATTTGCTAAGATTCTATCTAATAGATACTTTTACTTGAATTAAATTTTTTCTAAGCAAAATCATATTTGCAAGTTAAAGCACCTACTCAGTCATTGTATTGGTTATAGTCCTAAAAATCAATATATCTATGGAGGTTTATATGCAGTTTCTCTTCATAAGAGAAAATTGTTATAAGTTATTTCAACCATTTAGAGTCTAATAAGGGAATCAACTTTGACTTAGTTAGTAATCTTCAATTAGATATAAGGAAGTTTTTAAGAATGTAAAACTTATCCATTGAAGTTTGGTTTAAATTTTTCATGTAAGGATGACTTTAGCAGAAAAAACCATCAAGTGTAAAATACTACACTAGTAGAAAACGCAATTAATAAGGGCTAAAGATATGCGTTTTAATATCCCTAATATTTTGTCTTTATTACGAATTTTTTTAATCCCAATATTTGTTGTTATCTTTTACCTTCCACATAGTTGGGCTCCTTTTGCAGCTTCGATTGTATTTTGGGGAGCAGGATTTACAGATTGGTTAGATGGAATGTTAGCTAGAAGACTTGATCAAATTTCTCGATTTGGTGCTTTTATTGATCCTGTAGCAGATAAAATATTAGTTATTACTGCACTTATATTAATTACTGAAAGTTATCATAATGTATGGATTACTATTCCATCAGTGGTTATGATTTCTCGTGAAATTATCATTTCTGCATTACGAGAATGGATGGCTGAAATTGGAAAACGAGTTATTGTTTCTGTATCTAACATTTCTAAAATTAAGACATTGAATCAAATGTCTGCTTTATGGTTACTGATTTGGAGCTATAATGAATGGATGATTTGGATTGGTTATATTGCTATGTATATTGCTATGATATTAACATGTTGGTCTATGATCAAATATTTAGTTGTAGCTATGGATAATTTATTTAGAGAAAAATAATAGATATAAGTCTTCTTATCATCTAGAATGATAAAATATTAATATGCTTTTTAAAATTGGAAAAAAATAAAATGGAGAAAAAACTCCGTAAAATATTTTGTGATATGCAATTGCGTGCTAAGTTGAACCCCAATCCAGATTATATTACTCGAATTAATAAACTAAGAAAGTTAAAACGAGCTTTATTAAATAAAAAAACAAAATTAGTTCAATCTATAAGACAAGACTATGGTTTTCGTAGTCCATTTGATAGTCTTATTTGCGATATCTTACCTGCTGTTAATCATATTAACTATACTATTTCACGTTTACGTTCTTGGATGAAACCAAGTTCTCGTTCAGAAGGAATTTTATTATTCCCATCAAAAACACAAGTATATTATCAACCTCTTGGTATAATAGGTATTATGGTTCCCTGGAATTTCCCAATTGTACTCAGTTTGTCTCCTGTCGTTACTGCAATTGCTGCAGGGAATCTAGTGATGGTAAAATTGAGTGAATATACGCATAATACCAACAATGTTTTAAGTATAATTTTTGCCAGTTTATGTGATGAGATTCAAGTAGTAGAGGGCGATTCTAAGATAGCTGAATTATTTAGTAATCTTCCATTTAATCACTTAATTTTTACAGGTTCAACTAAAATTGGTCGCCTAGTTGCTCAATCTGCAGCAAAAAATTTAACTCCAGTGACACTAGAATTAGGTGGAAAATCTCCTGTTATTATTTCTGATGATGCAAAACTAAATTCAGCTGTTAATATTGTTATGATGGGAAAAAGCATAAATTCTGGACAAATATGTGTTTCACCAGATTATGTTTTTATTCCTGAGTCTAAGAAAAATTTGTTTGTAGATTTATACTTAAAACAATTTAAAGATATATTTATTACAAAAAAAAGCAAAATAGATTTAACTTATATCATTAATGACATTCACTATCAACGACTCAAAAGATATTTAGATAATGCGAAATTACTAGGAGCTGATATCCATACTTTTGATGAAATTCAGCCAAATAAAAGACAAATGCTTCCACATTTAGTCACTAATGTTAACGATAATATGATCCTAATGCAGGAAGAAATTTTTGGCCCTATTCTTCCGGTTATTGGATATAACCATATTGATGAGGCGTTTAGATATGTTAATAATAAACCTAGGCCATTGGTATTATACTTAATAAGTAATAGAAAGATTCTAAGAAAAAAAGTAATTGAACAAACATATAGTGGCGGAGTTTGTTTTAATGATACGTTACTACATTGTATGGTTGATGATGCTCCATTCGGAGGAATAGGAGATTCTGGGATAGGTCAATATCATGGTATTGAAGGATTCAAGGCATTTTCTCAAGCAAAAACAGTATTTTCTACTCCAAATTGGTTTCCCCGTAGTCACGTTTTATTGAATCATAAAGCAATTATTCAAAAAATATTAAATATGCTATTTCTTCGTTAGTTCGGTTAATACATTGTTTGGTTATTAATCATTTTCTAAATTTAGTCAATTTTTGTATTCGTATAAATTTCTATTATGTTAAATTTTAGATATAGGAAAAAACATTTACTTATTCCTACCATTATTGTTTAGATTTATCATATATAGTAATTAATTTATTAGAGATTTTCCTTGGTGAAATTTATAAAGTACTTATGTATCATCAGCATTGTAATTTTTATAATTCTTGGAACGAGTGTGATTGGATTTTTTTATTATTTTAAGAAAATTGAATTACCAAATGTTGCTATTTTGCGGAATGTTAAATTGCAAACACCGATGAAAATTTTTAGCCAAGATGGGAAATTAATTGCTCAATTTGGTGAAAAACGACGCATCCCTATAAGTTATGATGAGATCCCTGAACCATTGATTAATGCTTTGATCGCAACTGAAGATACTCGTTTTTATGAACATTTTGGTATTGATCCAATAGGCATCATTCGTGCTGCTATTGTTGTTGCACTTTCTGGTTCACCTAAACAAGGTGCTAGTACAATTACCCAACAATTGGCTAGAAATTTTTTCTTATCAAATGAAAAAAAGTTTAGTCGTAAAATTAAAGAAATTTTAATTGCATTGTGCATAGAGCAAGTTTTTTCTAAGGAAGAAATTATTGAGTTATATGTTAATAAAATTTTTTTGGGACAAAGAACATATGGATTTGCCGCTGCTGCACAAACATATTTTGGTAAAGATTTACAAAAATTATCGCTTAGTGAAATTGCAACACTAGCTGGTATTCCAAAAGCACCTTCAACTATGAATCCTATCTATTCTCTTAAACGGGCTATTGATCGTAGAAATTTAGTATTATCACGTATGCTAAAAGAAAAATATATTACTCAAAAAGAGTATTATAGTGCTAGTCATGAAATAATTAAATCATATTATCATTCTTCTAGCATTGAATTACATGCTCCCTATATAGCTGAGCTAGTACGATCTTGGGTTATTAAGAATCTTGACGAAGATGTGTATACCTCAGGTATAAGTATTTATACAACTATAGATTCAAATCTTCAAAAAGCAGCTAATCAAGCAACTATTGATAATCTTTTTTCCTATGATGAGCGTCATGGTTATCGGGGGCCCGAAAAAATTTTTTGGAAAGAAAACCATGATCCATTGACTCAAAAAGAAATGAAGGAAAAATTATCTAGAATACCAACATACGGTCAGCTTATCCCAGCTATTGTTACTAAAGTAGATTTTAAAAGTGCTACGGTTTTTGTTAAATGCAATGGAGAGCAAATTATAAATTGGAATGATATGAGTTGGGCCAGAAGGTTTTTAAGCGACGATGTTCAGGGAATCGAACCAACATCTGCAAGAGATATTCTCACAAAAGGGGAACAAGTATGGGTAAGAAAAATTCAAAAAAATGAAAGTGATAAAAATAAACCAAATACAGTTTGGGCACTGAGTCAAATACCAAATGCTAATACTGCTTTTGTGGCCATGAATCCTAAAAACGGTGCTGTATTATCTTTAGTAGGTGGATTTAATTTTCTTATCAATAAATTTAATCGAGTTACTCAATCTGTTCGTCAAGTTGGTTCAAGTATGAAACCATTTATTTATTCAGCAGCAATTGATCATGGTATGACTTTAGCTAGCTTAATTAATGATGCACCAATTAATCAGTGGGATAAAACCTTAGGAATAGCATGGAGGCCTAAAAATTCTCCAGCATCTTATTCTGGTCCTACTCGATTGCGTGTTGGTTTAGCAAAATCTAAAAATGTAATGGCAGTCCGACTTCTTCGTAAGGTTGGTCTTGATAAAACACGTCAATATCTAACGCGTTTTGGTTTTAATAAAAACGCATTAGCGAATTCAGAAACAATTGCTCTTGGTTCCAGTAGTTTAACACCATTGGAAATGGTGACAGGTTATTCTATATTTGCTAATGGTGGTTTTTATATTAAACCATTTTTTATTGATAAAGTAGAAGGGCAATATGGGGAGATAAAATTTAGAAGAAGAAATAGTAATGACAAGTATACTTTTCAAGTAATTTCAGAACAAACAGCATTTTTAGTTCGTGAAATGTTATATAGCAACATTTGGGGTGGTGGTGATTGGCTTAATAATACTGGTTGGAATGGTACAGGTTGGAGAGCTCAAAAACTTCAGCGTCATGATATTGGTGGTAAAACAGGGACTACCAACGAATCAAAAGATGCCTGGTACCATGGTTACGCTCCTGGAATAGTTGCTACAGCTTGGGTAGGCTTTGATAACCATAATCGAGATTTAGGTAGAACACAGTTAAATAAAAATCTAAAAAATAAAAACCAAATTTCCGGTTCAGAAACAGGAGCGAAAACTGCACAAACAGCATGGATAGATTTTATGCGTGTAGCTTTAAAGCACGAGCCAATTCGAAAAAAACACATTCCTCCAAATATAGTAAGAGTTCGTATTGATCGAAGTTCAGGACTATTAACTGATAAGTTTGATGAAAGCTCTATGTTTGAGTATTTTATACGAGGTAGCGAACCTAAAGAGTATGTACATAATTCTATCACTGATAGTATTTATAATTCTTTTTAAGGAGGATATAAAATATATTTTTTTATATTTAACTAGATTAAAATTATTTCTAATAGATTAGAAGTAATTTTAGTTCATCCTTTCCTTCATATAAATCCAATAATTATGAAAATAGTATTAATAAAATGAGAGATTTTTGGATTTAGTTACTTACATAAAACTTAGTTATCAAAATTCTTAATTGTATTGAAAGATTAAATAAAAAAAGGAATCTTTTTGAATAAAAATGTTGATTTTACTAAAGGATCAACCATAAAACACATATTAGTTATGTCTGCTATGAATTCAATAGGTTTAATGGTGTTATTTATGGTCGATTTTCTTGATATGTTATTTATTAGCATGTTAGGAGAGGTTGAGTTAACAGCAGCGGTTGGTTTTTCGAGTACTTTGATTTTTTTTCTAACTTCTTTATCTCTTGGTAGTTCAATAGCAATGGGGGCCTTAGTTTCTAAAGCTATTGGAAAAAAACACTGGAAACATGCAAAAGAACTTGGAATAAGCATAATGATAACAGCTTTTTTAATTAATTCTACTGTTAGTGTTATCACATATTTTTTGTTCCTGAACTATTATCAATACTTGGAGCAACAGGGTATACTTTAGAAAAAGCTGAGTTATATTTATATATTTTATTACCTAGTGGTCCATTAATTGCTTTAGGAATGACATCTGGTTCTGCACTTAGAGCAACAGGAGATGCAAGGCGTGCTATGTTAGCAGTGCTTTTCGGAGGTGTTGTTAACATTGTTTTAGATTTGCTGTTTATTTTCTTTGGTTGGGATATAAAAGGTGCAGCGTTAGCTTCAATTATCGCTAGATTTACCGTGTTATACTTTTCCATTTATCCTTTAATTTTATACATAAATTGCTAGCTAAACCTTCATTTATTTATTGGAAAATAATATTAAGAGTATTTTAGGTATTGTTGTTCCATCAGTTATAACTAATATTTCTACTCCAATTGGCAATTTAATTGTAACTTATTTTATTGCTAGATTTGGAACAGGTTTTGTAGCAGGATACAGTGTAATAAGTCGTTTAGTACCTGTTTGTTTTTCAGCGATCTTTGCTCTTTCTGGTGCAATCGGTCCTATTATTGGGCAAAATTTTGGTGCAGATAAATTTGATCGGATAAAGATATTTTAAAGAATTCATTGATTATTGTAGTTAGTTATACCGTGTTAATTTGCATAATCCTTTATCATGTTCAAGGGAGTATTATTCAAGCTTTAATTTACAAGGTGATGCATCTATCATCTTATCTAAATTTGTACTTGCGTAGCAATTACCTTTATGTTCAATGGCACCTTATTATTGCTAACGCTTCTTTAATAATTAGGTAAACCTTTACTCTACAGCGTTGAATTAGGTAAAGCAACACTAGGGACATTACCATTTGTTTATTTAGGAGCATATTGGTTTGGAGCATTAGGTGTCCTATATGGTCAAGCTGTAGGTACTATTCTATTTGGATTAATAGCAGTGATTGTATTAAAAGTGCACTGTAGTTCTTATATAAATGAATTTTATAGAAATAAATAACATATAATTAGTTAGTTACTAGTTATATGTCTGACATTTGAATTATTTTTTTTGCAGTTTGAGGTGTAATTCGGCTAAAAAGAGGTTTAAAGTGAGCAATTTTATGATTTACTAGTGGATTATTAATACTGTTCCAGGTTAATTTTGCATTGATGAATTTTTCTGTACGAATTGCTAGTTTAGGCATAACTGGTTTTAAGTAAATAATTAATATTCGAAATAAATTAATACCAAGAGAACAAACATCATGTAATTCTTTTTTTTTCTTTTCTTCTTTTGCCATAATCCAGGGTTTTTTTTCATTAATATACTGGTTAGCTTTACTTGCTAGTGTAGTGATTGTTTGCATAGCGTGAGTGAATTCTCGAGTTTCATATAGTCTAGAAATCTTCTCAGAAGAAGAAACAAATTCATTATATAATTCCAGCTGAATACAATGAGTTGATAGTGTACTTTGAAAATATTTAGAAATAAAACTAGCATTACGAGATGCTAAGTTAACAATTTTATTAACTATATCAGTATTAACACGTTGAATAAAATCTTCTAAATTAAAATCCAAATCTTCTACTCGAGAATTCAGTTTACTCGCATAATAATATCGTAAACATTCTGGATCTAGATATTTAAGGTAGGTACTTGCTTTGATAAATGTCCCTTTAGATTTAGACATTTTTTTTCCATTAACTGTTAAGTAACCGTGAACAAAGATTTGGTTTGGTTTGCGAAAATTTGATGCTTCTAGTATAGCAGGCCAAAATAAACTATGAAAATAAACAATGTCCTTTCCAATAAAGTGATAAAGTTCTGTTTGGCTGTCTTTATTCCAATATTCATCAAAATTAATATTGGTTTTTTTATTGCATAAATTTTTAAAGCAGCTGATATACCCTATTGGAGCATCTAACCAAACATAGAAGAATTTATTTTTTTCGCCAGGAATATTAATGCCAAAGTAGGGAGCATCACGTGAAATATCCCATTTTTTCAGACCTGAACTAAACCATTCTTGTATTTTATTCATCACTGTGTCTTGCAATGAACCAGAGCTTATCCAATTTTTAAGCATAACTTCAAATTTTGGTAGTTCAAAAAAATAATGTTTAGATTTTTTGATTATTGGGGTTGCACCAGAAATTGTGGATTTAGGTTCAATTAATTCAATTGTATTATATGTTGCTCCACAACGATCACAGTTATCACCATATTGTTCTTTAGATTTACATTTAGGGCATGTACCTTTCAAAAATCGATCTGGTAAAAAAAATTGCTTTATAGGATCAAAAGCTTGAGAAATTACGTGGTTAGAAATATAACCATTTCTTTTAAGTTTTGGATAAATTTGAGAAGTTATAAGCTCATAATTTTCTTTGCTATGCGTACTATGATAATTATCATAACTGATATCAAAAGATTTAAAATCTTTTTCATGCTCTCTTTTAATTAACATAATCATCTTTTCTGGAGTGATATTCATTTTTTCTGCTTTCAACATAATCGCTGTTCCATGGGCATCATCAGAACAAATAAAATGTACTGTATTATCACGTAAACGTTGATAACGAACCCATATATCTGCCTGAATATGTTCTAGCATGTGTCCAAGATGGATAGAGCCGTTAGCATATGGTAAAGCACAAGTGACTAAAATTTTTCTTGAATGTTTTAGCATGTTCAACTATTCGATGTATAAGAAATATAAATTAGCAGATGATACTACCATTATATAGATTTAAACCCAAGAGATATTAAATTTAATTAGCTATGGTAGAAAACTAACAAAGTATTGATTAATTGAAAAAATTTGATAAATATCATACTTATTAGTTTTATTATTCTTAAATTTTATTTTGAATGCTTCAAATATAAATAATAACTTTTAAATTAGTTAACTTAGATGATTTATATAGGTCCTATTAATACTTGCTAAGTATTAAATATATTTACAATAGTATTATTATTAAAAAGTAGGTATTTAAAAGTTACTAACTTTTATGAGACATTGTTCAACTTTATGAGTAATTATGTTTAAATTATAACTATTAGAGATTATGTTAATGAATAAGGAACTTATTATTACTTTTAAAATATAAAAGACGCTATTTCAATATTAGTAATATTTGATTCAATTATTAATATTTTGTATTGTTCTTGCATATTTTTCAGTTATATAAACAATAGGATTTTGTATGAAAAAAATTGCTTTAGTAACTGGGTCAACAGGTGGGATCGGAACTGCTATTTCTTCTAAGTTTGTTAGCGATAACTATCGAGTAATAGCTACATATTCTAGTACTGAATATTATAAGGATTCTATTAAATGGTTTAACCAACAAAATTTCTCTGAAGAGCATGTACGTTTATTTAGGTTAGATGTAGCTAATACAACTGAGTGTTTAGAACGTTTAACCAGTTTATTAAAAGAAGAAGGTTGTATTGATATAATTGTTAATAATGCAGGTATTACAAGGGATAGTGTTTTTAAAAAAATGTCAGCAAAATCTTGGTACGAAGTAATAGAAACTAATTTAAATAGCTTATTTAATGTTATTCAGCCTTTGTTCGGTTCAATGTGTGATAAAGGTATGGGAAGAATAATTAATGTTTCTTCAGTTAACGCGTTAAAAGGACAATTTGGACAAGCTAATTATTGTGCGGCAAAAGCTGGTATGATAGGTTTTTCTAAAGCATTAGCAGAAGAAGGTGCTAAGTTTGGTGTAACCGTGAATGTTGTTGCTCCAGGATATACTAGTACACCTATGATAAAAAAAATAAAATCTGAGATATTAGAATCTATTAAATATAAGATTCCTATGAAGCGTTTTGCAAATCCTGAAGAAATTGCGAATACTGTAAGTTTTCTTGCCAGTGAGTCCGCAGCATATATTACTGGAGCAACCTTATCAGTAAATGGTGGTCTGTACATGCAGTAACAATAATCTAAATAAAAAGGAGCCAAACTACAATGAAGAAAGTTTATGCAATTTCAGGTAAGCGTACACCTATTGGTGCTTTTTGCGGCTCATTAAAAGGTATTTCTGCTGGAAAATTAGCATCAATTGCTATAGAAGGAGCCTTAGCATCTGCTAAAGTTTCACCTTCTATTTTGGATGAAGTTATTATTGGTAATGTTATAAGTGCAGGTCAGGGTATGGGAATTGCTCGTCAAGCTGCGATTTATGCAGGTATTCCGAAATCGGTTCCAGCTTATGGCATAAATATGGTATGCGGTAGCGGGATGAAAGCTGTTATGGATGGAGTTGCACACATAAAAAATAATGATGCAGATATTGTAATTGCTGGCGGTGTTGAAGTCATGTCTCAAATTCCATTTATATTACCTTCCAGCATTAGATCTGGCCATAAACAGCATAAAATGGGTAATTTAACTTTAATTGATCTTTTAATTTCTGATGGATTAACTGATGTATACACTAAGCATCATATGGGTATGACAGCTGAAACTATAGCTAAAGAATTTTCTATTACTCGAAAACAGCAAGATTCATATGCAATGACTAGTCAATTTAAAGCTGTTGATGCAATTAAAAAGGGAAAATTTGTAAATGAAATTGAGACTGTTAATGTAAGTCAACCTAGAAAGAGTAATGTGTTTTTTGATACTGATGAATATCCAAGGAAAGAAGTTAAACTAAGTGAACTAGAAAAATTAGCACCTGCTTTTCAAAAAGAAGGAACTGTGACTGCTGGTAATTCATCTGGATTAAATGATGGCGCAAGTGCCATGGTATTAGCATCTGAAGAATCAATTGAAAAATATAATTTGTCTCCAATTGCTGAAATTATAAGTTATGCTCAGTCAGCTCTTGAACCTGAAATGATGGGATTAGGGCCTGTTAACTCAATAAAAAAAGCCTTGAATAAAGCACAGTTAAGCATTAGTGATATTAACCTATATGAGTTAAATGAAGCCTTTGCTGTGCAAACTTTAGCAGTTATTCACAAATTAGCAGATGAATATAATGTATCAGTTTCATCCATTTTAGATAAGACTAATGTAAATGGTGGTGCAATTTCTTTAGGGCATCCGCTTGGTGCTTCTGGAAATCGTATTTTAGTAACTCTTATGCATGAATTAAATAGGAACAAGAAAAAAAGTCATTTTGGTATTGCTGCTTTATGTATAGGTGGAGGTATGGGTACAGCAGTTATTATTAAAACAGTTACATAAATAGTAATAAAATTTCAAAAATTATTAATTAGGAGAAAAATCATAATGTATACAGATTTTTTGAAAACTTTTTCAGAACAAACTGAAAAAAATATGGAACCATATCTTAAGTTTAATAAGCTGCTAACTAAAAATGTCGAAATGTTAACTGAGTTACAACTAGGTGCTATTCGTACTTACAGTGATATGGGATTAACACAAATGAGAGCTGCTAGCAAAATTAAAGATGTAACCTCTTTGACTGAGTTTAATTCACAACAATTATCTCTATTAACCAAGTTTTCTCAACAAGTTATGGATGATACTGCTAAGTTGCAATCTATTGCAAAAGAATTTAAAAATGATGTAGATTCTCTTGCTTCCGAGAATCTTAAAAGTGCTAGTTCTATTTAAATTAGGTTTATGTTGATTGTACAAACCGCCTTCATTTAAAAATTAAAGGGAGGCGATTTCTAGGTATTTAGGAGCGTTTTTTATGTTTCAAAGGTTCTATTTAGATTACTTTGCAAAAGTTCAAGAAGCTAATCAAGAATGGTGGAAGAATTTTGAGTTAAATAAAGAATCTATAGATTCGTCTCCTTTGTATAAAGCAATACAAAAAATAAGTTTTCAGGATAGTATTCAGTTGTTCGAAAAAGCTAAAGAACGACCTACTGGATTATTAAAGTTACAAATTCAATGGTGGGAACAACAATTACAGATTTGGCAACATGTTGTATTTGCTGATAATAATTGTAAACTATTTAAAGAAGAGAAGGGAGATTCTCGTTTTGGTGATGAATTGTGGGAAACAGATGTTTTTTATTCATTTGTTAAACAATCGTACTTGCTTTTTAGTAAAACCTACCTGGATACGATTGATAGCATTGAAGGGTTAGATAAATCGATAAAAGAACGTGTTATGTTTATTTCTCGTCAAATTATCAATGCATTATCTCCAACTAATTTTATTGCTACAAATCCAGAGCTTTTAAAGCTTACACTTAAAAAAAATGGTGCAAACTTACTTTCAGGATTAGAACAATTTAAAAGAGATGTAGATTCTAGTGCAGATATTTTAAGAATACGTATGACTGATAGTAATAATTTTCGTATTGGAAAGGATATAGCAAATACAGATGGGAATATTGTATTTAAAAATGATTTGTTTGAACTTATTCAATACACGCCATTAACTAATATGATAAATTCTACACCACTATTAATAGTACCACCTTTTATCAATAAGTATTATATATTAGATTTGCATAAAAAAAAATCTATGGTGAGATGGTTATTAGAACATAATCATAGTGTCTTTATGATTTCATGGAGAAATCCAGGTAAAGACCAAGCCGAAATAGGATTCGATAATTATATCATTGATGGTGTAGTGAAAGCTATATCAACTGTTATAGAAATTACTAATCAGGAAGAAATTAATACTGTTGGTTATTGCATTGGTGGCACGCTGTTAGCTTCAACAATTTCTTATTATTCGGCTAAGCGAATGAAAAAACGAATAAGGTCTGCTTCTTTTTTCACGACTCCACTTGATTTTTCTCAACCTGGTGAGCTTGGTGTTTACATTAATGAAACAATTATTACTGCTATTGAAATACAAAATAATGAAAAAGGTTATATGGATGGTCGTTCATTAAGTGTTATATTTAATTTATTACGTGAAAATAGCTTATACTGGAATTATTACATTGAAAATTATTTGAAAGGAAATACTCCTGCAGATTTTGATTTATTATATTGGAATAGTGATAGTACAAACGTTACAGCATTATGTCATAATTTTATATTACGTGAATTATATCTTCAAAATAAACTTATTCAGAAGAAAGGTATAAAAGTTGGAGGTGTATGGATTGATTTAAGTAAGATTAAGATTCCAACTTATTTTGTATCTACTAAACAAGATCATATAGTCCCATGGCAAGGAACGTATGATAGTTTATCAAGAATCGGTGGTGATAAAACCTTTGTTCTAGGTGAATCTGGACATGTCGCTGGTGTTATTAATCATCCAGGAAAAGGTAATAAGTATGGCTATTGGTTGAATGATAATCTTAATAATTCCTCTGATGAATGGTTAAAGAAAGCTGCTTATAACAAAGGATCTTGGTGGGTTCATTGGAATCAATGGTTAATGAATTTTAATCAAGATCAAGTGGAACCATTTAGTAAAGGTTCAGAGAAAAATCCTATAATTGGAATCGCCCCTGGAGAGTATGTAAAACAATCATTGCCAATTTGAAAAACTATATTATATAAGTTATTCAGAATTCAACTGGTTATTTTATTTATCATTATATTAGAAAAAACTAGTCTGAGCTGATTCTTCTTCTTGTTTTAGGTACCTATCTTATTATAGAATAGTCATTCTTCTTCAGAAGATTATTGGAATTGTTTTAGATTTATTGAAAAACTAACTATTCTCTTGTGGGTGTTGATTAAATGTCTAAAATTTGTTAATTACCATTTAAAATAAGTTAACTGAAAAATTCAGTCTTTTATTATTTTTATTAAAATTAAACTGTTAGAGAGATAAATGAAAAAAATATCAATGGAAACGATGGAAAATTTGTGTAAGGCACTTTTTAAACAGGCTAAAGAGTTAAACTTTGTTATTAGTGGGGTAATTGTTATTGATGAAGGTAATTTATATTGGTTTGATAATAGGCAAGATACACAAGCTGAATCTCAAAATATGAAGGCATTTATAACAGTTAAGGATACGAATAATATTTTTTCTGAACTAAATTCAAAAAATAGTGTTTCAATAAAGGTAGGAAATAAAGCTGTACACTTTACGCAAACAAATCCACAAGTTCTTTACACATATCACTAAAAAAACTTTTTTATTTATATATAAGGAGTTATGTATTATATGATTAGCTAGGATAGTTAACTGAAACTGACTTTGATTTATTGATTTTTATCAAGATATAATTCTATTTTGTATCTAAATGTTCTTCTTAGTTTTAATAAGTCGATTTTACTAACTATATTTTATCTGTTTGAACATCAGTTTTAATTTGAAGTAGCAATCAGTTCTGATTTTTTTCTCAAAAGTTCTTTAAAATGCTTACTTAAAAGCATTTTATGCCGTAATGCAATAGGCAAGTGAGTTATTCAGTATTTTTTTATGACCTTACCTTGGATAAGTATCATGAGTAATGAGTTAATAAATGTGAGTAAAATAATTGCATTGATTCAGATAAAAAGCTTCCATATCAATTATCAACTAGATAATAGCATTATTTCTTTTTTATACGAAAGTCTAATGACTTATTACTGGTTAAATAAATTTCTTCATAAATTTGAGTTACCCAATTTTTTACACGTTTTTCTGTTAGTTCCGGTTGACGATCTTCATCAATGCACAGGCCAACAAATGTTTTTTCATCTTCACCAATAAGGGCTTTTGATGATTCAAATTCATAACCATCAGTAGAAGTATAACCGAGGACACTCCCTCCTTTTGATGTGATAATATCGTGCATTGTCCCCATGGCATCACAAAAATACTCCGAATAATCTTCCTGATCACCACAACCCCAAATAGCAATTAATTTGGTTGAAAAATCGATACTTTCTAATTCAGGGAAGAAATCCTCCCAATCACATTGAGCTTCTCCATAGTACCAAGTTGGAATACCAAAAAGTAAGATGCTAAAGCGTTCAATATCCTCTTTAGTACTTTTAGCAATATCTTGTATATGAACTAACTTTTTTTTAAATTGCTGTTTAATCATTTTTGCAACAGCTTCAGTATTACCTGTATCAGTACCAAAAAAATACCTATACTTTTTTCCATAGAAATCTTAACCTTTTAAAAACATCTAAATCTTAATTAATTACATCATAGACCAGAGCTTTCTAAAACTAATTGAATTATACTTTTCAATATAAAACTAACACAACCGAGAAAGAGAACTAACCAAGCAATAAATTGACCAAATTTAGAAATATTGCTTTTCTTAACAAGATCTTTTATTGTTATACATATTAAAAGAAAAACAGATGCTAAAAGAAAATTTAATCCAATAAATTCTAGGATATTTATATAATCATAAAGCATATATCTACCTTATTACAAGGATATAAAATATAGCATTATTATTTAATAAAGTTAATGCTTAAAGATTAAATTTATTATTTAATCTAGAGATAGAGAATTAATTAACTATTTTTTTAATAAAATTTTGAATAATTTTAATTATTTGAATAGGATTTTCAACATGAAGCCAATGTCCTGTATTAGAAATACTATGTATTTCTGAGTTACTCAATTGTTTTTGAATATTTTCTTTGTGCTTAGGCAGTATATAATCTGAATTGGCACCTTTTATAAAAATAGTAGGTATTGATATTAAGGAAATACTTTTCCAACCTAGTATAGATTCGTAGTTATTATTAATTGCATCAATGTTGAATCTCCAACATATTATTCCTTTATTATTAAGATAAAGAGATTTATTAAAAAATTGTCTAATGCTTTGTTCTTTAATATATTCAGCTAGTATTTTTAAAGCTTTACTTCGGTTATCTAGTTTTTGTTGCTTTATTAATAAAAGTCCTTTTAGCATGTTATCATCTTGTTTTCTAAAATACTGAACTGGTGATATATCTAATATAATTAGTGTGCTAATTTTCTTTTCTATTAATGTAGCAACTTTCATAGCTACTTTTCCCCCCATAGAATGACCAATGATATGAATATGATCAAAATCAAGATGCATAAGTAGAGTAACTACATCTTTAGCCATTATTTCATAATTATGAATGTTACTATGAAAAGATAATCCGTGATTACGAAGATCTACACTTAAAGTTTGGTAATGTTGTTTAAAATTACGGGATAAAATTCCTAGATTATCTAAATTTCCAAATAAACCGTGAAGTAATAGAATAACTGAAGAAGTTCTTTTACCTTCTAGTTTGTAGTTTAATAATTTTGACATTTTAGCTCACTTAGTAATAGATTAAAGATAGAGTATTAGAACAGATCTAGTTATACTTGCTTAGTTATTAAAATATAGAGATTGAAAAAAAACAAATGAAAAAATTGAAATTGATGAAGATTTATACCGCTATATCGCTAGTCAAACTCAGTATATTAGTGAATGCTGCTTCAGTTATTTTACATCGTTTGTTAAATATAGATAATAATCGTAGAAAATCTATAGAATTGTCACAGTTAGTTAAATAAAAAACATCCCTATTAGCAAGAATTTTCAAATTAGAGGGATAGGGTAAATAGAATCCTTATTAATTTCTAGTAAATTTTCTAACCTGAAAAAGGCAATTGATCGTTTTATGTTAATACTTTCTACATTATATTATAGTGATCCAAAAGGTTTTTATAAATCTACTCAAGTTAAAGGACGTAAAAGACTGTATTTTGCTGATACTAAAAAAGTATTATTAGAAAATGGTAATGCAACAAACAAAACCAAGAACTATTCCAAATACTCATTTTGGGGTTATCACAAATAATAATACTAGTCGTAAACACCAGATGATCAAACAACTGATATCAGGATGCATTTTTCTGAAGAGTTAATTAAAATAGTGATAAATTTAACATAATATTATCTTAAGTATTGTTTTAATTACTAGTCCTTTTAAGTTTATTTTAAATAAGGATATTTAAATGACTATACATTCTAAAGCTGGTCAAGGAGCTAAACAAGAAGATTTATACAATATCCCTGCTTTGGTTGCTAATTATTTTCTTTTAAAACCTGATTTAAATAATCCTGAACATATGGTGCAATTTGGTACTTCTGGGCATCGTGGTAGCGCAGATAAGTATACTTTTAATGAAAATCATATATTAGGTATTGTTCAAGCAATAGTTGAACTACGTGATGAAAAAAATATAACAGGACCATTGTTTATTGGGAAAGATACCCATGCATTATCAGAACCTGCTTTTGCTACTGCAATCGAAGTACTTATTGCAAATAATATAAAGGTTATTGTTCAAGAAAATAATGGTTATACTCCCACTCCTGCTATATCTCATGCAATTTTAAGTTTTAATTCAGTTCATAAAGATAAGGCTGATGGTTTAGTTATTACTCCATCACATAATCCACCACAAGATGGTGGTATCAAATATAATTATGTTCATGGTGGTCCTGCTGGTTCAGAGCTAACTCAATTAATTGAAGAAAGAGCTAATCTCTTTATTTCTAAAAAATTAAAAGATGTGAAGCGTATAAGTTTATCAAAGGCTAAGTTATCTAGTTTATTTATTGAAAAAGATTTAGCAAAATCCTACATTAACGACTTAGTAAATGTAATTAATATACAGGCTATTCAAAATGCTAATTTGAAATTAGGAGTGGATCCACTTGGTGGTAGTGGTATTAATTATTGGAAAAAGATTGGAGAGGTATATAATTTAGATCTTACTTTGATTAGAGAAGATATTGATCCTTCATTTCGTTTTATGTCTTTAGATAAAGATGGAGTGATTCGTATGGATTGTTCTTCTCCTTATGCGATATCTAGCTTAATAGACTCAAGGGGCAGTTACGATCTTTCATTTGGCAATGATCCTGATCATGACCGTCATTGTATTGTTACACCTCAAGGTTTAGTGGAGTCAAATCATTTTTTAGCTGTATGTATTGATTATTTATATCGATATCGTAAAAATTGGAATCAAAATATCGCTGTTGGAAAAACCTTAGTATCAAGCTATTTGATTGATTGTGTTGTAGAAAATTTAGGTAGAAAGCTATATGAAGTACCAGTTGGTTTTAAATGGTTTGTAGATGATTTATATAAATGCCAGTTAGGATTTGCAGCTGAAGAAAGTGGAGGAGCTTCTTTTTTACGTAAAGATGGGACTCCTTGGTCTACCGATAAAGATGGAATTATTTTGTGTTTATTAGCTGCTGAAATTACTGCTGTAACAGGTAAAAATCCTCAAAAGTACTATGAAGATTTAGTTGGTAAACATGGAAAATTTTGGTACGATCGTGCACAAGTTTTTGCAAATCGTTTTCAAAGAGATATTTTAGCTAAATTATCACCAGAGATGATTCCTATAAAAACTTTAGCTGGGAGTGATATAGTTTCTCGATTAACTCACGCATCAGGTAACAATGTTAATATTGGTGGATTAAAAATAACTACCAAAGATGGTTGGTTTGTAATTCGTCCATCTGGTACTGAAGATATGTATAAGATTTATTTCGAAAGTTTTAAAAGTGAAGAGCATCTTAGACTTATTAAAGTTGAAGTAGAGGAAATAGTAAATCAAATATTTTCTGATACTAAATTAGGTAAAAATTTCAATGAATAATATGATTCTTGAAAAAATTCTTAATGAAAAGTTATCTTCCAATGTAATTCAGGATTATTCTCCCAATGGAATGCAAATAGAAGGTAAAACTGAAATTCAGCGCATTGTAACAGGTGTCACAGCATCACAAGAATTAATTGATCGGTCAATTAATTACAATGCAGATGCATTATTGGTTCATCATGGTTATTTTTGGAAGGGTGAATTAGAACCTATTAAAGGTATAAAAGGCAAACGTATTCGTACATTGATTAAACATGATATAAATTTATATAGCTACCATTTACCGTTAGATATTCATCCTACATTAGGGAATAACGTTGAATTAGCCCGATTACTAGATATAGAAATCCAAAGTGCTTTAGAAGGAAATACATCTTCTCTTTTTATGTTTGGTAAATTCAAGCAGTCTATAATGCCTTCTATTTTATTTGATAAAATCGCTCGTGTACTAAATCGTATTCCCTTGCATATACATCCTAATAATATGAATAATAAATTAATTCAAACAGTAGGTTGGTCTACTGGAGCTGGTCAAGATTACATAGAAAAAGCATCTCAATATAATTTAGATGCCTTTATTTCTGGAGAAATATCAGAAAGAACTAGTCATTTAGCAAGAGAGTTAAATATTCACTACTTTTGCGCTGGTCATCATGCAACTGAACGTTATGGAATTAAAGCATTAGGAAATTGGTTAGCATCTAGATACAATTTAGATGTTCAATTTATAGATGTTGATAATCCAGCATAGTTCATATTTAAAATTATTTAGAAAACTTCAAATACATTTCATGAATGAGTTAGTAGTCAATCAAATTTCCTTATTTTTTCACCAGAATATAATTGACGAGGTCTTCCAATTCGATTTTTAGAGTCGCTATGCATTTCGTTCCAATGCGCGATCCAACCAATTGTACGTGATACAGCGAAAATAACTGTAAACATATATCTTGGGATACCAATAGCTTTTAGAATAATTCCAGAATAAAAATCAACATTAGGATAAAGTTTCTTTTGAATAAAGTATTCATCAGTAAGTGCGATACGTTCTAATTCTATAGCGATGTCGAGTAGTGGATCTTGAATATTAAGTTCTCTTAAGACATCATGGCATGCTTTACGCATTACAGATGCTCTTGGATCATAATTTTTGTAAATTCGATGACCAAATCCAATTAACCGGAATGAGTCATTCTTATTTTTAGCTTTTTCTAAAAATTTTTCAATGTTATGTATTGTGCCAATTTGCTCAAGCATATTTAAACAAGCTTCATTAGCACCACCATGAGCAGGTCCCCAAAGAGATGCAATACCTGCTGAGATACATGCAAATGGATTTGCACCTGATGAGCCCGCTAAACGTACTGTTGATGTTGAGGCATTTTGCTCATGATCTGCATGCAGGATAAAAATTTTATTGATCACATTAGCAAAAACAGGATTAACTTTGTAGTCTTCGCATCTAGTAGCAAACATCATATATAGAAAATTTTCTGCATAGTTTAAATCATTACGTGGATAAATAAATGGTTGTCCTATTGAGTACTTATAACACATTGCAGCAAGGGTAGGCATTTTTGATAATAAACGATATGCTGCTATTTCTCGGTGAATATCATTATTAACATCTAAAGAATCATGGTAAAAGGCGGCTAATGCTCCTACTACACCACACATAACAGCCATTGGATGAGCATCACGACGAAATCCCTGAAAGAAATTTGCAATTTGCTCATGTACCATGGTATGATGCGTTACTGTCGATTTAAATTTTTCATATTCTTTTTTACTAGGTTTTTGACCATAAAGGAGTATGTAGCATACTTCTAGATAGTCAGCAAATGTTGCTAATTGTTCTATTGGATATCCTCGATGTAGAAGAATACCTTTATTTCCATCTATGTAAGTGATTTTAGATTCACAAGAAGCAGTTGAAAGGAAACCTGGATCAAAGGTGAAGTATCCGCTTTCTCGGAGTTTTCGGATATCAATAACACCTGGGCCTACAGTGCTGTTGATAATTGGCAGTTCTATTTTCTCCTTCCCTTTAATATGAAGTACAGCTTTCTCATTTGACATAATATTTCTCCTATCTCCTTATTATTGCAGTTTAATTCATTATTTTTATAACAGCTTTTTTTTTACGTTTGTTTATTGGTAAAGTCAATTATTCATATTCTGATGTTTGTTACAGTTACTACTTTTAATAATCGTAAAGATTAAAAATATGTTCTATGTATCAAAAATTGTTCTAATAATTATGTTAGAGTTTTTATTCTGTATTTTTAATCGTTAAGATTTAGTCAGGTTTTCTATAAAAATTTAGTTCTTGATTTTTTTATTTAAGTGGTGGTCCCTTAAATTTTAGAAAAATAGATTTTTAGGATTAGGCGTTTTATAAAATGAATCAAAAAAGAAAATTAAGACCGATAAATTTGGATTTAAAAACTATAAAATTTCCAATTACAGCAATTGTATCTATATTGCATCGTGTGTCTGGAATAGTGATGTTTTTTTTTCTTGGTGTTTGTTTATGGTTATTATTAAATTTACTTAAGTCTCCTTCAGATTTTTTAGAAACTAGGTTTCTTTTTGAAAATTATTTAGTAAAATTCGTTTTTTGGGTTGTTTTTACTACACTAACTTATCATGTTATAGCTGGTATACGTCATTTTTTAATGGATCTTGGATATTTTGATGAACTAAAGTCTAGTATATTAAGTGCTAAGATAACTATTTTTATAACAACAATATTGTCCAGTCTTTTGGTGGTCATATTATGGTGAATAACCTTTTTTCATTTAGTCGTCATGGAATACAGGATTTTTTATTGATCCGTATTACAGCAATTATAATGCTTCTTTATATTATTTACTTTTGTAGTTTTTTGTTTTATTTATCTGAATTTTCTTATGTTTCTTTAACTTATTTTTTTAGTTTTCTTTTCACAAAACTTTTTTCTATGTTAGCTTTAACTTCTGCATTGATTCATGTTTGGATTGGTTTATGGCAAGTACTAACAGATTACATTCATTCAAAAAAAGTGCGTGTTTTTTTGCAACTACTTATCATGATTACAATCATTGGGTATTTTTTTTCTGGTCTATTTATTTTTTGGAGAACATAAAAATGAGTATTCCGATTCGAGAGTTTGATGCTATTGTGATTGGTGCAGGTGGTGCTGGGATGCGTGCTGCATTGAAAATTTCAGAGCAAAATCTTTCATGCGCATTACTTTCTAAAGTATTTCCGACTCGTTCTCATACCGTATCTGCTCAAGGCGGTATTACGGTTGCTTTAGGTAATGCTCACGAAGATTCTTGGCAAGAACATATGTATGATACTGTTAAAGGTTCTGATTATATTGGGGATCAAAATGCTATCGAGTATATGTGTAAAAATGGTCCAGAATCAATTATTGAGTTAGAGAGAATGGGATTGCCTTTTTCTCGTTTTAATAATGGAAGCATTTATCAACGTCCATTTGGTGGTCAGTCTAAAAATTTTGGAGGGGAACAAGCTTCACGGACTGCAGCTGCTGCAGATCGAACTGGTCATGCTTTATTACATACACTCTACCAACAGAATATTAAGCATAAAACCATTATATTTTCCGAGTGGTATTCAATTGATCTTGTTTTAAATGAAGATGGTATAATTTTAGGATGTGTAGCTATTTGTATAGAAACAGGAGAAATTTGTTACTTTAAGTCTAAAGCTACTATTTTAGCAACTGGGGGGGCAGGTCGTATTTTTGCATCAACAACTAATGCACATATTAATACTGGTGATGGTGTGGGTATGGCAGTTCGTTGCGGTGTTCCTATGCAAGATATTGAAATGTGGCAATTTCACCCAACTGGAATTGCAGGTGTTGGTATATTAGTTACTGAAGGTTGTCGTGGAGAAGGGGGTTATTTACTAAATAAGGAAGGTGAACGTTTTATGGAACGTTATGCTCCAAATTCGAAAGATTTGGCTAGCCGTGATGTAGTTTCAAGATCAATAATGATTGAAATTCGAGAAGGTCGAGGTTTTGAAGGACCTTATGGTTCTCATGTCCAGTTAAAACTGGATCATCTTGGCAAAGATATATTAGAATCACGGTTGCCAGGTATTTGTGAACTTTCTAAAACTTTCGCGCATGTAGATCCCACTAAAGAAGCGATTCCAGTAATTCCTACTTGTCATTATATGATGGGTGGTATTCCAACTAAAATTTCTGGACAAGCTATAAAACAAGATAAATATGGGAAAGATATAGAAATTCAAGGTTTATTTGCTTGTGGTGAAATTGCTTCAGTTTCAGTACATGGAGCCAATCGATTGGGTGGTAATTCATTATTAGATTTAGTTGTATTTGGCCGTGCAATAGGTATTCATTTAGGTGAAACATTAAAAAAACAAGCAGATGCTAAACCGGCTAGAAAAATGGATATTGAACATTCTCTCGAACGTTATTATCGCTGGGAAAACAGCACAGTGACTGGTGAAAATCCTAAAGAAATTCGAAAAATGTTGCAAAAATGTATGCAGGAGAATTTTTCTGTATTTCGTGAAGGGTCTTCTATGGCTAAAGGGTTAAAGGAACTAAAAAGTATTCGAGAATGTTTGAAAACTGCATATTTATCAGATAAATCCTTTACCTTTAATACAAAGCGCATCGAATGTTTGGAGCTAGATAACTTGATGGAAACAGCATATGCTACTGCAATCGCAGCAAACTATCGAAAAGAAAGTCGCGGTGCTCATGCTCGTTTTGATTTTTCTGTTCGTGACGATAAGCAATGGTTATGTCATTCTATCTATGATCCTAAAACAGAATTAATGTCTAAACGTGCTATAAATATGGAACCTATTTATTGCGAAGTATTTCAACCAAAATTACGTGTTTACTAATTAATAAAGGATTTTAAAATATGGATTTAAATCTTTCCTTGTATCGTTATAATCCTGATTATGATAATCAACCTTACATGAAAGATTATACAGTTACACTGGAAAAAGATACAAATATGATGTTACTGGATTTATTATCTTTATTACAGGAACAAGATTCGACAATTGTATTTCGTCGTTCTTGCCGTGAAGGGGTTTGTGGTTCTGACGGCTTAAATGTTAATGGTAAAAATTGTTTGGCGTGTATTACTCCTTTATCTTCTATTTTAAAAGAACAAATTATTATTCGTCCATTGCCCGGTTTGCCAGTTATACGTGATTTAGTTGTAGATATGACTCAGTTTTATAATAATTATAAAAAAATCAAGCCTTTTTTAATTGGTGAAACTAATACATATTCTATCAATGAATACCTTCAAACTCCAAAGGAGCGTGAAAAATTAGATGGCCTATACGAGTGCATTATGTGTGCCTGTTGTACTGCATCCTGTCCTTCATTTTGGTGGAATCCTGATAAGTTTATTGGTCCTGCTGGATTATTAGCAGCTTATCGTTGGTTAATAGATAGTCGAGATACAGCTACAAATGAACGTTTGTCTTATCTCGATGATGCATTTAGTGTTTTTCGTTGCCATACTATAATGAATTGCGTAAGTGTCTGTCCAAAAGGATTAAATCCAACCAGAGCTATTAGGAATATAAAGTCAATGTTATTTACTCATTCTATTTAGTTATTTAGTTAGTTATTTAGAATATGTTTTTTGCTTAAAAGCAAAATTTACACATATATGTATAAATTTTAAATAGATATCAACAAAATAGTAGTTAGGGGAAAATATGCATAATGGTGTGATGGAAACTTGGCTTAAGTCTTCACACTTGTCTGCTAGCAATGCGACTTATTTAGAAGAACTTTATGAACTATATTTAGATGGATCAAAATTTGTAACTGAAGAATGGAGGTTCATTTTTGATGATTTATTATTAAAATGTTCTGGGGAAATTGAAGAATCTCACTCTTATATTCGTAATTACTTTCGAGAACTTGCTAAGGGGAAAAAAACATATTCTGATAATATTATTAATAATCAGAAACTGAAAGTATCAAGATTTATCAATGCATATAGATTAGAAGGACACCAATTTGCTAATTTAGATCCACTAGGGCTTTGGAAAAGAAATATGATTTCTGAGCTTGATCCTTCTTTTTACCAATTTTCGAAAAGTGATTTACAAAAAAAAATTAATAATGTAGGTTTTTTTTCTATTAATCAAGACAAGAGGACCTTAAGAAATATTCATAAAGCACTCAAGCAAACATATTGTGGTTCAATTGGTACTGAATATATGCATATAACTAGTACAACTCAAAAACAATGGATTCAGCATCGTTTAGAGTCTGTTTCTGGAAAACCTGCATTTAAAAAGGAAGAAAAAATATCCTTGTTAGAAGAATTAACTGCAGCAGAAGGACTTGAGCGCTATTTAGGTACTAAATTCCCTGGATCAAAACGTTTCTCCTTAGAAGGTGCTGATTCTTTGATTCCTATGATAAAGCGAATTATTCATCATGCAGGTAGTCAAGGAATGCGTGAAATTGTTATTGGTATGGCTCATCGTGGGAGACTAAATATGTTAGTCAATGTTTTAGGTAAACAACCGAAAGATTTATTTAATGAATTTTCTATTCAACATAGCGAAGGTTGTGGAACTGGTGATGTCAAATACCATCAAGGTTTTTCTGCTGATTTTCATACAGCGAGTGGAAATATTCACTTAACCTTAGTATTTAATCCTTCCCATCTTGAGATCGTAAACCCCGTTGTTATCGGTTCAGTTCGTGCTCGTCAGGATCGTTTAAATGATAAAGATAGAAGTTTTGTATTACCTATTACTATACATGGAGATTCAGCAATTACAGGACAGGGGGTTGTACAAGAAACATTCAATATGTCACAGGCAAATGGATTTTGCGTAGGAGGAACAATACGTATTGTTATTAATAATCAAATTGGTTTTACCACTTCAAATCCAACTGATAGCAGATCTACTATGTATTGTACTGATATTGCTAAAGTAGTTCAAGCTCCAATCTTTCATGTAAATAGTGATGATCCAGAAGCAGTTGCTTTTGTAGCACATTTAGCCTTGGATTATCGTAATACTTTTAAGCGTGATGTAGTGATTGATTTAGTATGTTATCGTCGTCGTGGTCATAATGAAGCTGATGAACCAAGTGCTACTCAGCCATTAATGTATAAAACTATTAAGAAACATCCTACAACAAGAAAACTTTATGCTGAACTTTTAATTAAACGCAATGAATTAAGTATAAAAACAGTCAATCAATTAGTTAATCAATATCGTAATGCACTTGATCACGGGGATGTTGTTGTAAAAGAATGGCGTCCAATATCGTCGCATCCAGTAGATTGGTCACTTTACTTCGGACATGACTGGAATATTAATTGGAAAGCTAAAATTGATATTAACCATTTAATAAATCTCGGTAGAAAAATTTGTCAATATCCAGCTACTTATGTATTGCAAAGCAGAGTAAATAAGATTTATAAAGATCGATTAGCTATGATTAATGGTCAAAAGCAAATTGATTGGGGAATGGCTGAAAGTTTGGCTTATGCTACTTTAGTTGATAGTGGTAAAAGAGTTCGTATTTCTGGGCAAGATTCTGGACGTGGTACTTTTTTTCATCGTCATTCTATTTTGCATAATCAATTAGATACTAGCATTTATGTGCCACTAGCAAATATTCACAATAAACAAGGAAAATTTCAAATTTTTAATTCTGTTTTATCAGAAGAAGCGGTATTAGCATTTGAGTATGGATATGCAAGTTCAGAACCTAGTGGTTTAACATTATGGGAAGCTCAATTTGGTGATTTTGCTAATGGAGCTCAAGTTGTTATTGATCAATTTATTTCCTCTGGTGAGCAAAAATGGGCACGTTTATGTGGTTTAACCATGTTTTTGCCTCATGGTTATGAAGGCCAAGGTCCAGAGCATTCTTCTGCACGTTTAGAACGTTATTTACAATTATGTGCGGAACAAAATATGCAAGTTGTCATTCCTTCCACCCCTGCTCAAGTTTATCACATGATACGTCGTCAAGTACTTCGTCCAATGCGTCGTCCATTAATTGTTATGTCTCCAAAATCTTTACTTAGACATTCATTATGTACCTCTTCTCTTAAAGAACTTTCTGAAGGAACATTTCAAGCTATAATAGGAGAAACTGATTCTTTAAAGTCAGATGAGGTAGAACGAGTTATATTTTGTTCCGGTAAAGTTTATTTTGATTTGCTTGAACAACGTCGCAAAAATAAACAGTTTAATGTAGCAATTATTCGTATTGAACAGCTTTATCCATTCCCATTAGAAGAATTAGAATTTACTATTGCAAAATATAAACATGTTATAGATTATGTTTGGTGTCAAGAAGAACCTAAGAATCAGGGTGCTTGGTATAGTAGTAAACATAATTTTCGTGCAGTTATTCCCGTTGGTTCAGGTCTTAAATATGCAGGTCGCCCTGCTTCTGCTTCTCCAGCAGTGGCTTATATGTCATTACATTTAAAACAACAAAAAGAATTGATTGAAAATGCACTTAAATTATAGAAAAGCATATATTAAAGATGTTTAGATAAACTTTAGAAGGATAAAATATAAATGATAATTGAAATCCTGGTTCCAGATTTACCAGAATCAGTTTCATCTGCGACTATAGCTAAATGGCATAAAAAAACAAATGAAACTATCAATCGCGATGAAGTTATTGTTGATATTGAAACGGATAAGGTGGTTCTAGAAGTAGCAGCTCCTGAATCCGGTGTATTAGAGTCTATTCTTAAAAAAGAAGGTTCCGTTGTCTTTTCTAAGCAGTTAATTGCTAAATTAAAGCCAGTCAATATTATAAACGAAACAGATATTAATCAAGCTGAAGAAATTTCTGATATCTTCCAAAAAAAAACTTTGATAGAAAATGATACTGAGGTACTTAATCCTTCATTACGTCGCCTTCTTTCTAAGCACAATTTGAAACCAAATATGATTGAAGATAAAGATATTATTGGTAAAACTACTAGAAAAAAAATTGATTCCTATTTATTAGATAGCAATAAGTTACACTCTGATAAAAACAGTAAAAATAAACAAGATTCTGATTTTAATATGGATAATCGTTATAGGCGTGTTCCAATGACGCAACTCCGTAAAACGATTGCAAATCGTTTATTAGAAGCAAAAAATAATACAGCAATGTTAACTACCTTTAATGAAGTTAATATGAAATGTATTATAAACTTACGCAAAATGTACAAAGAAAAGTTTATAGAGTCTCATGGTGTACATTTAGGTTTTATGTCTTTTTACGTTAAATCAGTTGTGGAAGCTCTGAAATGTTATCCAGAAATTAATGCTTCAATTAATGGTGAGGATATTATTTACCATAATTATTTTGATGTTAGTATAGCAGTATCAACTTCTCGTGGCTTGGTAACTCCAGTATTAAAAGATTGCGATATGTTAAGTTTTTCAGATATCGAAAAAAAAATTAAAAAGTTGGCATCTAAAGCTTCCGATGCTAAATTAAAGATTGAAGATTTAGTTGGTGGTAATTTTACTATTACAAATGGTGGTGTATTTGGTTCTTTAATGTCCACACCAATTATTAATCCTCCTCAATCGGCAATTTTAGGCATACATAAAATTCAAGATCGTCCAATGGCTGTTGATGGAAAAGTAGAAGTTTTACCTATGATGTATGTAGCACTTTCATATGATCATCGCTTGATTGATGGTCGTGAATCTGTTGGATTTTTATTAAAAATAAAAGAACTACTTGAAGAACCAGTTCGGTTACTTTTAAACATTTGAACTGTAATTCTATATTATAAATAGAACGAAATAAAAATATGAATTTACATGAATATCAAGCTAAACAACTGTTTTCAGAATTCGGTTTATCTATCCCTGAAGGTTATGTATGTGATACACCTCAAAAGGCTTTAGAATCTGCAGGTCGTATTGTTACTAAAAAGAAAGTTGTTAAATGTCAAGTCCATTCTGGTGGTCGGGGTAAGGCTGGCGCCGTAAAAATATGCGATAGTAAAGATGCCGTTAAAAAATTTTCTGAAAATTGGTTAGGGAAAAGGCTTTTAACTTACCAAACGGATTCTAAAGGGCAACCTGTAGAAAAAATTTTAGTTGAAGAATCCATTAATATTATTAGTGAGTTTTATTTAGGTGCTATTATCGATCGTGTTAGTTGTAGTATTGTTTTTATGGTATCGACTGAAGGTGGTGTTCAAATCGAAGAGATTGCAAAAAACACTCCACACCTAATTCATAAAGTATCTATTAATCCTTTTTTAGGACCTCAAGAATATCAAGGACGTGAATTAGCTTTTAAACTTTCTTTTAGAAAAAAAGAAGCAAGCCAATTTGTTAAGATATTTATCAGTCTTGTAGATATGTTTATTCAATATGATCTTTCTTTACTAGAAATTAATCCATTAGTTATTACTAATAATAAAAAATTGCTATGTTTAGATGGAAAAATTAGTTTTGATTCAAACGCTATATATCGTCAGCCTAAATTAAGTAAAATGTATGATGTTTCTCAAGAAAATGAACGTGAAGTATACGCTGCGAAGTTAGGACTTAACTACATACCTCTTAATGGAAATATTGGTTGTTTAGTTAATGGTGCAGGATTAGCTATGGGTACAATGGATATGATTCATTTTCATGGTGCTCAACCTGCTAATTTTCTTGATATAGGTGGTAGTGCAACTAAAGAACGTGTTACAGAAGCCTTTAAAATAATTTTATCTGATATTAATGTTAAAGCAATATTAGTCAATATTTTTGGTGGTATAGTTTGTTGCGATCTAGTTGCTGATGGGATTGTTAATGCAGTTAAAGAAATAGGTATAGATTTACCAGTGGTTGTACGTCTTGAAGGAAACAATTCAAGTTTAGGAGCTAAAAAACTTAGAAATAGTACTTTAAAACTCATTGTAGCAAACTCTTTAAGTGAAGCTGCAAAGAAAGTAATTTCAGTATCAGGGATAAATGATGTCTATCTTAATAAATAAAGATACCAAGGTAATTTGCCAGGGTTTTACTGGAAATCAAGGTACTTTCCATTCAAAACGCGCTATTCTTTATGGGACTAAGATGGTTGCTGGTGTTTCACCTGGAAAAGGTGGTCAGATTCACTTATCTCTTCCTGTATTTAATACGGTACGCGAAGCAGTAGATGTAACTGGTGCAACTGTCTCTGTTATTTATGTACCGGCTCCTTTTTGTAAAGATGCAATTTTTGAAGCTATTAATGCGAATATTAAGTTAATTGTCACAATAACTGAAGGTATTCCAACTATTGATTTAGTAAAAGTAAAATTGTGCTTAAAGCAAGCTGGAGTATTGATGATCGGCCCAAATTGTCCAGGTATTATTACACCAGGTGAATGCATGATTGGTATTATGCCAGGAGATATTCATAAATCAGGGAAAGTAGGTATTGTATCTCGCTCAGGTACATTAACTTACGAAGCAGTTAAGCAAATCACTGATGAAGGTTTTGGACAATCAACCTGTGTAGGTATAGGTGGAGATCCAGTTCCAGGTTCAGATTTTGTCGATGTTTTAAAACTTTTTAATGAAGATATTAAGACTGAAGCAATTGTTATGGTTGGTGAAATTGGAGGTACTGCTGAGGAAGAAGCTGCTATTTTCATAAAAAGGTATATCAAAAAGCCTGTGATTGCGTATATAGCAGGGATAACAGCTCCTTCTGGGAAACGTATGGGTCATGCTGGTGCTATTATATCTGGAAATAAAGGGACAGCTAAAGTAAAGATTGAAGCACTTAGAAATGCCGGTGTAACGACGGTTGATATTTTATCTAATATAGGAAAAGTTTTACGTAATGTTACTGGTTGGTAAGTAGATTTTCATTCATTTGAATAATTTTAATATATTTTTCATTTTAATTAGCAGCCATTTATTATTTAGGTAGAATTGGCCAGCCTCCAAGGTTCTTCCATTTATTAACGATTTTGCAAAAAAGTTCAGCAGTTTTTTGACTATCGTATAATGCTGAATGTGCTTTCTTATTATCAAATTCGATACCAGAAGCTTTACATGCTTGGGCAAGTATAGTTTGACCATAGGCTAATCCACTTAACGTAGCAGTATCAAAAGTTGTAAATGGATGAAAGGGAATTCTTTTTAGGTTGCAACGTTTACTAGCTTCTATAATAAAACTCAGATCAAATGCTGCATTATGAGCTACTATAATTGTTCTTTTACAATCAGCTAATTTTTGTTCTTTTCGAATGATTTTATATATTTTTCTTAATGCTTCCATTTCAGTTATAGCACCTCGCAATGGACTAAATGGATCACGAATCCCATTAAATTCTAATGCAAGTGGTTCAATATTAGCAGATTTAAATGGTTGAATATGATAATGTGTAGTGGAGGAGAATCGTAAATTACCATGATTATCCATTCTCAATGTAACTGCACATATCTCTAATAAAGCATCAGTTTTAGCATTAAAACCAGCAGTTTCAATATCTATTACAACTGGGAAATACCCACGAAACCTGTTTTTTAAAGCTAAATCATTATTTTCTTTAATCATATTAATTTTTAAGTTTTTAAGTTATATATGAAAAATAAACACTATTATTACAGATAATAAGATTAATCAAAAGCTTATCACATTAAGAAATAAAAATAATACATGTCAGCATTATTTTTATTAGACCAAATATTGTTATATAACTTACATTCAATAAGAATTCCTATATGCATAAGAAAATAATCAATACTTTTATGGTAAATATATTAGTTTCATTCATTGCTAATTCTTCAGATAGGATCTATGTAGCTACACCTGAAGAATCAACTTGGGAAGTGATTGTTAATACCCCTTTAGAGTGTCGTCTAAAACATTCTATACCTAATTATGCTCATGCTGAGTTTTCATCTAAAGCAGATAAAAAAAGCAACATCCATCTTGAATTAAAAATGTTTAAACCAATACAAAAAATCAGTAATGTTCATTTAGTCTCTATTCCTCCTTCTTGGTACCCTAGCAATAATAGTGGAAAACATATCGCAAATATAAAATTTTTTAAGCACTTTGATGCTTATCTTTCTGGAAGAATTGTATCAATAATTTTGTCAGAGTTAGAGAAAGGATACTATCCTACTTTTAGTTATTATCAAGATTGGCAGAAAAATTATAATGAACGTACAGAGTTTGCTTTATCTTCAGTCTCATTCCAAAAAACATATAGTGTATTCATGAATTGTATCACTAATTTACTTCCATATAATTTTGAAGATATTTCATTTGTTATTTTACACTACATTCAAGATACTTTAGAACTAAACGAAGAATCACAAAAACATTTAGATAAAATAGCAAAATATATTCGTTATTATCAGGATATTAAATTAATATCTATATCCTCATATACTGATGCTGGAGATAGTAAAAAAGAAAGCCAGCATCTAACTGAACAAAGAGCGACTGCGCTCAAAAATTATTTTCAAGAATTAGGTTTATCAGATAGTAAGATTTATGTGCAAGCCTATGGGAAGCGACGTCCTATTGCAAATAATTCTTCTTTAATAGGTAGAAACAAAAATGAAAGAATAGTTCTTTCTTTAAGAAGATAAGGTAGGATAGTGTTAGTTAATTCAAATTTATCAGTTCATTATGTTGTTATATCTTATTCCACTTTTTTATTTTGAATTAATTCGATTGCATAACCATCAGGATCTTGAATAAAAGCGATTTGGATTGTCCCACCTTTGACTGGTCCTGGTTCTCGGGTAACTTTTATACCTAAATTTTTTATGTTTTCACAAAAATTATAAATATTATCAACACCAATTGCAATATGACCAAATCCAGAACCTATTTCGTATTGAGTAGTGTTTTCCCAATTATATGTAAGTTCAATCATTGTTTCTGTTAGTTCCTTGTTAAAACCAAGAAATGCTAATGTATATTTATATTCTTTATTTTCATTAACACTCAATAAATTCATACCTATAATCTTTGTATAAAAATCGATTGATTTATCTAAATCATGCACTCGTAACATAGTATGTAAAATTCGACTATTTGACATAAATTTAATTCCTAATAATTGTTTTTTCCTTAAATTCACATAAATCTTCGATGATACACTGATTACATAATGGATTGCGAGCTTTGCATATATACCTCCCGTGCAAAACCAACCAATGGTGAACATTAATCTGAAAAATTTTAGGTACAACTTTTAGTAATTTTTCTTCAACAATTCGAGCTGTCTTTCCTATAGCAAATTTACTCCGATTACAAACTCGATAAATATGTGTATCAACAGCAATTGTTGTCCAACCAAATATGATATTCAGTATAACATTAGCTGTTTTTCTTCCGACTCCAGGAAGGGATTCTAATATTTCTCGACTTTCAGGAACTTGACTATTATATTTTCTAAATAAAATATCACATGTTTTAATAATATGTTTAGCTTTTGAGTTAAATAATCCTATAGTTCGTATATGCTGTTTGAGACGGTCTAATCCTAAATTCAATAAGGATTCTGGAGTATTAGCTATAGAGTAAAGTCTACTAGTAACTTTATTCACGCTTTTATCTGTTGTCTGAGCAGATAACAGAACAGCAATAAGCAATTCAAAAGGACTATTCCAGTTTAATTCCGTTTTTGGATCGGGGTTGTTTTTTTGAAATCTATTTAATATTTTAGTTCGTTTTATGTTGTTCATATTACTTAATTTTATTTGAAATTCTAGTATTTATTTCCTAAATTTAGTTTCGGTTCTTCTGTATATTCTTATCTAGTATGTTTTTACAGGCAATTAAAAATCCTAAACTGATAAATGCTCCTGGAGGTAGCAATACTAATAAAAAATTAGTATCAAAATCAAACAATCTAATGCAAATAATACTTGCCCATTTACCTAGCAATAAATTTGCATCACTAAATATAGTCCCTTTGCCTAGAATTTCTCTGATAGCACCTAGTAGTGAAAGGGAAATAGTCATACCTATTCCTATACCAAAAGCATCTTTAAGAGATAATATAATTCTATTTTTTGATGCAAATGCTTCAGCTCGACCAATAATAATACAATTAGTAACAATTAAAGGAATAAATATTCCTAGAGATGTATAAAGTTCATGAGCATAAGCATTTATTAATAATTGAACACAACTAACTAATGATGAAATCACCATAACAAAAATAGGAATACGTATTTCTTTTAGAATATATTTACGCATTGAAGATATAATCATGCTGGAAAAGATCAAAACGAACAATGTAGCAATTCCTAACCCGAGTGAATTGGTTACTGTTGTAGAAATAGCGAGTAATGGGCATAATCCAAGTAGTTGTACTAACGCTGGATTATTATTCCAAATACCGTTTTTAATTGGATTAGTTTCATGATATACCATATGAACCTCCGCAATTAAATGGTTGATTAAACAAATTTTCTTTATTTTGATCAAGATATAGTGCTGCGTTTTTAACTGCCTTAATTACTGCTCTAGATGTTATTGTAGCACCAACAACTTCATCAAAATGAATTTTATTACCTTTCCCTATTTTCCAACTCCATAAATTTGCCTTATTTACTTTCTTTCCTGTAAAGTTTAATATCCAATTTGTAACATGCAAATCAATTTTATCACCAAGTCCTGGTGTTTCTTGATGAGATAAAACACGAATACCTGTAATAGTGCCATCTACTTTTACAGCTACAATAATATTTATTTTACCGTTATAACCATCTGGTGCTACAGCCTCTATCGTTAAAGCGGTTGGTTGACCTTTTAATGTTGCTAAATAGGCAGGAACCATGTCATTTGTACCTAGTAAAGGGTCCATAACGAAAGTGCAGGAATCATATAAATTATTATCATATAATTCAGAAGGAATAATTTGATTTAGTGTGGATAATAATTCTTCTTTAACTCGTTGTTCAATAGGATGTTTAGTTAGATATTGAGTTATAACAACTAAACCTGTAGATAAAAAAGCAAAAAAAGCTAAAGTTAAACTACTTTTACGAATTATTGTTAACATAGTTTTATTGACCATATGTACGAGGTTGTGTATAGTGATCAAGTAATGGAACACACATGTTAGCTAACAAAACTGAAAATGCTATACTATCAGGAAATCCACCAAAACTTCGAATAATAAATGTCATTATCCCTATAAATGCCCCGAATATAATTCGACCTTTAACTGTTGTTGAAGCTGATACAGGATCGGTTGCAATAAAAAATGCACCTAGCATAGTTGCTCCAGATAATAAGTGAAACATTGAAGATGCAGTTTTATCTGGAGTAATTATCATAAATAATTCACTAATTATTATTAAACTTATCAAAAAACTAATTGGAATATGCCAGCTAATTACACGTAATTTAAGTAATAGTAATCCGGAAAGTAAATACGTAAGGTTAATTAATTTCCAGGAACTAGTAAATAAAGGATCTAATTTCAATTGTTCAAGAATTTCATTAATAGTATTCCCAATATGCAAAGAAGTCCTAAATGCATCTAATGGTGTTGCCATTGTCAGACCATCGACTCCTACTCGGAGTTGTTGTAATGATAATCCATCAGTATTAAAACCAGAAAAAATTAAGAAAAATGAATCTATAAATGAAATAGGATCAATCTTTAATTTGCCTGCTTCAATCCAACTAGTCATTTGAATAGGAAAAGAAACCAATAAAATTACATAAGCTATCATAGCAGGATTGAATAAATTTTCTCCAATACCACCATATAAATGTTTTGCAATAACTACAGCAAATATAAGACCAATAAATACTATCCACCAAGGTGATAAAGGAGGGATAGAAATAGCAAGAATCCAAGCTGTAACAAGTACACTATTGTCTCTAAGAGCTGTTTTTGGATGACGTTTTCTTAGCAATATTACAAAAATCTCTAATAATATAGAGATAATAATTGAGAAACACAGTTGTATTATTGTCCCCCATCCAAAAAAGTAAGTTTGTGCAACTAAACCTGGAAACAAACAAATAATTACTAACTGCATTAATTTTGTTGTGCTTCTTTTGTTATGATCATATGGAGAACTAGACATTAAAAGTGGCACGATTTGTATCCTTAGAATTAGATTTTCATTTTTGATTGCGTATTGATTCCCTTATTAGGGATATTATCTATTTGATTTAGTTTATTCTTTTTATTGACACGCTCGATAGCAGCTAAAATAGCATGTTTATTACTAACAAGTTGTTTCTTATGTTTTTCTCTTAGTTTTTTGAGATGTTTTTCTTTCTCTTGCTTTTCTAGTTTCATTCGAGTATTTTTCGATTCAAAACGTTTTTTAGCACGTTGAGCAGATTTCATTTCAATTTCACAAGTATAAATTTCTGATTTAGCTTGACGATAATATTGAACTAATGGAATTTTACTTGGACAAACATAAGCACATGCACCACATTCAATACAGTCTGTTAAGTTAAATTCCTTGCATTTTTCAAACTGTTTTGCCTTAGCATACCATTGAAGTTGTTGTGGCAATAAGGAAGCAGGGCATACATTTGAACAATAACCACAACGAATACAAGGCATTTCATGTAAAGGAGAAACTACTTCATTACTTTTTGGTATAAAAATACAATTTGTTGTTTTTGTTATTGGAATGCTTGTATTTGGTATACTAAATCCCATCATTGATCCACCTAATATTAAATGTTCAAATTGTTTATTAGTTCTAGAAGAAAATTCATTTAAAAGTGCCTCAATTGGAGTTCCAATTAATGTCCATATATTTAAAGTTTCTTTAAATATTTTCCCCGCTAGTGTTACAACACGAGCAATTAATGGTTCACCATCACAAATAGCCCTTTTAATAGCATAAATAGAGCTAATATTTTGTACTAGGATCCCAATATCGATTGGTATTTTACCACTTGGAACTTCCATATTAGTGAGAATTTTAATTAATTGTTTTTCTCCACCAGAAGGGTATTTAGTAGGAATAACTCGAATAATTATTTCTTTGTTTTTAGTAGCTTGAATTAGAGAATTAATCGCCTCTGGTTTATCATCTTCGATAGCAATCACTATCAGTTTTGGTTTAAGAATATAGTCAATAACTTCAATGCCTTGAATTATCTCATTAATATGATTTTGTATTAATGAATCATCTGCAGTAATGTAAGGTTCACATTCTGCTGCATTAATAATTAAAATATTGATTTTTTTAAGTGAAGAATAAACTTTCGTTGAAGTTGGAAATCCTGCACCTCCCATTCCAATAATTCCAGCTTGCTTAATACGTTCGATCAATTTAATTGGTGATTTTAGAGAAAAATCCTCTAAAGGTTGGAGAGGATACCATTCATCGTTTCCATCAGGTTCAATAATAATACATTGTTCAGTTAATCCAGAAGGATGAGCAATAATACGTGGCTCAATAGCTACAATCATACCAGATGTTGTTGAATGAATAGGAATGCAAGAAGCACGATTATTATAACATTTTATTAAGGGTTCTCCTTTAAGAACATGTTCTCCTATTTTTGGAATTATGGTATTAGGCAGACTAGTATATGACCTTATAGGTAACACTATCTCTCTGGGTATTTTAGCATACATTAAAGTTTTTTTTCTAGGATGAGCTTTATTTTTGGGGAAAGAAATTCCACCAGGAAAATCCCATAATTTACCAGATTTTATCTTCTGTATTAATGATGACATGACAATTTCTAATTCTCTATATTATTTTAGATTTTGAAGAAATAGAACTGCTAACATTCACAATTGGAATACTATCAAATTTCCATTTCCAAGTTGCTGTAGTTATTTCTATTGGAAGCATTTCTATGCAATCAGTTGGACATGGAGAAACACAAAGATTGCATCCAGTACATTCATTTTTTATCACTGTATGTACTGTTTTAATGCCACCAACAATTGCATCTACTGGACAAGCTTTTAAACATTTGGTACAGCCAATACACATATCTTCATGTATAAATGCTACCGTTTTAGGCACTTCTCCAAAATTTTTTACTCCTTCTTTTATTTCGATGCCCATGAGTTCTGAAAGCCTACTAATAGCAATATCCCCTCCTGGAACGCATTTATCAATTTCTTCTCCATTAATAATTGCTTCTGCATATGGTTTACATCCAGGATAACCACATTGAGCACATTGAGTTTGCGGTAAAATATTTTCAATTTGTTCAATAATAGGAATAGGTTCTCCTTGAAAATATTTGGAAGCAAAACCTAGAATAGCACCAAATATAGCAGAGAGAACCACAATAGAAATTATAGCTAGTAAAGTTAAATTCATTATTAATCAATCACACTAATCCAGTAAACCCCATAAAAATTGCTGACATTAATCCAGCTGTAATCATTGCAATAGAAGCACCTTTAAATGGTAAAGGAACATCTGAATAGGAAATTCTTTCACGCATTGAAGAGAATAGTATTAATGCTAAAGAGAATCCAATAGAAGCAGAAAATCCATAAATAATAGATTCGGTAAAATTATGATTTGAATTGACATTTAGTAACGCAACTCCCAATACAGCACAATTAGTAGTAATTAGTGGAAGAAATATTCCTAGTAATCGATAAAGAGTTGGACTTATTTTTTGAAGTAGAATTTCAGTAAATTGAACAAGTACTGCGATAACCAGAATAAAGCTCATAGTGCGTAAGTATCTAATATCAAGCGGTACTAAAAGATATCTTTCAACTAGATATGCACACATTGATGATAATGTTAGAACAAATGTAGTGGCAAGTCCCATACCAACAGCAGTCTCTAATTTTCTAGAGATTCCCATAAAAGGACACAATCCTAAAAACTTTGATAATACAAAGTTATTTACCAGAACAGTACTTAAGAACAATAAAAAATATCCGGTCATAATCATACAATCAGAAATTACAGGTACTGTATTATCCTTCCTTGCTTAAATAATACAACCTAAAATATAGGACTTTCATTGATTTAACTCTAAATAAAATGTTTAAATATTTTACTTTTCTACATTAACCCAGTTTTTATATATTGTAATATAAAATACTATTTGTAAGCTTAATTATCCACAAAAATTGTGCATAACTGTGTTAATGAACTTTAAGAAATTTTTAAAAAAGCACTTTTTAATTCTGTAAGTATTTATGAAATATATGAATATGAGAATAAAAAATAGTAAGTTTAAATTATGAAAAAATATGTACACTTAGATTTTATTGGAAAATAAAACTTGTCAATTTGAAGTAAAAAAATAAATATGTCTTTCTTATATTAAAAAAAGTTGACCCTACAAAGATCTATAGTACCATTAACTTTATAAAATTGAAAAAATTGACAAAAATTCTGAACAATAGTTTTTTAATCTATTTAATCTATTCTCGAAAGTTATGGAGTAAAAATTAAATATTGATAAAACTAAAATAATTAGAGAAATTAGATTGATATACTTTATTTTATTATTAATATTAATAAGTAGGATAATCAAATTCTTAACCAGAATATTTTTTCTTTGACTAAATTAATTTTGAAAGATAGCATTTGTTTCCTTATTTTTAAGATATTAGATGTAAATAGTCTAGTAGTCTCTTCAGATTTAGGTGCTTCTTTCTAGTTAACATATAAAAGTTACTTTTAAAAGACATCTTTTCTTTTTATAAGCTTAATAAATATAATAAAGGGTGATCAGATTATGGCAGTACAAAAAAACCGCAAAACGCGATCTAAACGTGGAATGCGTCGTTCTCATGACGCTCTTGTTGAGCCTACATTTTCTTTAGATGCAACATCAGAGGAGCTTCACTTACGTCATAATGTCACATCTGAAGGTTATTATCGTGGTAAAAAGGTTATTAATAAGTAATTATATTTTTTGCAAAATATAATTGTTGCACTCGATGCAATGGGTGGAGATTTTGGTCCTCAGGTTACGGTACCAGCTGCCCTACGGTCATTGCTACTTTTTCCTGAACTCAAGGTGATATTAACAGGTGATCAGACTGCTATCACCTCTAAATTGTCTCTTCTTGTTGGTTGTGGAACGTATCCGAGATTGAGTATTAAACATAGCGACAAGGTTATTTCTGACTCAGAAAAACCTTCTTTAGCATTGCGTCATGGTTCTGAAAGCTCTATGGCTATGGCTGTCGATTTAGTTGCTAATGATTTTGCTAATGCTTGCATTAGTGCCGGTAATACCGGTGCTTTGGTGGCTATTTCTCGTTTTAAATTAAAATTGTTACCTGGACTTGAACAACCAGCTTTAATTTCTACATTGCCAACTGCACTGGGAAATAAAACCTGGATGCTTGATTTAGGTGCTAATGTATCTAGTAGCCCAGATTCTATTTTTCAATTTGCCTTAATGGGTAGTATTTTGGCTGAACAACATTTAGGTCGATTACCAAGAGTAGCACTTTTAAATATTGGATCAGAGAAGATAAAAGGGAACCATCTTGTCAAACATGCTGCTAAGATGTTATATCAAAATAAATTAGTAAATTTTATTGGTTATATAGAAGGTAACCAGTTATTGTATGATGCTGCAGACGTAATAGTGTGTGATGGATTTTTGGGTAATATTTGTCTTAAAGTATGTGAAGGGACTGCTCAACTATTTATGGATAAGTTAAAGTTAACTCTAGTTGGATCATCATTGAGGACTTGGATTGCAAAAAAAATATTTTCTGGTTTATTTGCTGAATTACAAACTTTAAATCCCGATCAGTATAATGGTGCCAGCTTACTAGGATTGAATGGTGTAGTCATAAAAAGTCATGGAGGTGCTAATGTATTAGCAATAGTTAATGCCATTACTGAAGCAGTATATGAGGTTAGACAAAAAGTGTCTACTCATATTACTGATCGTTTAAAATCAGTTTTATGTGAGAGGCATTATTAGTCTTCATGTATAGTAAAATTTTAGGTACTGGTTGCTATCTTCCATCCAAAGTTCGAACAAATGCTGATTTAGAAAAAATGGTAGATACAAGCGATGAATGGATTTTCTCTAGGACGGGTATTAAGGAACGTCGTATTTCAGCAGAGAATGAAACTGTATCTGATATGGCCTTCCTAGCTGCAGAAAAGGCCATATCTATGTCAGGTATTGATAAAAGTGATATTGATTTAATTATTGTTGCAACTACTACTGGTAGCCATAGATTTCCATCATCAGCTTGCCAAGTTCAAAATAAATTAGGTATTCAAGTTTGTCCAGCTTTTGATTTATCAGCTGCTTGTTCTGGGTTTATATATGGTTTATCTGTTGCTGATCAACATATTAAATCTGGAATGTATAAAACTATCCTAGTTATTGGTGCAGACGCATTATCTAAGAGTTGTAATCCTGCTGATCGTTCAACTGTTATTTTATTCGGTGATGCTGCCGGTGCAGTTATTATTTCTGCAAGCGAAGAGCCAGGTATTTTATCTACACATTTATATTCAGATGGAAAATTTGAAAACTTATTAAGTCTGAAGGTTCCTGCACACAGTACCACTTCAAGTGAGTGGTTGCATATGGAAGGTAGTGAAGTGTTTAGAGTAGCAGTGACTTATTTATCGAAGTTAGTTCAAGATACCTTAGCTGCTAATTCTATACATAAATCTGAATTAGATTGGTTAATTCCACATCAGGCCAATTATCGAATTATTTTAGCAACAGCTAAAAAACTTTCAATGTCATTAGAGCAAGTAGTCCTTACTTTAGATAGACATGGAAATACATCTGCAGCAACAATACCCACTGCACTTGATGAAGCTGTTAGAGATGGACGTATAAAGCGTGGTCAGATACTGTTGCTTGAAGCATTTGGTGCTGGATTCACTTGGGGTTCAGCTTTAGTCAAGTTTTAAAAATTGTAGGTAATATTAATAATGAGCAAGTATTCTGTTCTATTTTCTGGGCAAGGTTCACAAAAAATCGGGATGCTTTCGAACCTAGCTAAAGAGTATGATCTCGTAAGAGAGACTTTTGATGAGGCAGCTGATGCACTTAATTATAATCTTTGGAATTTAATTCAAAACGGTCCAAAGGAAACTCTTAACCAAACATCTTTCACTCAACCTGCGTTATTGACCGCTTCTGTTTCTATTTGGCGTGTATGGAGAAAAAATTTCTATCATAAACAACCTTCAAGTCTAGCTGGTCACAGCCTAGGTGAATATTCTGCTCTAGTATGTGCTAATGTTATTAATTTTAATGAGGCTGTTAAGCTTGTTAAATTACGTGGCTATTTAATGCAAGAAGCTATGTCAGGAAAAAATATTGGTGCAATGTGTGCAATTATAGGTCTTAATGAGAACTTTATTCAAAAAATTTGCAAAGAAGCACAAAAAAACGATGAAATAGTTTCTCCTGCAAACTTTAATTCTCCTGATCAAATTGTCATTTCTGGTCATAAGAATTCTGTAGAACGTGCAGAAATTCTATGCAAAAAAGCTGGAGCTAAACGTACTGTAATGCTCTCTGTATCTGTACCTTCTCATTGTATGTTGATGAAATCTGCAGCTGACAAACTTGCTTTAAATCTTGAAAAGATTAATTTTCAATCTCCTACTATTCCAGTTATAAACAATGTCGATGTGCTCACTGAATTTGATTCTAGCAAAATTAAATCAGCACTAATCCGTCAATTGTATAGTCCAGTTCGTTGGTCTGAGATTATTCAATTAATAATTCGAGAAGGAGTCCATACATTTCTAGAAATTGCTCCAGGAAATAAGGTATTGAGTGGTTTCACAAAAAAGATTGTTAAGATACCTAAACCGAAAATAGCAATTATTAACGATATTGCTTCTTTAAAATTTGCTAAATCTCTAATTGATTAATAAAGGATATAGGTACATTCAATGAAGAATCTAGAAGGTAAGGTTGTTTTAGTTACAGGTGCTACTCGTGGTATAGGACATGCCATTGCTGAAAGTTTTATTAATTCTGGTGCAACTGTTATTGGTACAGCTACAACTGAAATTGGTGCTATTAATATTAGCAATCATTTTTCAAATAAAGGAAAAGGTTTTATTTTAGATGTAACTGATATGAATTCAATTAAAAAATTGATTCATTCGATTAATAGTGAATTTGGTTTAGTTGATATCTTAGTTAATAATGCAGGTATTACTAGAGATAATCTTTTAATACGTATGAAAAGTCATGAATGGGCGCATGTGATAGAAACTAATTTAACTTCTGTATTTAATCTTTCAAAAGCGGTATTACCTAATATGATTAAAAAACGCAATGGGAGAATTATTAATGTTGGTTCTATTGTTGGTACTATAGGTAATGTAGGTCAATCAAATTATTCTGCAGCAAAGTCTGGTATAATTGGTTTTACTAAATCTTTAGCAAAAGAAGTTGCCTCTCGAGGAATTACTGTCAATGCAGTAGCTCCTGGTTTCATTGACACAGATATGACAAAATCAATGAACTCTGCACATCGTGATAAAATATTATCTAGTATTCCTGTTAGACGCTTTGGGAAACCTATTGAAATTGCATCTGTAGTTGTCTTTTTAGCTTCTTCAGAAAGTTCTTATATTACTGGTGAAACTTTGAATGTTAATGGTGGGATGTGCATGGTTTGACATACATATCTTATAAAATCATCTAAATGCTTTGTTTAGTCAGGGACTCAAAAGAAACAGTTCTTAGACTATTAGATTATTATATTATGCGAAATCTAGACTCTAATAAGGAAAAAAAAAATGAGCAATATCGAAGAACGAGTGAAGAAAATTATTATTGAACAGCTGGGTGTGGATGAAGCTGAAGTTAAAAATGAAGCTTCTTTTGTCGATGATTTAGGTGCTGATTCATTAGATACTGTTGAATTAGTAATGGCCTTAGAAGAAGAATTTGATATTGAGATTCCAGATGAAGAAGCTGAGAAGATTACTACTATTCAAACAGCAGTTGATTATGTAACTAATACTCAGTAATATCTCTCCCAGGTGGCCTTCTGCTGGCCGCCTGAGTTTTCGACATATCTATAAGCCCCTAGCTTTAAAATCATTTCAGTTTCGGAGAGTAAGATCGTGTTTAAGCGTCGTGTAGTTGTTACTGGAATGGGTATGCTATCACCAGTAGGGAATAATGTAGAATCTTCTTGGAAAGCGCTAAAAATTGGACAAAGTGGTATTGTAAATATAGAACATTTTGATACAAAAAATTTTTCGACTCGTTTTGCAGGTTTAGTTAAAAACTTTAACTGTGAAGATTATCTTTCTAAAAAAGAATTGAGAAAAATGGATTTGTTTATTCAGTACGGTATCGTTGCTAGTATTCAAGCCTTAAATGATTCTGGTCTTATTATTACTAAAAAAAATTCTTCTCGTATAGGTGTCGCTATCGGATCTGGTATTGGTGGTCTTGGTTTGATTGAAGCTGGCTATGAATCTCTTAAAGAAAAAGGACCTCGTAGAATTAGTCCGTTTTTTGTTCCTTCAACAATTATCAATATGATTTCAGGCTATATCTCTATCATGTATGGTTTGCGTGGTCCTAATATTTCTATCTCAACGGCATGTGCTACCGGCCTTCATAATATTGGTCATGCTGCTCGAATTATTGCTTATGGTGATGCGGATATTATGTTATCTGGTGGAGCGGAAAAAGCTTCAACTCCATTAGGAATAGGAGCTTTTTCCGCTGCAAAGGCGTTATCTACCCGTAATGATGAGCCTCAAAAAGCTTCTCGTCCTTGGGATAAAAGTCGTGATGGTTTTGTTCTTGGAGATGGTGCTGGTTTGATAGTGCTGGAAGATTATGAACATGCTATGGAACGTGGTGCTCACATATATTGTGAACTTGTTGGTTTTGGTATGTCTGGTGATGCTTATCACATGACTGCTCCTAGCAAGGATGGTTCTGGAGGGGCTTTAGCCATAGAAGCAGCTATGCATGATGCTGGAATTATTGGAGAACAAATCGGTTATATAAATGCACATGCCACATCTACACTGGCTGGTGATATTGCAGAAATTAAAGGGATTAAACGAGCTCTTGGTAAAGTTGGATATCAACAAGTTCTTGTTTCTTCTACAAAATCGATGACAGGTCACTTACTAGGTGCTGCGGGTTCAGTTGAATCAATTATTACTGTTATGTCATTAGTTGACCAGATTGTCCCACCTACAATTAATTTAGATAATCCTGAAAAAAATTTATCTATCGACCTCATCCCAAATACTTGTCGAAAAGTAAATATTGAGTATGCTGCTTGCAACTCATTTGGTTTTGGAGGCACCAATGGTTGCCTAATCTTTAAGAAAATTTAATTTCGAGTTTCGTTAGTTTGGATGCACAAATGCATTGGGTAAATGGAAAACTAAGTAGTAGCATTTCAGTAATGGATCGTTCATTTCAGTACGGTGATGGATGTTTTACAACTATGCTTGTTTTTGAAGGAAAGATTCAGCATTGGGATATGCATGTAAAAAGAATGGAAGAGTGTTTACACTTTCTAAATATTGCCCTTCCAAATTGGGAAAAAGTTTATAAATGGTTAATGGAAGCTCGTCTAAAAAATAGAAAATCAGGATTAAAACTTCATATTACTCGTGGAAAAGGACATTTCGGTTATAATAGCCAAGGGATTGAATCACCAAATATCACTATTAGTCATTTCTTAGTTCCTAACCATTATAAAAGATTAATTCGTTATGGTTTAGAATTAGGCGTTTGCAATCAGAATTTAGGGATTAATCCTTTACTTGCTGGTTATAAGCATAATAATCGTCTTGAACAAGTATTACTAAAATTAGAAATTAATCGCCTTGGATTATTTGATGCCATAGTCTTAGATATTAAGAAAAATCTCATTGAAACTACAATTGCAAATTTATTTTGGGTAAAAAATAACATAATCTATACTCCTAGTCTTGAAAATGCAGGAGTGAATGGTATAACTAGACAGTTAGTAATTCAATTTTCTTCTTCAAAAAATTTAAAATTAATAATAGATAATTTTCAGTTTCAATGTCTTGATGATGCAGAAGAGATCTTTATAACTAATTCAATTTTAGGAGTTGTTCCTGTTATTAAAATTATTTCTAAGCATTATAATATTGGAAAGGTAACAAGATATTTTCAAGAGAGATTAAATCCTTGTTAAAAAAAATAATAGTATTGTTAGTTTTTTTTATAGTTTCCATTGCTGGTATTTTTTTTTATATTGGCAATCAGATTAATGTTTATTTACAACAACCTTTGCAAATTAAAGTTCCAGAAATTATTACAATAAAATCTGGAACTAATTTAAATAATACTTTAATCTTATTAACTGAAAATAATTGGATTTCTTTTAATTTTATTTCAAGATTATTACCTAGATTTCATCCGGAATTTTCAGATATAAAAGCAGGCACATTCCAGCTAAAACCAAGCATGACATTAAAAAAGGTTTTACAACATTTGGTTGATGGTAATGAATATCAGTTTTCAATTACCTTTATTGAAGGCACTCGCTTTGATGATTGGAGGGTAACATTGTTTTCTTCTCCATATCTGAAAGATACTATCTCTAATTTAGATGAGATAGAAATAGCGAATATATTAGGGATACAACGAAAAAAATTAGAAGGACTTTTTCTTGCTGAAACTTATTATTATACAGCAGGTACTTCAGATATTGAAATCTTAAAAAGGGCACATAGTCAATTAAATCAATTTATTAATTCTAAATGGTTAGATAGAAGTCCTAATTTAATCTTGAACACACCTTATGAAGCCCTAATCTTAGCATCTATTATTGAAAAAGAGACAGCGTTATATTCTGAGAAGAGACGCATTGCATCAGTTTTTTTTAATCGATTGAATAAAGGAATGCGGTTGCAAACAGATCCAAGTGTTATTTATGGTATTGCTAATAAATATAATGGTAATCTTAGCAAGGAGGACCTATATATTTTAACACCCTATAATACTTATCTAATTCATGGATTACCACCTACTCCAATAGCAATGACTGGAAAGTCTTCTATAGAAGCAGCTTTAAATCCTGAACAAACTGAATACTTATATTTTGTATCTAATGGTGAGGGGGAGCATATTTTTTCAAAAAATTTATTGAATCATAATAGAGCAGTAAAACAATATTTAAAAAATTAGATATATTTAAAATAATGAAAAAAGCAAAATTTATTGTTGTAGAAGGACTTGAAGGTTCTGGAAAAAGCACAGCCGTGAAGATTATTTCCACAACTCTTACTAATGCTGGCATTTTAAAAGTAAAAAGTACCAGAGAACCTGGAGGAACAAATTTAGCAGAAAAGATTCGTTTGCTTATTAAAGAAGAGCCGAAAAATGAATCTCTGCAAAATATGACTGAATTATTATTACTGTATGCTGCTAGAGTGCAATCAGTAGAACATATTATCAAGCCGGCTCTTTCAAAAGGAATTTGGGTTGTAAGTGATCGTCATGATATGTCATCACAAACTTATCAAGGCGCTGGTCGAAACATTTCATCAAACATTCTTTCTATGTTAAAGGAAACTATATTAGTTGATTTAATACCTGATTTAACATTTTACTTAGATCTTGATCCAAAAATTGGTCTTGAGCGAGTGTACTCTCGTGACTTTGGAAAAGTTGATAGAATTGAGAAAATGGATATTGATTTTTTTAATCGAACTCGTGAATGCTATTTAAAGTTAGCAAATGAAGATTGCAATACTGTTATAATTGATGCTGAGCAAAATATGGTTCAAGTAGCTAATGATATTAGAAATATTTTAAATACATGGTTGAACATAAGGTAATAAATGGAAAATCTTTATCCATGGTTAAAAGATATTTGGCATTATTGGAAGTTAAGTTTAGAAACAGCTCAATTCCCTAATGTTGTTCTCCTTAATAGTGTTCATGGTTTAGGCAGTGAACAGTTAATTAAGCATTTAACTCAAGTCTTAATGTGTTCTAACTATCTCGGTGATTATTGTGGTTTTTGCCATAGTTGTAAATTAGTGGAATCTGGTAATCATCCTGATTTTCATTTGATTTCTCCAGAAATAAATGGAGGAGGAATTAGCATCAATCAAATTCGATTTTGTAATAAAATTGCTTGTGAAACTTCTCAGTTTTCTGGTTTTCGTTTAATTGTAGTTATGCCTGCTGAAGCTATGAATGAATCAGCTTCGAATGCTTTGCTTAAAACTTTAGAAACATCACCATCAAATTGTATTTTTCTTCTAGTTTCTTTTAAACCTAATTTATTACTACCAACTATTAAAAGTCGTTGTCAATGTTGGAACGTTAGCATCCCTGAACATATGGTGCTTCTAAACTGGCTAAAATCTAAAACAAAAGAAGACATTCCTGGTTATACTTTGCACTTAAATAATTATGCTCCAATAGATATTTTAACTTTTATTCAAACTAATGAGTTAGAAACCTATTTAATGATTGAACAGAAACTAATTTCAGCAATGAAAAATGATCTAGAAGAATTAATAAATTTAACTAAGTGTTTATTAAAAGACCCTAATAAATATTTAGCATGGTTATGGTACTTATTTACCGATGCACAAAAATCCCACTTTGGATTAATTGATGAATATACTATTCCAGGTGCTATCCAGTTAAGCAGATTACTTAATTATAATGACCTTTATACACAAACAGCTAAGCTTAATTTATTAAGAAAAGAAATACGTTTACATCCAGTTTTAAATAAGGAATTATTAATAACAAATTGGTTAATAAATTTAACTAATGAAATATCTACTTAATGCTTTTCTGTCTAACTGATTCTTTTCTTAGTAACTGTGATCTATATAGTTACTTTGCAATTTAGTTTGATTAGCAACTAGCAAATTTGATAAATATCAATATATATTGATAGCTTTAAAAGATTAGAATCCGTTTCTAATATGTATTTCTTCGTTGATTACATGAATTGTTTTATATTCTTATCAACGACAATGGTGTTATCAGGAGCATAAAAGCATGTTTAAGAATTCTTTTGCTAATTTACAAAAAGTTGGCAAATCATTGATGTTGCCAGTGTCAGTTTTACCTGTTGCAGGTATTCTTTTAGGAATAGGAACTGCTAACCTTTCTTTTGTTCCAGATATGGTTTCTATTATTATGGAAAAGGCTGGTGCTTCTGTATTCCATCAACTTCCATTATTGTTTTCCATTGGAATAGCTCTCGGTTTCACGAACAATGATGGTGTATCAGGTCTTGCTGCTGCTGTTGGTTATGGAATTATGAAAGCAACATTAGACGTTGTTACAGTTTCCTTGATGCATATGGAAAAAATGGATACTGGGATATTAGGTGGTATTTTAGTTGGTGCTATTGCAGCTTGGGTTTTTAATCGTTTTTTTAAAGTTAGACTTCCAGAATATCTTGGTTTTTTTTCCGGGAAACGAGCTGTACCTATTATTACTGGTTTTTTAGCAATTGCATTAGGAATTTTATTATCCATAATATGGCCTCCAATTCGTGAAGCAATTGGTTATTTTTCTAATTGGGCGGCTTATCAGAATCCTGCGCTAGCCTTCGGCCTTTATGGTATCATAGAACGTGCTCTAATTCCATTTGGCTTGCACCATGTTTGGAATGCTCCATTTTTTTTCGAAGTCGGAAGATGCACTAATGCTATTGGTGAAATTCAAAAAGGTGTCCTTACTTGTTACTTAGTCGCTGACGAAACATCTCGTATTACAGGAGATGGTTTTGGTCAATTAGCTGGTGGATATCTTTTTAAGATGTTCGGTTTACCAGCGGCAGCACTAGCGATTGCTCATTCTGCTAACCCTCAGAATTATTTAAAAGTTTTTGGTGTTATGATTTCATTAGCTTTAACATCTTTTTTAACAGGAATTACCGAACCAATTGAATTTTTATTCTTGTTTGTTTCGCCTATGCTTTATGCTATTCACTCTTTACTAGCTGGTTCTGCATACGTTGTTACTAATGTTCTAGGAATAGTACATGGAATTTCATTCTCGCATGGTTTAATAGATTTTCTATTATTATCTGGTAACTCAAGAAATATCCTGCTAATAATTGGTATTGGTTTAGTTTATGCAGTAGTCTATTACTGCATCTTTCGTATATTAATTAAAAAGTTAGATATTAAAACTATGGGTCGTGAAAATAGTGAGGAATTTAATAATGTAAATTTACCATCGACTTCAGATATTGGAGGTAAATTAGTATCGGTATTTGGTGGAAAAGCTAATATTATTTCACTAGATGCCTGTATCACTCGGTTGCGTGTCTCTGTGGTAGATACAGACATCGTTGATAAAGAAAAATTGAAAAAACTAGGTGCTAAAGGTGTAGTTGTAGTTTCTGGTGGTGTTCAAGCTGTGTTTGGTACTAAATCTGATAATTTGAAAACAGATATGGATGAATGGATTAATAATAATTAATAACTTTCTTATTTAGAATTTATTAAATCTAAACTGCATTAAATATTACAGTCAATCCCTATTAAAAGCATATCCTATCTAAAAATTGACATAAATCTTTAGATAGGATATTTTTATCCCGTTGATTTTAGATAAGAACACTTCATTAATAAATGAATAAAGTATAATTTGGTGTTTTAGTTATAAAATATTGGTACAGTTGTGGAAATTGGAGTTTATCATTAGTTATTGGAGAAATAGTAAATGACAATTAAAGTAGGTATTAATGGATTTGGTCGTATTGGTCGTTTTGTGTTTCGTGCAGCACAAAATCGTAATGATATCGAAATTGTTGGTATTAATGATTTGATTGATTTAGAGTACATAGCATACATATTAAAGTATGATTCTACTCATGGTCGTTTTAATGGGACTGTAGAGATTAAAGATGATGAGCTTATTATTAATGGTAAGTCCATTCGTGTCACTTCCGAATCCAATCCCAAAAAAATAAAATGGAATGCTATTAATGTTGATGTTGTAGTCGAAGCAACAGGTCTTTTTTTAAGCGATGACACAGCACGGGATCATATTATTTCTGGCGCAAAAAAAGTTGTGCTTACAGGCCCCTCTAAAGATTCGACTCCAATGTTTGTCATGGGCGTTAATGAGTTTAGCTATTCTAATCAGGATATTGTTTCTAATGCTTCTTGTACTACAAATTGTTTAGCACCTATTGCTAAAGTTTTAAATGATAATTTTGGTATAGAATCTGGTCTAATGACTACTGTCCACGCGACTACTGCAACTCAAAAAACTGTTGATGGTTGTTTAATTAAAGATTGGCGTGGTGGACGTGGTGCCTATCAAAATATTATTCCATCTTCAACTGGTGCAGCTCGAGCTGTTGGCCTCGTTCTTCCAGAATTATATGGAAAATTAACTGGTATGTCTTTCCGTGTACCTACAGCTAATGTATCTGTAGTTGATCTAACAGTTAATTTAGAAAAATCTACATCTTATGAATCTATCTGTGAAGTAATGAAACAAGCATCTGAAACTACACTAAAAGGTATTTTAGGTTATACAGAGGATTCAGTTGTATCTCAAGATTTTCTTGGTGAGATGCGAACTTCAGTTTTTGATGCTAAAGCTGGAATATCTTTGACTGATAACTTTTTTAAGATTATATCTTGGTATGATAACGAAATTGGGTATTCAAATAAGGTGTTAGATTTAGTTGCTTATATATCAAAATAATGCAAAATACATATTTAATATTAATTATACTTATGATAAAAAATAATCCTATAGAATAATTGATTGTGAAGCATGAAGTATTTTAGTCTATCTAAAAGATAGATTATAGATTTTTTTATCTTCGAATTTTAATAAGGTCTAATTGATATTAAAGGTACTAAATTAGTTTAGTACTATTAGTAATTAGCATGATTTTCCTTAAATTTGATTTACTTATTAATAGGAAATTTATTAGTTTTTATTAGTGAAATAAAACACCTGAAAATTTTAGTTATAACTAGCTTATTTATTATTTAAATTTATTCCATTCTAGCATATTATAGATATGAATGAACTAAGCTAATTAAAGATTCTATCCTCTTAAATAGGTAAGAATTTATAATGTATATAGATATATAAATTCTATTATCTCAGTGAACTAGATTTTTAGAGTATTATGTTGTTCTAAATTAATTTAAGGTTTTTAATGAAAAAAATATATACATATATAACAGTAATCATGTTTTTATTCTTGTCTAAACCTACTTTCTCTAAATATCAGCTTGATAATTCTATATCTACTATTAGCTATGCCTCAATTAAAAAGCAATATATTGTTGAACCAGCTACTATTACTACACTAACAGGTTCGATTAATGAAGAAGGTGTATTTCAGGTGAATATTTCTCCATTAGGAATCGATAGCTTAAATCCAATTCGAGATAAAAGGTTAAATGAATTATTTTTTCAATCGAATAAATATCCTAATATTGAAGTATCAGGAAAAGTTAATTTATCAGAAATTGATTTTATGCCTATTAAAATGACCATTCCTGCTAATATTACATTACTAGGCAATACTAAAAAAATGCAGATACCTTTATTAATTATTAAATCAAAAGATTATCTCAGTGTTTCCTCTACAAATCATATAATTATTAATTCTGATGATTTTTCTATCCCTATTGATAATCTAAATAAATTAGCTGAGACTGTTGGAGGAATTCCTATTTCAAACACGGTTCCAGTAATTGTAAATCTTATTTTTAAGGCTTTATAAAAAAGCTTTTAAAGCTTGCTTAAAATACTCACCAAGAAGTAAAACAATTTTGATCTTGTTTAATTAATTATGCGTTAATTTAAGATCATCATTAAAAAGAAAAGTTCTACTTGGAACGTTTAATATATTATCAAATAATTCAAATTTAATTGTATTACTTTTTAAGTAGAATACGTAGGATTACGCATAACATGTTAAAATAGATAATATAATTGAATTACTGAACTATTTTTGAGGTTCTAAAATAATGCAAGTTACCACAGAAATTCTAGGAGCTTTAAAGCGTCGTCTAAATATTACTGTTCCAAGTTCTGATATTGAAAATGCAGTCATAGCTAAATTACACGATATTACCAAAAAACGCCATTTTAATGGATTTCGTCAAGGAAAGGTTCCAATTAAGTTAGTTGATAGAATATATGGAAAAGCAATACGTCAAGATGTAATTGATAAAGCTATGCAACATTATTTTCTAGAAGCTGTAATAAAAGAAAAAATGAATCCTGTTAGTTCACCTATATTTTTTCCTATAACAGATAAAAAAGGTGTACCATTAGTATTTATGGCTACCTTTGAGATTTGCCCAAAAATTGATCTTAAAAAATTAAATAGTATTCTTATTGAGAAACCTATAGTTAAAATTCAAGATTCAGATATTGAAGAAATGATTTATACTTTGCGCAGGCAGCAGGCTGATTGGGTTGAAATTAACACTGTTGCTGAAAAAGGTAATCGAGCAATCATTGATTGTATAAGATTTATTGACAATCAAGAGATTGAAGATAATAAAATTAAGAATTTTTCAGTTGAAATAGGTATAGATCATAGAATTCCTAATTTAGGAGAAAATATAATTGGTAAAAAAGCAGGAATGACATTTAATATTGAAACTAGTCTTCCTGCAGAGCATTTTTTAGAAGACTCAAATCTTAAATGTGAAAAAGCTAAATTTCAGATTAAAATAAAAAAAGTAGAAGCATGTAAACTTCCAGAAATGAACAGTGCATTTTTTTCTAAGTTTGGTATCCTAAATGGAGGTTTAGAAGCTTTAAAAATTGAAGTGTATAAAAATATGAAACGCGAACTGAAACAAGCAATTAAAGAGTCTATTAAAGAACAAATTGTTGATGGTTTGATGGCTACTAATGAACTCAATATGCTACCTAAAGTTCTTGTTGATAAGGAAGTGTCTTTTCTTCGTCATCATCTCATATCTGGCAATTCCAATGAAAATAATACAGTATCAGTAGATAAATTACCAATTAAATTTTTGGAAAATAAAGCAAAACGTCGAGTAATTAGTGCTCTTATTCTTTCTGAAGTAATAAAATCTGAAGAGCTTAAAGTTGATAAACAAAAAGTGCAGACCTTGATGGAAGAACTATCAATAGCCTATGAAAATCCATTAAAAATTATTAATCACTACAAAAATAATGAACAGATCATGGCTAATATACATAATCTTGCTCTTGAAGAGCAAGTTATTGAATTTATCCTAACTAAAGCAACTGTATTGAATAAAAATATATCTTTTAATCAGATAATGAATAGGTAAAAAGGATATTACTCTTTAACAGAAAAGGATTGTTCTTTAGTTAATAAATCTTATTGTTAATAGTATATCGTTTTTATAAATATAAATGATTTGTATTTAAAAATAGATTTTGAGTTATTTTACTTATAGGCTTTTTCAAGTTACATTCTTCTTTTTTATATTGCTTGTTGACACTTATATTTTTCAATATTAATACACTATAAAACAAAACCAGGAGAGTTTAGCGAATGACAGATAATAACAAAAATGGCAATAGCAAGAAGCTGCTATATTGTTCTTTCTGTAAAAAAAACCAGAATGAAGTTCGTAAGTTAATAGCAGGGCCTTCAGTTTACATCTGTGATGAGTGTGTTGAACTTTGTAATGAAATTATTTCTGAAGAAATTAAAGAAGTTTTAACTAATAAAAAACAACCTAAAGCTTTACCTACTCCTGAAGAGATTTGCGGATATCTCAATGATTATGTTATTGGTCAAAGTTATGCTAAAAAAGTGCTCTCCGTTGCAGTTTATAACCATTATAAGCGTTTACAAAATTCTGAAATCATCCCAGATGGAATAGAATTAGGGAAAAGTAATATCCTACTTATTGGTCCTACAGGAAGTGGGAAAACCTTGCTTGCGGAAACATTAGCTCGTTTTTTAGATGTTCCTTTTGCTATAGCAGATGCAACAACATTAACAGAGGCCGGTTATGTTGGAGAGGATGTTGAAAATATTATTCAAAAACTATTGCAAAAATGTGATTATGATGTATCAAAAGCAGAGCTTGGTATTGTATATATTGATGAAATTGATAAAATCTCTCGTAAGGCTGAAAATCTTTCAATTACTCGTGATGTATCAGGAGAAGGTGTTCAACAAGCACTTTTAAAGCTTATTGAAGGAACAGTAGCTTCAGTACCACCACAGGGAGGTCGAAAACATCCTCAGCAAGAGTTTCTTCGAGTTAACACGTCTAAAATATTATTTATTTGCGCAGGTGCATTTGCTGGATTGCATAAAATTATTGAAAAACGTGTTATAACTGGTTCAAATATTGGATTTGGACCTGAATCTCGCTCAAAAGATGAAATGGTAAAAACAGTTGATGAATTATTTGCACAAGTGCAGCCTGAAGATTTAGTTAAATACGGTCTTATTCCAGAATTTGTTGGAAGACTTCCAGTAACAACAACATTGACGGAATTAAATGAAAATGCTCTAATTCAAATTTTATGCGAGCCGAAGAATGCACTTATCAAGCAATATTCTGCACTTCTTAAATTTGAAGATGTAGTGCTTGAATTTCGTAAAAATGCATTGCGAGCTATTGCTAGAAAAGCAATGTCTCGTAAAATAGGAGCCCGTGGTTTGCGCTCAATTCTAGAAAATATTTTACTAGAAACAATGTATCAATTGCCATCGGTAACAGATGTTAGTAAAGTTATCATTGATGATACAGTTGTAAATGGTGAGGCTGAACCTATATTGATTTATAGCCATTCAGCTCACCAAACAGCAACTGCCGAATAAGTCTCAAAAAAAGGAGGTTTTAAATTCCTCCTTTTTATTAAATATCAATTAAAGAGAAGAAAAATATATGAACTTGGAATGTTCCGAGCGTATCGAGATCCCTGTACTGCCTTTGCGTGATTTGGTGGTTTATCCTCATATGGTTATCCCATTATTTGTTGCTCGTGAGACTTCTATTAGTTGCTTAGAAGCAGCGATGGATAAGAACAAACAAGCTCTCCTTGTAGCTCAAAAAACAGCTGAAACTGATAAACCGACTCAAGATGATTTATTTGATGTAGGAACGGTAGCCACAATTTTACAACTATTAAAATTGCCGGATGGTACAGTAAAAGTTTTAGTTGAGGGTCAACAAAGAGCTAAGATTAAACAGTTTAAAGAAAATGATTTTTTCTTAGCCTCAATAGAGCTACTTCAAACTACTGAACTTGAGGATGATAAAGAACAAGAAGTAGTTATTCGTAGTGCGATTAATCAATTTGAAGTTTTTATTAAGCTAAATAAAAAAATTCCTCCAGAAGTTTTAACATCTTTAAATGGAATTGATGAAGGTGCACGCTTAGCTGATACTATCGCAGCATATATGCCACTTAAGCTTGTAGATAAACAACAAGTTCTTGAAATTCTTGATGTAACAAAACGTTTAGAATTTTTAATGCAACAAATGGAATCAGAGATAGATATGCTTCAGATGGAAAACCGGATCCGTGGACGCGTTAAGAAGCAAATGGAGAAATCACAACGAGAATATTATTTAAATGAACAAATGAAAGCAATTCAGAGAGAGCTTGGTGAAATGGATGATGCACCAGATGAATTTGAAACTCTGAAGCAAAGAATAGAAAAAGCAAAAATGTCTAAAGAAGCCCATGAAAAGACACACCAAGAATTACAAAAACTTAAAATGATGTCTCCTATGTCAGCTGAAGCAACAGTTGTTCGTAGCTATATTGATTGGATGGTTACTGTTCCTTGGAAAAAACGTTCAAAAGTTAAAAAAAATCTAGCTAAAGCTGAGGAAATTCTTAATGAAGATCATTACGGTCTTGAACGAGTAAAAGAACGTATTCTTGAATATCTTGCAGTACAAAATCGTATTAATAAATTAAAAGGACCAATTCTTTGTCTTGTCGGCCCTCCAGGTGTCGGTAAAACCTCTTTAGGTCGATCAATTGCTACTGCAACCGGTCGTAAATACACACGTATGGCCTTAGGTGGTATGCGTGATGAGGCAGAAATCAGAGGTCATAGACGTACGTATATTGGTTCTCTTCCCGGTAAATTAATTCAAAAAATGTCTAAAGTTGGAGTTAAAAATCCATTATTTCTTTTAGATGAAATTGATAAAATCTCTTCTGATATGAGAGGTGATCCCTCATCAGCTCTTTTAGAAGTATTAGATCCAGAACAAAACAATGCATTTAATGATCATTATTTAGAAGTTGATTATGATCTATCAGACGTGATGTTTGTAGCTACATCTAACTCAATGGATTTACCAAGTCCATTATTAGATCGTATGGAAGTAATTCGTTTATCTGGTTATACTGAAGACGAAAAATTAAATATTGCTAAGCGACATTTAATTGATAAACAAATTCAACGTAATGCTTTAAAATCTCATGAAATTAAAATTGAAGATTCTGCAATTATTGGTATTATTCGCTACTATACCCGTGAAGCTGGTGTGCGTGCTTTAGAGAGAGAAATTTCTAAAATTTGCCGCAAAGTAGTTAAAAGCATTTTAATTAATGGAAAATCAAACTCTGTTGTATTAGTTAATATAGATAACCTAAAAAATTACTTAGGCGTTTGGCGTTATGATTTTGGTAAGATTGATAATAGCAGCCGTGTTGGTCAAGTTACAGGATTAGCTTGGACACAAATTGGTGGTGATTTGTTGACTATCGAAACAGAGGTTATGTCTGGAAAAGGAAAATTAACTCAGACAGGTTCCCTTGGTGATGTAATGCAGGAATCCATTCAAGCAGCTATAACTGTAGTTCGTGCCCGAGCAAATAAATTAGGCATTAAAAATAACTTCTATGAGAAACATGATATTCATGTTCATGTTCCAGAAGGAGCGACACCAAAAGATGGACCTAGTGCAGGAATTGCAGTATGTACTGCTCTCGTCTCTAGTCTAACAAATAACCCAGTGAAAGCGAAAGTAGCTATGACAGGTGAAATTACTTTGCGTGGAAAAATTTTGCCTATTGGTGGTTTAAAAGAAAAGCTTTTAGCAGCTCGGCGTGGTGGTATTACTAATGTTTTAATTCCAAAAGATAATGAACGTGATTTGGAAGAAATCCCAGATAATATAACTTCTGAGCTTACAATTCTTCCAATGAAATCAATCGATGAGGTATTAAAAGTTGCACTCGAACAAGATCCATTTTCTTTTTGAGTTGAAATTTAGAGAGAACGAAACTTATTCCAGATTTTAAACTGATTATTTTAATTTTAAAAATAATATATTTCAATTAAATGAAAAAATAGTTATGGTAAATAAAGCTCAATCAGTAGAGCAGGTTGCTATTTATACTAGACATTATAAAAATTTGTTTTTATTCTAGAGGTATTTATCAAAAAAGTAAAAGTAACTGTATTATTAGGCAACTATTTAAAGGTAGGAATTATAACTGCTGGAATTAAAGTATGCTAAATTGGTCAGACTTACCTTTTAGTAGGATTATTATTAAGATAGTTATCGGTTTAGTGATTACTTCCTTTTTATTTGCTAGTATTGGAAATTATCTAATTAGTATTAATAGAAACGTTGTGGTAAAAGTGGATGATGTAAAAATTACTTTCCCAGATCTAGAGAAAAGATATCAGAATGAACTTGATACTATGCGTTCTGAACTTGGTCAACGTTTTTATAAGACTTTGTCCGACCTGGACTACCTTAAATCTTTTCGTAAATCAATTTTGGAACGTATGGTTAATAGAGTTTTACTTGAAAAATATTCAAAATCTTTGGGTTTACAGGTAACTGATTCTCAGCTTCGCGAACTCATTCTTTCTATGCCACAATTTCAATATGATGGTAAATTTGATATTGAATTCTATAAGAGTTCTCTTTTTCGCTCTGGTTTTTCAGTAGAAAATTTTGAACAGTCTTTACGAATTGATTATCTGATTCAGAATCAATTAATTCCAGCCATACAAGAGAGTAATTTTTTACTACCTGGTGAAATAAATGCACAAAATAAACTTATTAACCAAATTCGTAATGTACGTATAATTGAAATAGGAATGGAAAAATTTCTAAATAATATTTCATTAAGTGAAGAAGAAATTTTTCAATACTACAGTGAAAATGCTGAATTTTATAGTCAACCTGAAAAATTAAAATTATCCTATATCGAATTATCTCTAGAATCATTAAAAAAGAATGTTGTAGTTACAGATGATGAAGCAAAACAATATTATTTTGATAATATAAATCTTTTTTTTGCTGAAGAAAGTCGTAAAATAAGTCATATTTTTATTCCTGATAATAATCAAGAAATAGCATATTCAATTTTAGAAGAGTTAAATTTAGGTGCTAATTTTTCCAATATAGCAAAAAAAACACCCAAAGAGTCTTCTACATTTAATGTAGAATGGATTCAACGTAACACAATAGATCCTGAGATTGAAAGAGCAGTTTTTTCTTTAAAATCAATAGGAGACATTTCTAGTTTAATACAATCTAAAACTGGCTATCATATTATAAGACTTGATGATGTAAAAGCTAGTTTTACTAAACCTTATTCAAAAGTTTCTGATCAAGTTAAAGAAGAATTAAAATCTCAAAAGGCAATTAATACTTTTTATGAACTTAAGCATCAACTAGAAAATTTAGCTTTTGAATTTCCTTATTCTTTGAATGAAGTAGCTCAATCAATCAATCAGCCAGTGTATACTACAGATTTTATTTCTGAGAATAAATACCCTGAAATTTTAAAAAAACCTATAGTTCTAGAGGTTATTTCAAAACCAGAAATTAAACAGGAGGGTTTAAATTCTGAAGTTATTGAAATAAATCCAGAACATATATTAGTTATTCGAGTTGAAGATTTTAAAAATAAGGTTCCATTACTCTTAGATCAAGTTAGTGATCAAATTATAATGAAACTTTCTGAAATTCAAGCCAAACAAAAAGCATCTATATTTGCAAAAAAACTTGTTGATTCTTTAAAAAATACGGATGAAGATGTTATTTTAGAAAAGGAAAGTTTAAAATTTAGTGAAGTTAAAAAAGTCAATCGTACTTCAGAATTTGCAAATACAATTTTTTCCATGAAAAAACCTGTTCATCAAAATTCGGTGTATACTTATGCTCAAGATGCTACAGGAAATGTAGTCATTATTGCTTTAGATAGTGTAGAAAACACTTTTAATACTAAATCTAATCAAACTATTGTAAACCAGCTTATTGAATTCAATTCAGTTCAAGAATTATATACTTTGCTACATATTTTAAGAAGTAATACCAATATTAAATATTTTGATGAGCATTATAGTTAAATTTATATCCCTATGTACACTTTTATTTGAAAATATTTTTCCAAATTTTATTTCCCCATTTTTAAAAAATTGGAGTTATAGATGTCTTTTAAAACACCAGTCATTACGGTTGATGGACCTAGCGGAGTAGGGAAAGGTACTTTATGTCTTTCATTGTCTAAACAGCTAGGTTTTGATTTACTAGATTCTGGTGCAATTTATCGTGCGCTGGCTATTGCGGCTATTCGTCATGGATTAAAAACTGAAAAAGCACTTATTCCTTTAGCAAGCTGTCTAGATGTTCAGTTTGTTTTGAAAAATAATTTTCTTAAAACAATCTTAGAAGGTGAAGATATATCTAAGGAACTAAGAAAAGAAGAAATAGGATTAGCAGCCTCAAAAATATCAATATTACCAAAAATTCGTGAAGCATTATTAAAAAGGCAGCGTTTATTTGTAAAAGGGAAGGGGCTTGTAGCTGATGGTCGCGATATGGGTACAGTAGTTTTTCCATCAGCAAAAGTTAAAATTTTTCTAGATGCAACCCTTGAAGAACGAGCAAAAAGGCGATTTAGGCAGTTGCAAAGTCATGGATTGAATGTTAAATTTAGCGGTCTTTTAAATGAACTTCGTGACCGGGATCATCGAGATCGTAATCGTCTTATAGCACCTTTATATCCTGCTGAAGGAGCTTTTTGTTTGGATTCCACTGCTATGAGTATGCAAGAAGTATTGAAGAAATCATTACAATATATCCAATTAAATTTTATTTAATTGGCATTCTATATATGTTATACGTTGGTCTCATGGATGTTATAGACTGGCAAGATTAATAACCCCATGTGCTGGATGCACTTGGATGTTCAATTTATTAAAGATATAAATAAATGAATGAATCTTTTTCTCAATTATTTGAAGAGTTTCTAAGTGAAACTGAATTTCAACAGGGTAGTATTGTAAAAGGTACTGTAGTAGCTATTGAAAATGGTTTTGTTCTTGTTGATGCTGGTCTTAAATCTGAATCTGCTATTTCTGAAGAGGAATTTAAAAATTCCTCAGGTGAACTAGAAATTAAAGTAGGCAGCGTAATCGATGTAGCTTTAGATGCCGTTGAAGATGGTTTTGGAGAAACCCAACTTTCTAGAGAGAAGGCTAAGCGTCATGAAGCTTGGATTCTTTTAGAGAAAGCTTATGAGAAATCCGAAACTATTTTGGGTATTATAAATGGTAAAGTTAAAGGGGGGTTTACCGTTGAGCTAGGAAGTATTCGAGCGTTTCTTCCAGGTTCTCTTGTTGATGTGCGTCCAATTCGAGATACTTCACATCTTGAAAATAAAGAATTAGAATTTAAAGTTATTAAATTAGATCAAAAACGAAATAATATAGTTGTTTCTCGACGTGCCGTTATTGAATCTGAACATAGTGTGGAGCGAGATGAATTTTTGGCAAGTTTACAAGAAGGGATTCAAGTTAAAGGGATAGTTAAAAATTTAACGGATTATGGTGTATTTGTTGATCTTGGAGGTGTTGACGGACTGTTGCATATTACTGATATGGCATGGAAACGTGTTAAACATCCATCTGAAGTGGTTAATATAGGAGATGAAATACTAGTAAAAGTTCTGAAATTTGATCGTGAACGCACTAGAGTTTCTTTAGGGCTAAAACAACTTGGAGAAGACCCTTGGTTAGCTATTTCAAAACGTTATCCAGAAAATCATAAGCTTATTGGTCGTGTTACAAATTTAACGGATTATGGATGTTTTGTTGAAATAGAAGAAGGTGTTGAAGGATTAGTTCATGTTTCAGAGATGGACTGGACTAATAAGAACATTCATCCATCTAAAGTAGTTAACGTAGGTGATGAAGTAGAAGTAATGGTTTTGGAAATTGATGAAGATCGTCGTCGTATTTCATTAGGATTAAAACAATGCAAACTTAATCCATGGCAATTATTTTCTGAACAACAAGCTAAAGGTGATAAAGTTACTGGAAAAATTAAATCGATTACCGATTTTGGTATTTTTATAGGTCTTAATGGTGGGATTGATGGTTTAGTTCATTTATCAGATATCTCATGGATTATGTCAGGTGAAGAATCCGTACGTAATTATAAAAAAGGTGAAGAGATATCTGCAGTAGTTTTGGCAGTAGATGCTGAACGTGAACGGATTTCTCTAGGGATTAAACAAATGGAAAGTGATCCATTTAATACTTATGTTTCTGAGAATAAAAAAGGGACTTTAGTTAGTGGTACTGTCACTTCAGTCAATAGTAAAGGTGCTACAGTTGAGTTAATACTCGGTGTTGAAGGATATATGCGTTCTTCTGAGGTTTCTCGTGACCGTATTGAAGATATCTCCTTAATATTAAACGTTGGTGATAAAATTGAAGCTAAATGTATAGGTATTGATCGTAAAAATCGATTGGTTAATCTTTCTATTAAAGCTAAGGATGAAGAAGAAGAACAAGAAGCAATGGCTACATTAAATAAAACTGAAAAATATGAATTTCCTAGAAATGTGATGGCAGACGCGTTCAAAGCTGCTAAACAAGAAGAGTAGAAGAGTAATTATCAATTTTAAATAAGAAGAACGCTATTTAGAGTGATTACTTAATAAGGATTAGTTATGACAAAATCCGAGCTAATTGAAAGACTATGTATCAAGCAATCTCATTTATCTTTAAAAGAAATTGAAGATTCTGTAAAAGATATTTTAGAATATATGGCATCGACGTTAGAGCACGGAGGAAGAATTGAGATTCGTGGTTTTGGAAGTTTCTCGTTACATTATAGAGAACCTCGTATTGGTCGTAATCCAAAAACTGGCGATAAAGTGAAATTAAAAGGGAAATATGTACCTTATTTCAAAGCAGGAAAGGAGTTACGCGATCGAGTAAATTGGAGTTACGCGATCGAGTAAATTTAGGTTAAATAATCGGAAGTAAAAAAAAGCAAAAAAAAAGCGGCATACAATATGCCGCTTTTTCGTCAGTGTTTTCATCTAGTATTTGTATTTTTTCTCTGAACTTGTTTTTTACTACTGCTTAGTAAACATTTTATTATATAGGCTAGTAATTATGAAATTTATAAAAATTCTATTAATGTTTTTTTGTTTTTTCTAGCACTTGCATTAGGTTCTCAAAATCAAACTATAGTTACTTTTAATTATTTTTTTGCTAAAAGAGATTTTTATTTATCTATTCTTATGAGTATTGTCTTTGTATTAGGTTTTTTATTTTCTTGGTTAATTTGGGGATGTTTACATTTGCAAACTCAATTAAAACTTAGAAAGCTAATGAAAAAGCTGAAAAAAAACAAATGAGAAAAGTTATTCATGAATCATTATAATATAATTATAAGGATAAAAATTTGATGATTGAAATACTTTTTTTATTACTCCCTATTGCAGCTTTTTATGGATGGTATATTGGAAATAGAAATACTCAACAAGATCGTCAAAATTATTCAAATCAAATTTCTCGTCAATACGTTACCGGTTTAAATTTACTATTGTCTGATAAATCAGATAAAGCAGTAGATCATTTTATTAATTTACTTCATGTTAATGATGAAACAATTGATACGCATTTAGCACTAGGAAACTTATTTCGCTCTCGCGGTGAAGTCGACAGAGCAATTCGAATACACCAAAACTTAATTTCACATTCAAAATTAACTATTTATCAAAAAAATGTAGCACTGCAACAATTAGCTAAGGATTACATGACATCAGGTTTTTTAGATAGAGCTGAAAAAATATTTGAACAATTATTAGAAACAAAATCATATGAATATGAAGAAACAAGTTTACAACAACTGGTTTTAATATATCAACAAACTCATGAGTGGAGTAAAGCAATCTGCTATGCTAGATTACTTGTAAAGCTTGGAAAATCAAAATTTTGTGTTAGAATAGCTCATTTTTTGTGTGAATTAGCTATGCAAGAAAAATCTAAAGGAGAAATAGCTAAAGCAATTCGTTATTTTAAATTAGCCCTTTCTGAAGATCCTAATTGCGTAAGAGCTAGTATCTCATTAGGAAATTTATTTTTAGAGATAGAAGATTATTATAAAACAGTACACTATATGGAGATGGTTTTAAAACAAGATATAGATTTTATTGTACATGTACTTCCCGTATTAGCTGATTGTTATTTTCATTTAGGAAAAGAAAAAAAATTAGTTGAATTTTTACGTCAATGTATTATAAAAAAAGCAGGTGTTTCTTGTACATTAATGTTAGCTCAATTAGTTGCTCAGCATGAAGGTATTGATGCGGCTCGAGAATTATTAACTTATCAATTAAAAAAAAATCCTACTATGAAAGGTTTTTATCGATTAATGGATTATCATTTATTGAATTTATCAGAAGGTCGAACAAAATCTAGTTTGAGCACTTTACAAAAATTAGTATCTGAACAATTAAAACTTAAACCAAGTTATTGTTGTAGAAAATGTGGTTTTTCTACTCACTCAATATATTGGCATTGTCCTTCTTGTAAGGAGTGGGGAAGCATTAAGCATATTCGTGGATTAGATGGAGAATAGATTTGAGTACAATAAATATTAGGAAAAAGAAAATATCTGATCCAAAAGTTATTGTTGCACTAGATTATGATAATGAAACAGATGCATTAACCTTTGTTGATAAAATAGATCCTTTTTTATGCCGATTAAAAGTTGGAAAAAAAATGTTCACACTATTTGGACCTGATTTTGTTCGTAAGTTACATAAACGTAATTTTTCAGTTTTTTTAGATCTAAAGTTTCATGATATCCCAAGCACATGCGCTGAATCTGTTAAAGCAGCAGCTGAACTTGGAGTTTGGATGGTAAATGTACATTCTTCTGGTGGTGAACGTATGATGACGAAATCTCGTGAAATATTAAAACCATATGGTAAAAATCGTCCGTTGCTTATAGGTGTAACTGTTCTAACTAGTATGGAACAAAATGATTTAGCTAGTATTGGTCTTGATATTACTCCAAAATTTCAAGTAATGCGATTATCTAAATTAGCTAAAAATTCAGGGCTAGATGGTGTGGTATGTTCAGCTCAAGAAGCTTTTATAGTAAAATCTAATTTAGGTAAACAATTTAAATTAATAACACCTGCTATACGACTTAAAAATACCAATTTAGATGATCAAAAACGGATAAAAACACCTATAGAAGCGGTTAAATCAGGTTCAGATTATTTAGTAATAGGACGGCCTATTACTAAATCGAAACAACCAGAAAAAATATTGGCTAAAATAAATTATGAAATTACTTCTTAAAAAGGCGTGCATAAATAAAAAATCTTTTTTTTGAAAACTACCATTTTTTCTTTTTTCCAAATAAAATATTCAGTTCATTTTCTCGTTCTTTTCTGTTGAGGTGTTTCACTGTTTCCTTACTATTTTTTTCTTGACGTTTACTATCTAATTTAGAAAAAATATCTTGTAATCTTATACGAACCTGATTTGAATATACATCATTTTTAGAATTTAGAGAAGAGATGCCTGTGTTGATTAGGTGTATAGCCGTTTCTATTTGTTTTCGGTTAATACTACTATTTATTCGTTTAATAAGACTTTCAATACTAATACGAGTCTGAAGTAATTCAAGTTTTGCATTTTCAGAAATATAAATTTTAGTCTGCAAATAACCTTTATTATTTTCGCTTCGGATAATATCGCGAAGTCGTTTTACTAATTTTAGTATAGTAATAACCTGTTTTTCATCATCAGGAATCTTGAAAGAAGTGATTTTAGAACTTTTATAGTTATGCTCTATATGATTAATTTCTTTTTGTAGATTTATAATATATTGATTTAAATTTTTATTTTTAGGAGTTAATTCAAGCATGTTTTTTAATGAATAAAAAATTCGCTTATTCAAACAAATAACTAATTCTTTACTAAATGGTAGACTATACGTATTTTGTAGTAATTCTTTAGTCGCTTCAATAATTGCTACGTAACGATTAGACTTCTTCTGTCTTTCTTTATCTATTTGTAATTTATATTGAACAATTATGTTATAACTAAAAACTAGAATTAATAAAACAGCTATAAGAGTAATGACTAAACCGATATTCATAATCCGTATATTATTTGCAAGAAATTGATTTTTAATATTATATAGATTGAATTTGTTTTATTCATTGATAAATTCTTTGCTTGTTTATTGATTGTTATGTTGATAAAAATAAATTATTATCCACAATAACTAAGGTTAATATTCGTTTGTTTTTTTATTTTTAACTTATTTAAATTTTATTAACTATCATATAGTATATATAATAGCTTTTGAAGTATTTCATACTTAAGTGATTCTTTAATGAAAAGCATATATATTCTTCTATTATTCATAAATTTTCCTATTTTTGCTAATAGTGTAAATGAGTTGAATAAGCGTTTAGCTATTATCGATGGATTTTCTGGTGATTTTTTTCAAAAAGTTATTAGTTCAGATGGTGACCTTATAATAGAAGCAGAAGGAAGTATAGAAATCGCTCGCCCAAACTTATTTCGTTGGGAAACTAAATTTCCTAATGAAAACCTCCTAGTATCTGATGGTACTATTGTATGGTATTATGATCCTTCTATTACGCAAATAACTCTTTTATGGCAAAAGCAAGTAATAGAACAAACTCCTTTTCTTGTTTTAATAGATACTCAATTAGTTAACTGGAATAATTATAATATAACTCAAAAAGGTGATTGTTTTACTTTAACAAAAATTTCAATGAACTCTAGCCAGGAAAAGTTTCAAATTGAACTTAATAATAAAGGGATACTAAAAACCTTTAGTATTCTTGAAGAAGACGGACAGTTTAGTTCCTTTAATTTTAAAAATATTATTTTTAAAAATCCAAGCATTGAACGATTTAGATTTAAAATACCTAAAGGAGTAGAGGTTGATGATCAAAGAAATTAAAGATGAAGCAGTGTAATTATTTTTTTAAAGAAGAAAAATTTAATTATTCTTTATTCATAATATAAAATTGGATTTTTTAGCTATGCTAGACATTAATCTTTTTCGAAATAAATTAGAAAAAACATCAAAAAAATTGGCACGTCGTGGTTTTAAATTAGATATAGAAAAGATACGTCTTCTTGAAGAACGTCGTAAAATTAGCCAAATTGCTGTTGAAAATTTACAGTGTGCTCATAATTCGCTTTCTAAGCAAATTGCTCAAAAAATGTTAGCTGGTAATGATTGTAAAAAAGATATAATCGATATTAAAAAAAAAATCACTAAATTAGCTAAAGATTTAACCCTTAAAAAGTTTGAATTAGAACAAATACAAAATTTAATCAATGAGTTCCTATTCTCTATTCCAAATTTACCAGATGATTCTGTACCAAGTGGTAAAAATGAAACAGAAAATATTGAAATTTATCGTTGGGGGAAACCTAAATTTTATGATTTTGAAATAAAAGATCACGTTGATCTAGGTGAAATAGGAGGAGGATTTGATTTTTCTAGTGCCAACAAAATTTCTGGTACAAGATTTATCGTTATGAAAGGCCAATTTGCACGGTTGCATCGTGCAATTGGCCAATTTATGCTAGATCTGCATACTATGAAACATGGATATACGGAAATGTATTTGCCTTATTTAGTAAATTCTAAGGCTTTATTTGGTACTGGTCAGTTGCCAAAATTTAATGAAGAACTTTTTCATATTCAATCTACGATTAAAAAACCCAATATTGAAGATCAAAAAAAGCTGTTTTTAATTCCAACGGCAGAGGTACCAATAACAAATATTGTTCGTGATAGCATTCTTAATATGTCAGAATTACCAATTAAAATAACAGCTCTTACTCCATGTTTTCGTTCTGAAGCAGGTTCTTATGGTCGCGATACTCGTGGTCTTATTCGTGTACATCAATTTGATAAAGTAGAACTAGTTCAAATAACAAAACCTGAAGATTCCATGAATGCTCTTGAAAAATTAACTAACCATGCAGAAAAAGTTTTGCAACTTCTTGAATTACCTTACCGAAAAGTTTTGTTATGTTCTGGTGATATAGGTTTCGGTGTTTGCAAAACTTATGACTTAGAGGTATGGGTTCCAGCTCAAAAAACCTATCGTGAGGTTTCTTCTTGTTCAAATATGGGAGATTTTCAAGCTCGACGTATGCAGGCTCGTTTTCGCAGAAAACAAAACCAAAAAACAGAATTAGTGCACACAATAAATGGCTCTGCATTAGCAGTTGGTAGAACTATGGTGGCTATTTTAGAAAATAATCAATCAAAAAACGGTTCTATTTCAATTCCTTCAGTTCTTCAAAAGTATATGGGAGGTTTAACTCATATCCCTTAGTATATAAATACTATAAAATCAATTTTGTTATAAAAAATAAAGTTTGATTTAGTTTTCCTTCTCAGTTACTATCTTGTCCTATTATAAGTTTCGTTTTGTCTATTAACAATATCCTTCTGTATGTCCGAGTGGTGAAATGGGTAAACACACAGCACTTAAAATGCTGCGACTGTTGTCTTGGCGGTTCGAGTCCGCCCTCGGGCACCATTTCAAATATAATTATTCAACTGATCAATCTTATTTTCTATTTCTTAATGATATTCAGATAAGAAATAGACCAAGTAAGCATATTTTTTAGAAAAGTTTAAAATTAAAAGTATATCTATTGATGAATGGAGGCGTGTCCCGGAATTGAACCGGGGTCAACGGATTTGCAGTCCGTTGCATAACCACTCTGCCAACACGCCATAAATAAAGGTAATAGATATATCTAATGATGTATCTAACTGATTGGGCATTCTACGGATTTGTTGAAATGAGTCAACTTTATCTTTACAAAATTTTTATAAATTATGCTATCAATAGTAATTTAGCTAAGTTTAAATAAATTAAATTTGGCTTTAGAGTTCAATTTAGTTACCATATCTAACAATTTTATTTAACTGTATTTTTTATTTATAACTATTAAATAGATGGATAAAAATTGATGCAATATCTAAAAGATATTATTACTAATGCAACCATCGCTATTAAGAGTGTTAATTCATTAGTAGAACTTGATAAAGTACGTATTCAGTATCTAGGTAGAAAAGGGGAACTCACTTGTTGTTTCCAAAATCTTTCCCTTCTACCTCCTGAAAAGCGAGCTGATATTGCTAAAACGATTAATAAAACAAAAGAAAAAATGATTCAAATTTTTAACCTTCGTAAGGCTGAACTAAAACAAATTGAACTTTTAAGTACATTAAATTCTGAAAAAATTGATATTACTTTACCAGGGAAACGGATTAATACTGGTAGCATACATCCAGTTACTCATACTATTGAACGAGTAGAATGTTTTTTTACTAAACTGGGATTTGATATTGAAAGCGGTCCAGAAATTGAGGATGCTTTTCATAATTTTGATGCATTAAATATAAAACCTATGCATCCAGCACGTACAGATCAAGATACTTTTTTTTTCAATCAAAATTTAATGTTACGTACTCATACTTCTGGAGCACAAATTAGAATCATGGAAAATTCTCAACCACCATTTCGTTATATTGTTCCTGGTCGAGTATATAGAAATGATTATGATAAGACTCACACTCCAATGTTTCATCAACTTGAAGGAATATTAGTTAATGAAAATATTAATTTTTTACAATTAAAAGGTATTTTGAATGATTTCGTTTACGACTTTTTTAAAGGAGAAGAAAAAATAGAATTGCGTTTTAGGCCTTCTTATTTTCCATTTACAGAACCTTCAGCTGAAATTGATATAAAGAATAAAAATGGTGAATGGCTAGAAATTTTAGGCTGTGGAATGGTTCATCCTAATGTATTTCATAGTGTAGGTATTAATTCTGAAAAATATTCTGGTTTTGCCTTTGGTATAGGTATTGAACGTCTAGCAATGCTTGCTTATGGTATACATGATTTACGCTCTTTTTTTGAAAACGATTTGCGTTTTTTAAAACAATTTAAATGAATCTATAGGATAAAAATGTACAATGAAATTCAGTAAATCCTGGCTATGTGAATGGGTAAACTTTTCAAATTCTGCTAGTGAACTAGCCAAAAGAATTACTATGGCTGGTTTAGAGGTAGATAACATCTATTCTATATCTAGAAGGTTTACTGGAGTTAAAATTGGTTATATTTTGCAATGTTATACTCATCCTAATACTGAAAAATTAAAAATAACTCAGGTCAATGTTGGTACAGGAGAACTTTTAAATATTGTTTGTAGTGCTTCCAATTGTCGTGCAGGTATAAAAATTCCTGTAGCAATAGTTGGTAGTGTGCTACCTTGCAATGTTAAGATCAGACAAATAAAGGTATGTGGTCAAATATCTAATGGTATGCTTTGTTCATTTTCTGATCTTGGTATTAATATTAATAATGAAAATGAAAATTCCATTATAGAGTTGGAAGAAGAAGCTCAAGTTGGTACGGACTTTTATACCTTTCTTAATTTTCATGATGTAATCTTTGATTTAAATTTAACACCTAATCGCGGTGATTGTTTTAGTATTCGTGGCATTGCCCGTGAAATTGCTGCGCTGACTCAGACTAAAATCATGGAACCTGATTTTAAAATTGTCAAGCCTAATATAAAGGATACTATACCTATTGAATTACAAGTGCCTGAAGTATGTCCCCGATACTTTTCTAGAATAATAAAGAATATAAATATCAAAGCCAAAACACCATTCTGGATACGAGAAAAATTACGCCGTTGTGGTATGCAATCTACTAATCTAGTATTAGATATCAATAATTATGTCCTTTTAGAACAAGGACAACCAATTCAAGCATTTGATTTATCTAAAATTGTGGGAAGAATTATTATTCGTAATGCAAATAAAAATGATAGGTTTAAAAGTGCAGATGGTAATGATATCATGTTGAATATTGATACTGTTGTAGTTGCAGATGAAGATAAAATTCTCTCTATTGCTGGAATTTTAGGTAGTCAAAGTTCATCTGTAAATACTCATACTAAAAGTATACTTCTTGAATCTGCTTTTTTTTCCCCTGATTATATTTCTGGTCATGCTCGTCATTATGGTATACTAACTGATGCTTCTAGTCGATTTGAACGCGGTGTTGACTATAATTTGCAATTAAAAGCTATAGAACGCGCAACTCAACTTTTAATTGATATTTCTGGTGGTGATGTTTCAACAGTTGTTTCTATAGAATCTAAATGTAATTATCCCAAACAAAAAAGAATTAAGTTTCACCGATTTAAACTTGATAGAATCTTAGGATATCATATTCCTGATTTAGATGTTTTAATGATTCTTAAACATCTTGGGTTCCTAGTTAAAAAAGAAGAAAGTGATTGGTTGGTTACTGTTCCAACTTGGAGATTTGATATAACAATAGAACAAGATCTTGTGGAGGAAATTGCTCGTATTTATGGTTATGATAATATGCCTAACCAATTCCCATTACTAAATATTGAAGTAAATAATACTAAAAAAAGAGATCAATCTGTTATAAAAAAGATTCGTTCTTTTTTAGTAAGCCGCGGTTATCATGAAGCTATTACATATAGTTTTGTGAAACCGGAACAACAAGAGTTGTTTTTCCCAGATATCAGACCTTTTATATTACCTTATCCTATTTCTTCAGATATGTCGGCAATGCGTCTTGGTTTAATTCAAGGTTTATTAAATGCTGTTTCATATAATCAAAAACGTCAACAACCATATGTTCGTTTATTTGAATATGGTCGAACTTTTATTCCTTGTAAATCTTCAGAGAATAATATTCAACAAGAATTAATGCTTGCTTGTGTAATATCTGGTACTAGAAATCTAAAACATTGGAGTATACCAGTTCAAGAGGTTGATTTTTTTGACCTAAAAGGAGACTTAGAATCTATTTTAGAGTTATCTAACAATAATAAAGCATATAAATTTAAAGCTGAAAAACATCCAGCATTTCATCCTGGTCAATCTGCTGCTATTTTTTTAGAAGAAGAGAAGGTTGGAATTATTGGTACAATTCATCCAAAACTTGAGTCTGAATTAGATTTATATGGTCGAACTTTTGCTTTTGAGATACGTAGTTCTACTATTGATACTAGTATTATTCCAACTTTCTTAGAAATATCTAAGTATCCATCCAATCGTCGTGATATCTCGATAATTGTTGATGAAAACATAACTTTTGATAGCATAATACGTTCATGTTTTGAATTAGGTGGAACCTTTTTAAAAGATGCTAAATTATTTGATTTATATGTTGGCAATGGTATTAAAAAAGGGAAAAAAAGCCTAGCAATTGCATTAATGTTCCAGTCCACAGTCTGTACTTTAACAGAACAAGATATCTCTAAACTAGTTAAAAAAATCCTTATTCATATATCCAAAAAATTTGGTGCTTCACTTCGTGATTAGTTTTTTTAAGACAGTCTTTATTTACTAGATAGGTTCTAATATCAAGTTAAATTACCTTTAATCTATACATAGATTCATTATAATTTTTATTCAGCCACTTTGAGCTTTTAAAAATTATTGACTACTTATTAAATACTACATAATTAATATATTGAGGTGAATTTTATGGCTCTCACAAAAGCAGAACTATCAGAGAACCTATTTGAAAAAATTGGCTATACTAAGCGTGATGCTAAAGAAATAGTTGAAATATTTTTTGAAGAAATTCGAAAAGCATTGGAAAATGGCGAACAAGTAAAACTATCTGGTTTTGGTAATCTTGAGCTTCGTAATAAAAGCGAACGTCCTGGAAGAAATCCAAAAACTGGTGAGGATATTCCGATCTCAGCAAGAAGGGTAGTTACATTTCGACCAGGACAAAAATTAAGATCTCGTGTAGAAAATATAAAATCTAACAAGTAATCGCCATCAAAGATTATTTGATGTTGGCTATATTGCTAATAGTAATAATTAGTTAGTATTAATTTAATTACTGCTTTTTTCTTTTATTAACGTTAATTATTTTTCATTTGGATTATTTTCTTTATGTCTATTCAATGGTTTCCTGGACACATGTATAAAGCTACTAAGAAAATTGAAGAAATTGTTAAACAAATTGATATTTTTATTGAAATTTTAGATGCTCGTATCCCTTTCAGTAGTCAAAATCCCATTTTTCCTAAATGGTATACCAATAAACACCATTTAACAGTATTAAATAAATCTGATCTAGCTGATCCTAAATTAACTAAATTATGGATGCAGTATTTTCAAAAAAAAGAAATAAAAGCAATATCAACAATAGCATCTAATTTACAATCAGTCTGTAAAATAAAAAAAATATGCCGTAAATTTATTCCATCTAATCATAAGATTAAAAAAAATATTAAAGTAATGATTATAGGTATTCCAAATGTAGGAAAATCAACCATAATAAATACATTAGCTAGTCGTACTATTTCAGTTACTGGTAATCAACCAGCTATTACTCGTTCTCAACAATGCGTTAATTTAAAAAATGGTATTGTGTTGTATGATACTCCTGGAATTTTTTTGACTAAAATAGAAGATCGCAGTGTGGCCTTTCGTTTAGCGGCAATTGGAGCTGTAAAAAATATTGCAATAGAATATGATGAAGTTGCTATTGATATTATTAGTTACCTTCTTAAGTATTATCCAGAAAAAATTAAAAAACGTTATAAAATAAAAAAACTTCCTGAATCTAGTATAGAGATAATAAATGCAATTGGAATTAATCGAGGGACACTAAAACCTGGTGCTTATATCGATAATTATAAAGCTTGTGAAATTTTTCTGAATGAGTTTCGTAATGGTATTTTAAAAGAAATTACATTAGAATCTCCTGAAATATTACTATAAGTAATAGTACATGATAGCGTAAAAAAAGATATAACTATATAAGAGTCAAAATGTTTTTTTAAAAAATAATTTCAATGAGTTATACATTACTAGTACATACTTCCGTTAAAGATTCAACTCACAGGAAATATTTATGCTATCAATTTTTGATATTTATAAAATAGGTATTGGCCCTTCTAGTTCTCATACTAATGGTCCAATGATTGCAGGTTATAATTTTACTCATCTAATAGCTCCAATGATTAATAAAGTTAATCGTATTCAAGTTGATCTATATGGTTCACTATCTTTAACAGGAAAAGGACATCATACGGATAAAGCAGTTATTCTAGGTTTATTAGGAAATAAACCAGAGACTATAAAAATTAATATTGCAAATAATAAAATGAAAACTGTTATTAAAAATAGCAAGCTTTTTTTATTAGGAAATCGTGTAATTGATTTTAAATATAAATCAGATATTATTTTTCATTCTGGAAATTTACCATTACATGAAAATGGTATGACTATCACTGCATATGATTTATTTGGTTCAATAATACTCTTTGAAACTTATTATTCAAATGGTGGTGGTTTTATAACAACAGCTAAGGAGTTTAAAAAAAAGAAAAATAATAAAGATCTAATTAGTGTTGAATTTCCATTTAAATCTGCTAGTGAAATGTTATTTCAGGCTAAAAAGCATGGTCTTAGCCTAGGAAATATGATACTACGCAATGAATTGTCTTTTCGAACCATGAGATCTATTGATAGAAAAGTTAAAAATCTTTGGAAAGTGATGTTGTTATGTATGAAGAGAGGTTTCGAAACAGAAGGAATTTTAGAAGGTGGATTAAATGTTACTAGAAGGGCTCCAAGATTGCTTAAAAAATTAAAGTCTGATGAATCATTTGATAATGATCCTATGGTAATTATGGATTGGATTAATCTTTTTGCTTTTGCTGTGAGTGAAGAGAATGCTTCTGGTGGGCAAATTGTCACTTCACCAACAAATGGTTCAGCAGGGATTATCCCCGCTGTTTTAATGTACTACAACAAATTTATTAAAAAACTAGATACCAATCAGCTAAAAGATTTTTTTGCTGTATCTGGTGCTATTGGTATTTTATATAAAACAAATGCTTCTATTAGTGGTGCAGAAGTAGGTTGTCAAGGAGAGGTTGGGGTTTCATCTTCTATGGCTGCAGCAAGTCTTACTGCTTTACGAGGTGGAACTAATAATCAAATTTGTATCGCAGCTGAAATTGCAATGGAACACTCTCTTGGCATGACATGTGATCCTATTAGTGGTTTAGTCCAAGTACCTTGTATTGAGAGAAATGCAATGGGTGCAATAAAAGCAATTAATGCTTCAAGAATAGCTTTAAAATCTAGTAATACATGCTTAATTTCACTAGATAAAGTTATTAATACCATGTATCAAACAGGTAAAGATATAAATAAAAGATATCGGGAAACATCTCTTGGAGGATTAGCATCCATCTATTTAGAACCTCCCCATGAATAAAATTCATATTTTTGATAAATTAATGTGCTTTTTATTTTTATAAAATATGAATAGTACCTTTTTTATATAACTGGTTTTTAATTTGATACAATTTTCAAGAGGTTGAAATGAAAACAGAGATATATAAAGACTTTACCTTTGAAGCCGCTCACCATTTGCCTAATGTGCCTAAAGGTCATAAATGTGGTCGATTACATGGACACTCTTTTCTTGTTCGTCTTTATATACAAGGTAATATAGATCCAAACACTGGTTGGTTAGTAGATTTTTCTGATATTAAGAAATTATTTAACCCAATTTATGAACAGTTAGATCATTTTTACTTAAATGAGATTACTGGGTTAGAGAATCCGACTAGCGAAGTTCTTGCAATTTGGATTTGGAGGAAACTAAAACCCTCATTGCCTATATTAAATAAAATAGAAATTAAAGAAACTTGTACTACAGGTTGCATTTACTCAGGTAAATAAATATAGTATCTAACTGTTTTTTTTAAATACGTAACTTTAAAATAAACTAACCAAAATGATAATTAAAACATCTGATGCTTGATGTTAGTTTTAATAGATTACAAGAAAATATAAAGTATTGATTATGGCTCTAACTATTAGCATATTAATGGATTTATTTGAAATGCTTAGTGTAGCATAAATGGTATTTTTAATAAAACCTACTTACATATATAAAAAGATTTAGAAAATATTTTTTAGAAGTGACCTTAATATTCTTATAGTACCTTTAAAATTTGACTAAGTTTATCTAACGTTTCTTGATATTCAGAATCACGATTACTATCAGCTACTATACCACTACCAGCCCATGCATAAATTTTCCTATCTTTTATAAGTAATGTCCTAATTGCAATATTTGTATCCATCTTATGATTACGACTTATATAACCAATACTTCCGCAATAAATATGTCGTCTATTTGGTTCTAGTTCTTCTATAATATTCATTGCTCTTATTTTAGGAGCACCAGTAACTGATCCTCCAGGGAAGCTAGACCGCAATAGTTCAATATATGAATATTTACTATCTAATTTAGCTGTAACAGTACTGACTAAATGATGTACTGCTGGAAAACTTTCTATAAAAAAAAGATTAGGAACATGTACAGTCCCTGGTTTTGCTACACGACCAAGATCATTACGAAGAAGATCAACAATCATGAGATTTTCAGCTTGATCCTTTTCAGAATTTATCAATTCAAGTGCATAGTTTTTATCTTTGTTATAATCTTTAGATCTTGGACGTGTTCCTTTAATTGGATTAGTTTTAATTAATCCATTGTTTACTTCTAAAAATCTTTCAGGAGATAAACTGATAATTGTACCTTTTTTTATGCGAATAAAAGCTGAAAAAGGAGATAAGTTCAATTTTTCTAATCTTTGATAGGCTTCCCATTCACTACCTATACATTTTGTATGAAAACGTTGAGCCAAATTAATCTGATAACAATCTCCATTAAATATATATTCCTGTATTTTATCAAATTTATTAGTATAACTTATTTTATCCATATTGGATTGCCACTTTTCTGTGAGATGAAATTTAGATTGAGAAGATTTAACTTGATTGCTAATCCATTGCCAATATTTATCTACATTTAGACCTACAACAAAAGCTGCTTTCAATCGATGATCTACTATGATAGCCCATTCATAAAAACCAACTGCCATATCTGGTAAATCAATATCTTTCTCAGAAAAATTAGAAATATTTTCAATTCTTCTACCTAAATCATAAGAAAAATAACCTAAAATACCACCAATAAAAGGAAATTGAAGTTCAGTAGAAACGTTAGGAAGATAAAGGTCTTGAAGTTCAGAAATAAGTTTAAATGGATCAGAACTTGTACTATATGAAGCTAGTTCAGTATCAACAGTAGTAATATTTGAGTATGTCTCTAGCTTAACTTTAGGTAGACTAACTAAGATATCAAACCTACTATTTTTATGTACAGAGGATGCAGAACTAAGTAGCATTGACCAGGATAAGTGTTCAATTTTAGAAAAAAGTTGTTTAGATAAGTTTGGAAAATACTTAATTTTTTTAATTTGAATATTATTTAACTGGTTATTATTAATTTTTGACAAAAAAGTCACTCTATTTTGATATTACAAGAAAAGGCATCATAAAATGACAATAATTAGAGAACAAGATATAATTAGCAGTGTTGCTGATGCACTTCAATATATTTCTTATTATCATCCATTAGATTTTATTAAAGCTTTAGAAAAAGCATATTATCGAGAAAAAAGTCAAGCAGCGAAAGATGCTATTGCTCAAATTTTAGTCAATTCACGTATGTCTGCTGAAGGTCATCGTCCAATTTGTCAAGATACAGGAATTGTTACTTGTTTCTTAAAAATTGGGATGAAAGTACGTTGGAATTCAACAAATTTAACTTTCCAAGAGATGATTGATAAAGGCGTCCACCAGGCTTATACAAACCTAGAGAATCCATTACGTGCTTCTATTGTAATGGATCCTGCAGGAAAGAGAATTAATACTAAAGATAATACTCCTGCTGTCGTTCATATTGAGATGATCCCTGGTAATGTAATGAAAATTTTTCTTTCAGCAAAAGGAGGAGGTTCTGAAAATAAAACTCAAATGGCCATGCTTAATCCTTCTGATGATATTGTAAATTGGGTAGAACATTCAGTAAAAAAAATGGGTTCTGGATGGTGTCCACCAGGAATATTAGGGATAGGAATTGGCGGGACAGCAGAAAAATCTGCACTGTTAGCGAAAGAATCGTTGATGGAACATATTAATATCCAAGAACTTATAACACAAGGCCCAAAAAATTTTGAAGAAGATTTACGATTAAATATTTTTAACAAAGTGAATAGATTAGGAATTGGAGCACAAGGACTTGGTGGATTAATTACAGTTATAGATGTAAAAATTAAAACTGCACCAACTCATGCTGCTTCCAAACCAATTTGTTTAATTCCAAATTGCGCAGCTACTCGTCATATTAATTTTACTTTAGATGGAACTGGTCCAGCAAATTTAGAAATACCAAAATTATCAGATTGGCCCAAAATCACCTGGAAAATCAATAACAATACTCGTAAAGTTGATCTGAATAAACTAAAAAAAGAAGAACTTATAAGATGGCAATCTGGAGAAACACTTTTGCTATCAGGTAAAATTTTTACAGCTCGTGATGTTGCTCATAAACGTTTACAAGATGTTATTGAAAATAAAAAACACTTACCATTAAACATTAATTTAAAAGGTAAATTTTTATATTATGTGGGTCCTGTTAACGCTATAAAAGATGAAGTAGTGGGTCCTGCAGGACCCACTACTTCATCTCGAATGGATAAATTTACTAATATGATGTTAGAGAAATTTGGTATTATAGGCATGATCGGGAAAGCAGAGCGTAATCATAAAATAACAAAATTAATTAAAAAGTACAAAGCTGTTTACTTAATAGCTGTTGGCGGTGCTGCTTATTTAATATCTAAATCTATAAAAAAATCGAAAATAGTTGCATTCAAGGACTTAGGAATGGAAGCAATTTATGAATTTGAAGTTAAAGATATGCCTGTTACTGTAGCTATTGATGCTAGTGGTAAAAATATACATCAAAAAGGTCCAGAGACTTGGAAAATAAAGATTTCTGAATTTCAAAAAAATATTCGTTAATCTTAATATTGATGATGAATGCTAGTATAAATAAACTTTTAAACTTTTTTATTTCAACTTTATTTTCTAAAAAAATTTGTTAATTATATTAGTATATATTCTTTCATATAAGTAAATATGTAGTTATAAGCTATAATAGCTCTATATATCGGAGTTCATTTTAAATGAACAGTATAAGTAAATGTCAATATATGTGATTGTTATCCCATAATTTATTATCATATATATATTCTACTGCTTTGCAGAAACATATCATATTTTATATGATAATGAAGAGTAGGTTAGGTAAATAACCCTTTAGCTATCATCTTTAAAATTAGCTTAAAGCTAGAAGAAATAATTTCATTTGACTTTGTTAATACGAATTTTCATTCGTCAATAATAATAACAATGGCTTTAAGTGTTTTATGCATAATTATTAAAAATACTCTATCCACTCTCCATGGTTAGTATAGTGCTGTAATCTATTAATCACTGAATCAGAAATCCAAGTGAGTAAAAACATGGCGAAAGTACGAGCTAGAGTTAATCTAAAAGTAGGGATTAAAAGTGACATTGATGCGGAGATTTTATCTTTTAGCAGACTAAAAACGGAAAAAGAGCATATAGCAGTTGTCTTCAAGCATGCTGATTTAAAAAGCAAAATTCCATTAGTACGTATGCATTCAGAGTGCCTAACTGGTGATGTTTTCCATTCGTCTCGCTGTGACTGTGGTGAACAATTAGATGAAACCATTTATAAAATGAGCAAATATGGAGGAATTATTCTTTATTTGCGTCAAGAAGGGAGAGGAATCGGATTATATAATAAAATTGATGCTTATCTACTGCAAAGTCAAGGTATGAATACTTATGAAGCTAATAATCATTTAGGATTTGGTGACGACCTTCGTGATTTCAGTGAAGCTGCTCAAATGCTGAAAGCATTGAACGTAACTAAAATTCGATTAATAACTAATAATCCCAAAAAAGTTAAAGAACTAAAAGCAAATAATATCGAAATAACTGAAGTTATAAATACTTCTGCACATATTAAGTCAGGTAATCAAGGTTATTTAAAGGCAAAAGCATCATACGGAAAACATAATTTAAAATTATAAGTGGTGTATAATTATGTCAATTAATTAAAATAACTTGAATATATTATACTCTCACTTAGAATCTACATCTTTCTTATTGGAGTTTTGAATGTCTATAAAATATCAAGTAGTTCCTGTGACTTCATTTTTCCAAAACTGTTCTATTGTCTGGTGTGATGAAACAATGGAAGGTATTGTGATAGATCCTGGTGGCGATGAAGAAAAATTAGCTAATCTTATCAATAAACTTAAGATTAAAGTTATCTGTTTGGTACTCACTCATGGTCATCTAGATCATGTCGGTGGAACACAGGCACTTTCTAGAATATTAGGTGGAATCAATATCATTGGGCCTCATAAAAAAGACAAGTTTTGGTTTAAGGCTTTAGATAAACAAAGTAAAATGTTTTCCCTTCCTATTATAGAATCTTTTGAACCTAAAGAGTGGTTAAAGGATCAAGATCAAATAAAATTTGGAAAACAAATTCTAGATGTATTTCATACCCCAGGACATACTCCTGGACACATCGTTCTATTTAACCAAAAATCTCAGTTAGCTTTTGTTGGCGATGTTTTATTTAATGGCAGTATTGGTCGAACAGATTTTCCAGGAAGTAGTCTCAATGAATTGATAAATTCAATTAAAACAAAGCTATGGCCACTAGGTGACACTGTACATTTTATATCAGGCCATGGTCCAGAGTCGACATTTGGTTACGAGCGAACATCAAATCCGGTTTTATTAAATCTAAAATGATTTTTTAAGAGAATAAGGTTTTGATTTTCTTATTCTATAACTAATTAAATAAATAATTGTGATGTATTTCAATTTTTTTCTGGATCTTTTTATCTATTTAAGGAATAATTCGCCTCCGGAAGTAATAATATCCCAATAGCCTCTATTGCATTTAAACTCTATTGCTTTACTTGATGAAGCAAGAAGTAAACTTAATATTAAGTTAGTATTGGAATTGAATAGATGCAAATGGGAATTCTTGTTAACAATATAGTAGGATTTCAATGCAAAATTCTGTGATTCAATTCAAGGAACTAGATTTAAATAACTTTATCCTTTCTGCTTTAGATGAGATGGGTTTTATAAGGCCCACTCCTATTCAGTCATCAGCTATTCCTCATTTACTAACAGGTAAAGATCTATTAGGAAAAGCCCAAACAGGCACTGGAAAAACAGCTGCATTTGCTTTACCTTTGCTTAATAAATTGAATTTTAAACAAAATAAACCAGAAGCTGTTATTCTTTCACCAACTCGTGAATTGGCAATTCAAGTAGGAGCAGAGATAAAGAATCTTGGTAAAAACCTAAATGAACTGAAAGTATTAGAAGTCTATGGCGGTGTTTCTATTTCAGATCAAATTCGTGCACTGAGATCTGGTATTAATATCGTGGTAGGGACTCCTGGTCGAATTCAAGATCTTATTAAGAGAAATTGCTTACATTTAGATGAAGTACATACTTTTATTTTAGATGAAGCTGATGAAATGTTAAACATGGGTTTTGTAGATGATGTAACTTGGATTATGGAGCATGCATCAGAAACAGCACAGCGCGTTATGTTTTCTGCAACTATACCTCCTATATTGAAAAATATTATTAAACGTTTTTTACGTAATCCTAAGTATATTGATGTAGCTGGAAAAAATCATATTGTTGAACAGGTAGAACAACAATTCTGGGTTGTAAAAGGGATTGAAAAAGATGAAGCAATCTCTCGTTTTCTTGAAACTGAAGAGACAGATGCATCTATAATATTCGTTCGTACTCGTCAAGAAACTGAACGGTTAGCTAATTGGCTAAGTAATTATGATTTTAAGGTTGCTGCTTTACATGGTGATATTCCTCAATCTCAACGTGAACGTACTGTTGAAAATATTAAGCATGGTGTAATTGATATTCTAGTTGCAACAGATGTTATTGCTCGTGGTCTTGATATTCATCGAATTACTCATGTATTTAATTATGATATTCCATTTGATGCTGAGTCCTATATTCATCGAATTGGACGTACTGGTCGTGCTGGACGTAAAGGGAAAGCGATTCTTTTAGTGCGTACAAATCAGTTACGTATGCTTAGAACTATTGAGCGCGTAATCAAATCTTCAATACAAGAAATTCAATTACCTTTACGTGATAAAATAGCAGAAATTCGTCTGATTAAATTAAGTGCAGAAATTAAAGCTGAGAAAGAGCATAAAATAATTAAAAAATTTCTTGTTTTAATTGAAAAATTAAAAACATCTTTAGAAATTGATACAGAAATGCTAGCAGCGATTCTTCTTAAACGCCAACAGGGGAAGCGTCCATTATTCTATTCTGGTTCAGATCCAATGATTACTGTCATTGAACGTGATAAATTACGTCGAAAAAAAGAATATCGTGATTCTAATAGATCTAGTAATTTAAATACTCCAGAAAATTGGGATACTTACGAACTTCAGGTAGGTCGTGATCAAGGTATTCAAGTTAAAGATATTGTTGGTGCATTAGCAAATGAATTAGGATTAACAAAAACTTCTATTGGAGCAATAAAATTAACTCAAAATCAAACGTATGTTCAATTACCCAAAATGATGAATTCTAGAATTATAGATAAACTACGTAAACTAAGAATTCGTCAAAAAGAAGCTTTTGCAGTATTATGCGATTTTAGAGGCTTTTATGAATTTCGTAGTTATCGAAATAGTGGACAGAATTATAGTAACCGCATAAACCGAAATCATAGTAGTCAAAAACGTCGAAGATTTACACGTAATCATGATTAACTTAAATTAGTGAAAACTAGAAAATATGATACATATGCATATCATCAATATACTAAAATTCAAGCTAATATTAGTTATTAGTTACTCCTATGATGAATTTACCTTCTTAAGATAAGATTTCATTATAGACTTTGGATTACTCAGGTAATTGTTTAAACCGATATTTCTTAATTTGCAAGCTAAACAATTACCGCAACCTATACCAATAATTCCATTATAACAAGTCAAGGTTTTATATCGTATCAAATCTAGAACATTATACTTATCCGCCATAGCCCATACCTCAGCTTTATTAAGTCTCATAAGTGGTGCAAGAATATTTACTTTATAATCCATTCCCTGAATTAAAGTTTTATTCATATTCTTCAAAAAAACACTCCGACAATCAGGATATCCAGATGAATCTGCTTCACATAATCCTGTAATAACTGCATCTGCACTGATTTGATAAGCATAAATTCCAGCTAAAGTTAGAAATAAAATATTTCTACCAGGTACAAATGAATTTGGCAATCCATTATTTTGTAATTGATTAGATACAGGAAGTTCTTCTCTAGTTAATGCACTAATTGTTAATTTATTTAAAAGAGTTAAATCCATCAACTTATGTGTAGTTACTTTAAAATATTGTGCTAAATTAATGGCAACCTTAATTTCTTTCCTATGCCTTTGAGCATAATCAAAAGTAACAGCATGAACTTCATCAAATTCATCTAAAGCTTTTACTAGACAAATTGTAGAATCTTGACCACCACTAAAGACAACAACTGCTTTCTTCATTATTTTTTATTTGATTCTTATTTAAACTATACTATATTCAAGTATTTATGACTTTGAATAGATAAACGCCAATTTCTTTGAATACATGTTCTAATACATAATTCTGTTGCATGTGTTTTTTGGCTAACAGGCTGTAGAGAAATAATAGTTTTATCGCTTATTTTGATACTTGATAATAGTTTATCTAATTTTTTTATATCTTTTTCTACAGCAACTGGATATTTAATTTCATCAGCTCTGTATAGAGCACTATTAAGTACTGGTAGTTTATTTTTCATCAAAAATTTTGGTGATACTGTAACCCATGTCCTTTTTGATACTCGAATCTCTGATGTACCACTAGTCTCTATTTGACAGGAACAACCTATTATTTCAAAACCATTAAGAAGTGGCCGTAAATCATAGATACAAGGTTCACCACCAGTAATTACTATATGCTTTGCTAAAAAACCTCGCTTACGATATACATCGATAATTTCTTGAGCAGAAGATAAACACCAAGATTCACTTGGATAAGTTTTATTTAAAATCTCATTTAAATCACATTGATTTTGAAAATTCACATTCCAAGTATCTTTAGTATCACACCAAGAACATCCTACAGTACAACCTTGAAGACGAACAAAAACCGATGGAATACCTGATAAGCTTCCTTCGCCTTGTATAGTTTCAAATATGTCATTAACTTTATACAAAATTGGTTAACTATGATGTTAAAATTAGAAGTATAAGATATACTTTATAATTTAAAAAAACTAGCACTTTAAGTTAAATTTAAAACTATCATGTTTACTAAAAATGATTAACTAGTAAAATACTGGATAGCCTCATGCTTGTTTACATATTACATTTTATCTAATGTATCTACTAGACAAATATTCCTTTCTGTTTTTTCCGTTTTTTGATTTTATTTATAGACGTCATCTGATAAATTTTAACAGCATTCATTAGCATGTCTAATAAAGTAGTTGTATCTTTCCAACCAAGGCAAGGATCAGTAATAGATTGACCATAAATAAGGTTATTTAAATCTTCTATTGATTGATTACCTTCTTCAATAAAACTTTCTGCCATAATTCCTGCTATATAACCTTTACCTAATTTTATTTGTTTACAAATATCTTTAGCTACATCTAATTGTTTAAAATGTTTTTTTTCACAATTAGCGTGACTACAATCAATCAATAACCGTTTAGGTAAATTAAATTTAGAAAGTTGCATACAAACATTTTCTACTGATTTGAAATCATAATTAGGACCAGAGTTCCCACCACGTAGGATAATATGTCCATATGGATTTCCACTAGTTTTATAAACTGTCATACGCCCATTATTATCTGGTAAATATAAATAATGAGAAAAATTAGATACACGAATTGCATCAATAGCAATTTTAATACCACCATTTGTTCCATTTTTAAATCCAATAGGACAAGATAATGCTGAAGCCATTTCTCGATGTCTTGGAGATTCTGTAGTTCTAGCACCAACTGCACCCCATGTAATTAGATCTGCAATATATTGCCCTGTAATCATATCAAGAAATTCAGTAGCTGTAGCTAAGCCAAGCGCATTAATATCCAATAATAATTTACGTGCTTTATATAAACCTACTTTTAATGCATATGATCCATCTAAATTTGGATCAGTAATCAATCCTTTCCAACCAATAAAAGTTCTTGGTTTTTCAAAATACGTACGCATTATAATAAATAATTGTTTTTTATATTTTTCTTGAAGTACAGATAACTGCTTAGCATATTCAAAAGAAGCTTTAGTATCATGTACTGAACAAGGGCCAACAATAACTAATAGCCTTTTATCTTGGCCAGTGAGTATTTTTTCTACTTGTTTACGAAATTGAGTTATCCTTTTTTCAATATCATTAGTAATAGGAAGTGATTTTGCTAATTCAGCGCATGTTGGCATTATGTCTAGTGCTTTAGCTTTCAATGACATAGGTTTAATAGTTTTATAATTAAATACTAAAAGTATTAACTTTAGTTAAAGGAATCAATTGATATTTAATTCTGAACTAAAATGCCAGGAAATTGATATATTAAAACTATTATTGAAATAATAAATAATCTAAATATCTATCTATTTTTGACAAGTTAGTGAATATATTTAAATATATTGATGTATAAAATTTTAATAAACACAAAAGAAATATAACCATTTCTATTTAATGTTTACGATAGTGTTATTTTCATTAAAAATTAGAAGAGAGATATTCCCCATACAAAGTTTGATATAAACCTTTTTGTTTAATTAATTCATCATGGTTGCCCATTTGAGCAATTCTACCATTATCAAGTACATATATTACATCGGCTTTTTTTACTGCCGATAATCTATGCGCAACTATAATAGTTGTTCTACCGTTTAAAAATTTAGTTAATGCATTATGTACTGCTAATTCAGTTGCAGTATCTAATGCTGAAGTGGCTTCATCCAAAATAACTAACTTGGGATTACTCAAAATCATACGGGCTATTGCTAAACGTTGACGTTGTCCTCCTGATAACCGAACTCCATTACGACCAATTTGAGTATCTAAACCACTACTTAGCTTTAATATAAAATCATCCATCTGTGCAATTTCTAATGCATTCCAAATTAATGCATCTTCATATTGATTTCCAAATGATACATTATTTCTCAATGAATCATTAAAAAGTATTGGATGTTGTAAAACAACAGAAATATTTTCTCGAATAAGCTTAAAACCTATTTCATTAGCTAATTTACCATTAAATCGAATAGTTCCTGAATTTTGAGAATTCATACCAAGTAATAATTGAATTAAAGTAGATTTACCGCTACCACTAATTCCAACCAAGGCAACTTTTTTACCTGATGGAATAATTAAACTTAAATTATTTAATATTTGATTTTCTTTATGATAATGAAAACAAATATTACTGATGTTAACTTCTATGCTATCTTTGTACTCAAATGGATTGATTTTACTTTTTGGACGATATTCTTCCTCTAATATTAGAAGTTTATTTATACGAATTAAAGCTGCTTTTGCACTATACCAAGAGAATTGAATACCTAATAATTCTTGTACAGGACCTAACATAAACCATAAATAACCAAATACAGCAAACACTTGACCAATAGTTAAATCGCTAAATAAAACCATCAACATTGCTACACTTCTAAATATTTCAAATCCAAGTAAAAATAGTAAAAATGAAAGCCTACCAGCAGCCTCAGATTGCCAAGCATATTTATCGGAATTTAAACAAATTTGATTTGCTTGAATTTTCAATTGTTCTAAAAATTTTTTTTCTTTATTATCAGCTCTAAGTTGATAAATACTATCTAATATTTCTATTAAACGATTCTGAAATTTTTCAAATGAAGAATTTTCCTGTTGCTTAAGTAGTTTAACTCTATTACCTAATTTTCCAGAAAAATAAATAACAATTGGATTAGTTAACAGAATAAATAATCCTAATCTCCATTCTAACCATAATAGAACCAGTGCAGTACCTAATACTGTTAATAAACTAATCATAAATTTACTTAATGTACTACCTATAAATTCATCAATTGTTTCAATATCTACAATTAAATGAGCATTAATTCCACCACTACCTTGAGTTTCATATTGTTTAATACTAATCTTACCTAACTTGTCAATCATCTTAACACGCATTTTATAGGTAATTGTTTTAGAAACAAAAGTAAACTGCTTACCTTGAAGAATATTCAATCCTTGACTTAAAGTGCGCATTAAGATGATTAATATTAAAGTTAACAATATATAACCAACTGAAGTTTGCATTTTCTCTGGTAACAAGTGATTCATTAGAGCTAAACCGGATCCAGGTTTTTCTAATAATACCTCATCAACCATAAGGGGCATTAATAAAGGAATTGGGACACTAACTAATGCAGCGAGAATAGCAATACCATTAGCAAAAAAAAGCTTAGATTTATATTTTTTTACCTGTTTTATTAGCCAATAATAGCTAATAGTATTACTTGTTTGGAACATTGAGAAACAAAAACACTATATTTAATTAAATGAAATATGTCCGACTAGAATTTTTAATAGATGTCCTTAGACAGTTTAATTAATGAAATAGTCTAATATTAAAAATAAAGCAACTACAATAATAAAATAACACTAATGATTAGCATTGAATATCTAATTATGCAATCAGATAAACAATAAATCTTACTTCAAGATAAATATTTAATCTAAAAATATAAAAGTTCTTTTTTTTACATTTTTATTATTTTTTGAAATAAACTTATCTAAATAAATATCTCCATTGAAACTTGGCTTACTTTTAGGCTATTTTAGAATAAAATTTCAAACATAGATTATGGAGTTTTAATTATGATGTATAGTAAAACTTTAACTCCGACTTTACTTAAAAAAATATATAAGATTATTAGAACGAAATTGCCTTCTATTACCCAAAATTTAGTAATAAAATTAGCCCAGCATCTACTTAATAATATTGCTCAAGATGATTTGATAGATCGAAATGAATATGATTTATATGGAGCTATTATTAGTTTATGGAATCATATTAATGAAAATAAAACAGAGAAAATTTCAGTAAAAGTCTTTAATCCGACAGTAAACAGACAAGGGTGGCAATCTATACATACTATTATTGAAATGGTTATGCCAGATACTCCATTTTTATTTGATTCAATTAAAATGACCCTAAATCGTTTAGATTTATCTGCTTACCTTATGCTTCATGGACCAATTCAACTTAAAAAAGATGAAAAAGGGGACATTGTTGATATAAATGAAGGATATGGTCGGTTTCAATCCTTATTTCATATAGAAATCAATCGTCTAAATGATGATGAAAAAATCATATCACTTAAAAATGAATTACATAGAATACTAAAAGACGTCAATTTAATTGTAAAAGACTGGGCGTTAATGCTTAAAAAATTAAAACAAATAATCAATGAAATTGAAATTAAAAAAAATACTTTCCCCATTAAAGATATATACTATGATGATGTAGTACAGTTTTTACATTGGTTAGGTGACGATAATTTTACTTTTATGGGTTACAAAGAATATGATCTTGCAACTATTGATGATGAGACTGAACTAAAACCAACTGATGAAAAAGGATTAGGTCTATTTACATATGAACGATATATTAGAGGGGTAAAATTAACTGATTTTCCCGATTCAGCTTATCTTAAAGCTAAACAACCATTTTTTCTAATTTTAACAAAAGGAAGTTCACAATCTCAAATTCACCGTCCAGCATATACCGATTATATTGGTATAAAAAAATTTAATGATAAAGGAAAAGTGATAGGTGAACATCGATTTACTGGCCTTTATACTTCTGCTGTTTATAATCAAAGTATTAATAATATTCCTCTTGTTAAGCAAAAAGTTATTCGCATTCTTAAATCTAGTGGTCACCGTAAAGCTTCATATTCATATTCATATAAAGCATTACATAATATTTTAGAAAATTATCCTCGCGATGAACTACTTCAAGCAAAAGAAAACGAATTATTAGAAATAGCTATGGGTGTTTTACATATGAAAGAACGCGATTTACTGCGTCTTTTTATCCGTAAAGACCCATTTGGTCGGTTTTTCAGTTGCATGGTATATATTACTAAGGAACGGTATAATACAGAGCTACGTCGACAGATGCAATGTATTTTTCAAGAATATTTTAATTCTACAAAAGAAGTTGAATTTACAACGTATTTCTCAGAAAGATCTTTAGCTAGAACTCATTATATTATTCGTGTTGATAATAATAATATAAACTTAGATATTAAAAAAATAGAACAAAATCTAATTGAAGTATCTTCCACTTGGGATGATAGACTATCAAAGGCTATTATAATGAATTTTGGAGAAAGTAAAGGACTATCACTTTCTAAAAAATATATGAAAATCTTTCCTCGTTCATACAAAGAAAGTGTAATGCCAGGTTCTGCAGTAATAGATATAGAACATTTAGAAAAACTAAATGATAAAAATAAATTTGAAATGCTTCTTTATAGACCACAGGAGATAAGGGCAGAGTCAAAAATAGTACGTTTAAAATTATATCATCAAAACCATCTAATTCACTTATCTGATGTAATGCCTATGCTAGAAAATTTAAATTTAAGGGTAATTAGAGAGTCTCCTTATGAAGTTTCTAAATTAGGAAGAAAAATAGGAAGAAAAAAATATTGGATTTTAGATTTTTTAATGTTACATAACAGCGAAAACATTATAGACTTCCACTCAGCTAAAGAACGTTTTCAACAAGCTTTTTCTGAAATTTTATCTGGTAATTCAGAAAATGATGGTTTTAACAGATTAATTTTAAATGCTTCTTTATCTGTAAGAGAAATTTCTATTTTACGTGCTTACGCCTCTTACATGCGTCAAGTTGGCTTTCCATTTAGTCTTCAATACATTGAAGATACATTGAATCATTATCCTGAAGTAGCCAAAAATCTAATAAACCTTTTTATAATGAGATTTGATCCAAAATTAAATAGCAATCCAGAATACCTTCTCAAAGATCTCAAAAAACATCTTAGGCATATAGATAATTTAGATGATGATCGAATTATTCGGCGATATATAGAAATAATCCTTGCTACGCTTCGTACAAACTATTACCAAAAAGATGAATATAATAAATCTAAAGCTTGGTTGTCATTAAAAATCAAACCAAATAAAATTGCTGATATTCCAAAACCAATTCCTGAATTTGAAATTTTTGTTTATGCATCAGATATGGAAGGTGTACATTTGCGTGGAGGGAAAATTGCGCGTGGAGGAGTACGTTGGTCAGATCGCCAAGAGGATTTTCGTACAGAAATACTTGGGTTACTAAAAGCTCAACAAGTTAAAAATACTGTGATTGTTCCTGTTGGAGCAAAAGGTGGTTTTATTTGTAAAAAACAACATATGTTATTATCTAGCAATGAGATTTTTAAAGAAGCTCAACATTGCTATAAACGTTTTATTAAAGCATTGCTAGATATTACTGATAACATTATTGAAGGAAAAACAGTAACTCCAAAAAATGTAGTTTGTTATGATTCAGATGATCCATACTTAGTAGTAGCAGCTGATAAAGGAACTTCAAGTTTTTCTGATTTAGCTAATTCTTTATCAAAACAATACAATTTTTGGCTTGGTGATGCATTTGCATCTGGTGGTTCTAATGGTTACGACCATAAATCTATTGGAATCACAGCTAAAGGGGTCTGGGAATCAGTTAAACGTCATTTTCGAGAAATTGGTATAAATTATCAAACTAAATACTTTACTGCTATAGGTATAGGTGATATGGGAGGCGATGTGTTTGGTAATGGCATGCTTCTATCTAAACATATTCTTTTACAAGCTGCATTCAATCATACGGATATATTTATAGACCCTAATCCAGAACCGAATGCTAGCTGGAAAGAACGAAATCGTTTATTCAATATTTCTAATTCTAGTTGGAAAGATTATAATCCTAATATACTTTCTAAAGGTGGTGGAATTTTCTCAAGGTATTCTAAATCTATCTTTTTAACAAAAGAAATGCAAAACATGTTAAGTACTAAAAAGATTTCTATGTCATCTAATGAGCTGATTAAATCAATTCTATCTATGAAGGCAGATCTTCTTTGGAATGGTGGAGTAGGAACGTATGTTAAAGCATCTAACGAAAAACATATAGATGTAGGAGATCATTCTAATGATATGTTACGTATTGATGCCTGTAACTTAAAAGCTAAAGTTGTTGCTGAAGGTGGCAATTTGGGCATGACTCAACTTGGACGAATTGAATATGCACTTCTTGGCGGTCAAGTAAATACTGATTTTGTTGATAATGTAAGTGGTGTAGCTTGCTCAGATAATGAAGTAAATATTAAAATTCTATTGAATTCTCTTATGCAAAATGGTGATCTTACCATAAAACAAAGAAACAATATTCTATCTTCTATGGAAAGTGAAGTAAATAAAATTGTGTTAAATGATGCTTATTGTCAATCAGAATCAATTTCAGTCACTGAGTATCAAGGTATTTCATCAATAAAAGAACAAATTAGGTTTATTCATGTTATGGAAAGATCGGGATATTTGGATCGAACTTTAGAAAATATTCCTGATGATGAAACTTTGCTAGAACGAGCAAAACAAGGAATGTCTTTAACAAAACCAGAATTATCTATTTTAATTGCATATAGCAAAATGATTCTAAAGAATAAACTAGTGCATAAAAATATTATCAATGATCAATTTCACTCCGAAAAATTATTAATTTACTTTCCAATGAAGTTAGGATACAAATATTCTTCATGTCTAAAGAAACATCCACTTCGTTCAGAGATAATTTCAACTGTTCTTGCTAATCAGATGGTTAATGAAATGGGGTATAATTTTGTAACACGTCTTCAAGAAGAAACCGGAGCAAATATTGCTGATATAACTAATTCATACGTTGCTGCAAGAGAAATATATAACTTAGGTCTAGCATTAAAAGAAATACGACAGTTAGATAATATTGCAAATACTAAAACTCAATACGATATTATATCCTACATAAGGAGGACATTGCGCGGTTTATCTCGTTGGTTATTAAGAAATCATGCAGGAGGGGAAAAATCAGTAAAAGAAATAATTTCGCTATACCAGGTTGATATTCAAATAATTACTAAAAATCTTGACAAGATACTTGTAGCTCATGAGGTTGATGAACATAATATCACGGCAAAACTTTGGATAGAGAAAGGGATTTCTGAGAAACTGGCTAATTATATCGCTCGTTTATCTAGTTTATATTCTGTACTTGACATATCAACAATTGCTAGACAAAAAGGGACGGATATTCAGCAAACTGCTAAATTATACTATTACCTAGGCAATAAACTTTCATTGCATTGGTTTTTAAAACAAATAAATAATCAAGCGGTTGATAATAATTGGCAAGATCTAGCTAAAGCAGCATTTCGTGAAGACTTAAATTGGCAACAACGACAGTTAACTCGACAAGTATTAAGTTGTAAATGTAAATCTGAGATTGAAAATTTTGATGCAATAAGAACTTTAGATAAATGGCTGGAAACTAATAAACTTTCTTTAAATCGTTGGAAAAATGTTTTAAACGAATTTAAAGTAGGTTCGGTACATGAATTTGCTAAATTTTCCGTCGCACTAAGAGAATTAATGCTATTAAATTTAATTTGTACTAAAAATTAAATAAATATGCTACATATTTTTAATATATTGTTTTGGAGATATGATGAATCGTATAGTTAGAGATTTAATGTTTCTTTTTGATCCTGAAAAAACACATAATCTAATTATTCAAATCCTTAAGTATTTTGGTGGTACCCCACTTGACTGGATTTATCGTCAACGCCTACCTCATCGTCCTATTAAATGTATGGGATTAAATTTTAGAAATCCTGTTGGTTTAGCTGCAGGATTTGATAAAAATGGAGAATGTTTAGAAGCTCTGGATGCAATGGGATTTGGATTTGTTGAAGTAGGAACTGTTACTCCGAGACCACAATTTGGCAATGATAAACCCCGTCTATTTAGACTCATTGAGGCCCAAGGGATGATAAATAGAATGGGATTTAATAACCTTGGTGTCGATCATCTTGTAGAAAATATTAAATCTGCTAAATTTTCTTTTGTACTTGGAGTTAATATTGGAAAAAATGAAGGCACACCAATCGAAAAATCAGAAAAAGATTACTTAATTTGCATGGAAAAAGTATATGAATATGCCGATTATATTACAATTAATATATCATCTCCTAATACAGAAAAACTTCGTTCTCTTCAATATGGTGAATCTTTAAATAATCTACTTACTGTTTTGAAGATTAAGCAGAAAGAATTACTAAAAAAACATGCAAAGTACGTACCTTTAACTATTAAAATTTCACCAGATCTTAATCCTCATGAAATTAGTAAAATTTGCCAATCATTAATAAAAAACAATATTGATGGAGTTATTGCTACAAATACCACTCTTGATAAAACTGTTGTTAATAGGATGAAATATGCTAATGAAATAGGTGGACTAAGTGGTAAACCTATTCAAACATCTAGTACAAAAATAGTTCTTCATTTACATAAAGAACTTGGTAATGATATCCCAATTATTGGAGTAGGTGGAGTTGATTCTTGTATTTCTGCAAGAGAAAAATTGATTTCAGGAGCTACATTAATTCAGATTTATTCCGGTTTTATATATTATGGACCTAAATTATTAAAAGAAATTATAAAAAATCTTTAAAAATTTTTCTTTATATCACAAGCAAATCGTTATACGAAGGTTCTAAAATTGATTTTTCAGAATAAATTATTTAAAACAGCAAACATAACTTTCATTATGATTTGGACAGTAAGTGTTAACGCAGCACTATATAAAGTTGTTGAGGTTATAGTTCCTAGTGAAATATCTAATTTAGGAAAGTATACTCAAACTCGTGGTGTTGCCATTTTACCCAGTTTTAAAGGAGGTGCACTAGGCTGCTTTGGTACTTATTGCGAATCTCTAGATTTTCCATTAGCAGGCGAAACAAGAATCCATATTGATGCCTATAATTATCGTGAAGAATCACCGTTTTCTATGGATCGATCATTTAAATATATTCAAAAAGATGTAGACTTTGAAAATTATTGTTATCAAGAACTCTTATACGCTACGTGTTCTTCTTGGGCTAATAAACACTGGATCGCAAGAAAGAAAGAATTAGAAGGTAGCACAATCTCCAATGCATTGGCATTTGTAGAGTATCATGTTGATGCTTTTCCTAATGAGTTAAACAATGTTATTAACGGATTAACAAGCTCAGCTAAACCTATTGGCAATCAAAGTATCATAGGAAAAACTCGTAATCGAATAGTATCTCCTATTTATCCAAAAAATAATACCTCATTAAAAGATTGGAAAGAAGGACGAGCATGGGCAATCGATAATACAAATACTTATGCTGTTGGTAGCATTTCTCGTGAAAAATCTAATATAAATGGGGTACATTATACTTCAAAAGCTGCTATTTGGAAAAATGGAGAAGAGCCAATTGAATTGAATTGGCCAAGCAATACTGAAAATAGCAATGAGTTTCTTGCCCAAGGAAGTATGAGAGATATTGTTATTAGCGATGGCTATATTTATGGTGTTGGCTTCAATTCATACGAACAAAACAACTATTATAATGCTACTGTATTTAAAACTTCTGTTGAAAATTACGATACTCCAAGTAATTGGTTGTCTATTCTCATTAAAAACACTCAATCTAAAATTAATGGTGAATTAATTTACAGTAATTCAGTAGCGAAATCCATTAACAATAACTTAGTTATTATAGGAACAGCAAAGCGATCAGGCAGTAAACCATACAAAGGTTCAGCTAGTAATCGAATTTTTGTTATCGATGATGCTTCAGCTTTAGAGCCATATGCTATTTTTTTATCCGGTGGTATTTTTTTTGATGGAGCAGGAGGTAAGGTAGGTTCTATTAATAACTATAATGAAATTGTTGGTCAGTTAGATATGGAAAATATAAGAGAAAAAGATGGAAAACCAAGACGAAAACGTGCGTTTATTTATCCATATCAGGGAAATGGAACCAATAGTATCCGTTCATCTATCTTTAATGATCGAGCTTATTTCCTTGATGATTTAACTTATGGCGACACTTTAAATACACCTAATGGTACTTCTTCATCAAATAATTTTTATCGTATCTTAGACGCAACTGATATTAATGATGCAGGAGTTATCTCAGGTACAGCAATTAAATGTACTGATTTAAATAACAATCCAAAAGAATATGATAATTATACTCATAATTCACATTGTGACGGAACAGAACGCATTGTAGCAGTTAAATTAATACCTATTCATAACACAAATCAGATAGATATAAAAACTCGTGCATGGGACGAAATACAAACATTTGAAAGACAACATGCTGGCAGTTTGGTATGGTTAGCATTGCTCTACCCATTTATTTTTCTTATAAGAAAAATAAGAAAAAAATAATCTTAAAAGATCAAAACCAAAACCTGTTTTATTTGTTGCTTTACTTTTAAATTAAAAAGATGAAGTATCTTGAAATAAACCTACTTTAAGACCTTTAGCTAAGTAAATTTCTTTTCCATCAACTAAAACTCGACCATCAGCTAATCCCATAACTAATCTACGTTTTACTGAACGTCTGATATGAATTTCATAAACTACTTTTTTTGAAGTTGGCAGTATTTGGCTTAAAAACTTAACTTCACCAACACCTAGTGCGCGCCCTTTACCTTTTCCTCCAATCCATCCAAGAAAGAATCCAACAAGTTGCCACATCGCATCGAGACCAAGACAACCAGGCATTACAGGATCATCAAGGAAGTGGCAATCAAAAAACCAAAGGTCTGGAGTAATATCGAGTTCAGCTAATATTAAACCTTTGCCAAAATCACCTAAAGTTTCAGAAATTTTAGTTACTCTATCTATCATCAGCATGCTTGGTGCTGGTAATTGTGGATAACCAAAACCAAATAACTTGCCTTGGCTAGAATCTAATAGATCATTACGGCTATACGAATCAGGTTTATTTTGCATTATCAATCACTCCAATTTTCTTTAGATTGCATGTTAGTTAATGAGGACGATCTTAACAACTCCGATCAGTAATTATCCAAGATGCTTAAAAAGCATTTTAATATTATTAATGCAATTTTATTCTGTTTTTTTGATAAAAATTTTGATAAAAAATTACACCATAACTTTATGTTAAACATGTTAAATATGAAATAAAAAATTTTAAAAAACTAGAATCTAAATGGTCCTATTTAAATTAAAAATAAATGGAATTTAGTAGAAAATATTACTAAGCATACTTATACTGATAAAGTCACTAGTACTATTGATAAATTTTTTAATCCAATATTCTTACTAAATTGGATTGATAAGCGTATGTCTTTTAGCTTAAAAAAGTAAAATGGATTAGGCGACACGAGCTCAACGAAAATGTTACTTTAATAATAAACATTACGAAACTAAGAAAAAATCACTTGACATTGATTATTCAGTATGGAAAGGAAACTTTCTTATCAAATAAACTAGATCTTACATTATCTGATACACATAGAATATGTTTTATTTGAATTATCTGAAAACAAAAAACTAATTTTGCTTTAATATTCAAAATGAACTAAAAAGTGGTTTATTAGAGATAATAAATACATTATCTTTTTATATTACAAGCATCTAGAAGGTTTAGGAAGACCTGCTAGCTTAGCTGCTTGCTGAGCTGGACCTTTTTTAAATAATTTAAATAGATACTTACTATTCCCTTTTGTTTTACCATGAACCTTTTCAATAGCTTTCACAAGAATTCTCATTGTAGGGGAAATGTTAAACTTTTTATAAAATTCTCTAATAAAATAAATAACTTCCATATGTTCATCAGTAAGTTCAATATTTTCTTCTTTAGCTAAGATTATAACCATACCGATATCCCATTGCTTGTAATCAAGTAAAAACCCCTCTAAATCAGTACGAACTAATTTACCATTGTATTTCATAAAAAATATTATATCTCTAATATTAATAAGTAAAAAGAATTAATAAATATCCATCAATTTTGATATATCAGATAAGTATTAACATAATATATATAATGTGCTCTAGATTTTATTTCGTACTAGATTTATTAAAAAATTCTTGACGAGCAGATTTACTTTTCTTGAAAATGCCCCCAAGTGCAGTTGTACTTGTCTCGCTTGTAACATCTACAATTCCACGAGATTTTACACAATAATGAACAGCATCAATAACAACTGCGACATCACTGGACTCTAACAAAGTTTGCAATGCAAGTAAAATTTGTTCTGTCATACGTTCTTGAACCTGAGGCCTTTTTGAGAAAAAATGCACAATACGATTTATCTTAGAAAGACCAATAATTTTCCTTTTTGGAACGTATCCTATAGCTGCTTTTCCATCTATAGTGATGAAATGATGTTCGCAAGTACTAGTTAAACTAATATTTTTTATAAAAACCATTTCAGTAATATTCATTTTATTCTCAATCAGAGTAATTTTAGGAAAATTTTGGTAATACAGACCAGAAAACACTTCATCCATATACATTGATGCAACACGGAATGGAGTATCCTTTAAACTGTCGTCCATCAAATTTAATCCTAAAAGGCCAAGAACTTCACGAATATGATACTCAATCTTTTCTTTTTTTACTTTATAATTCAAGTTCAACTGATCAAGAGACATTGGTGTTTCTAGCCCGCTAGATTCTAACGCATTTTTTACTAACTTAGCTGCTCGGCTAAGGTCTAATAATGTTTTACTTTTTTCCACCTACAGAACCCCCTTGGTGATATACAGTTTCTTTTTTCTATACTGCCCTTAGCAAGCAAATATATTATACTAAATATATATGGATTTTTTTTACAAATTGCCATTTGCAAAATACACTTAATTTTACCTATTAAGTTTACTAATTTAGATAATAATTTACTGGCACTAACTTTGTAAATTAATTCCTCTTTAGATAAGGTATTTTATGTATAGGTCAATTCTTTTCATTATTATAATATTATTCGCAAATGATATATTTTCTTCACCATTTGATACTTGTGCTAGCGAAGCATACTTATTTCAAGGAGATCCTGTCCAAGTATACGGTGTTAATTTAGCAACTGGTAAAACAAATGTGCTTGAAACAAATACTGGAGTAAATGCCAATATTAATGCTATTGGTTTTAACTACCAAGATCGGTATATTTATGGTTATGATACAATGAACCTTCGAGTTGTACGATTAGGAAAAAATTTTCAAGTAGAAGCCTTAACAGTAATAGGACTTCCATCTCATATATTCTATGTTGGTGATGTTTATAATCATACTTTATATTTATATCACCAAAATAAAGGATTATTTCAAATTAAATTAGATCCTTTAGATGAGAATCCAATGGCAACTTTAGTTCTCGAAAAAATTACCAGTGTAGCTACCATAGCCTTAACAGATTTTGCTTTTCATCCTGTTAACGGAAAATTATATGGTGTAGATAACAATACTGGCGGTTTATATCAACTAGATACTCAAACTGGTGGAGAAAACTATATTGGTAATATTGGAGTAACAGGAACATTCGGCGCAGGTTATTTTGATTCTAATGGCAATTATTATATTTCTAGAAATTCTGATGGTAATATTTTTCGAATCAATCTATCGGATTACGATAATCTAAATAATGAATCAATTCAAGCTGAAATATTCTCTTATGGACCATATTCTAGTCAAAATGACGGTGCTCGTTGTGCTAATGCACCTATTGTTAAATCAAATTCAAATATTGATTTTGGCGATGCTCCTAATAGTTATTCTACACTTTTAGATTCTAATGGTCCTCGTCATGGTATTAGTTCTTCCTTTTATCTTGGTTCAATACCACCAGATGGTGAAAAAGATGGATTACTTACTCCTTTAGATGACAATAAACTAAACCAAAAAGATGAAGATGGTATTATTTTTATCACTGCTATTGAACCTGGTATGGATACCTTAGTTTCTATCCAAGCATCAAGATCCGGTTATCTTTCTGCATGGTTAGACTGGAATCAAGATGGAGATTTTCAAGATCTAGAAGAAAAAATATTTTCAGATCTTCAACTTGTATCAGGCAGTAACATTTTACGATTGCCAGTACCAAACCATGCAAATATTGGTTCTACTTGGAGTCGTTTTCGATTCAGTGATCAAACCAATATTGATTTTTTTGGAGGAGCACAAAAAGGTGAAGTAGAGGATCATCAAATTCTTATTACAGAAAATGGGATTGCTGTACGCTACTACCCAAATGAATCTGGCTATATCACTGTTGCATTTGAAGATAATTGGCCTCATAAAGCAGATTATGATATGAATGATCTTGTAGTTCGTTACCGTGTAACTGAATCATTAAAGAATAAAAAAATAAATCATATAATAATACAAGGATACCTAGCTGCATATGGAGCTGGTTATCATAATGGTTTTGGAATCCGACTTTCAGGTCTTAATCGAACAGATATTGATAATTCACTTACATCAATGAAACACAATGGTATAATACAAGCATCTAATGGATTAGAAACAATATCCAATGAAGCAATTTTTATAATATCCAATGATATGTCTCAGCTTATTCCTAAACAGTGTGAATATTTTCGTACTCAACAAAACTGTCAAGAATTAATTAATTTTTCATTTGAATTAAATATTTTTACTAAAGAAGACTCTGATACATCTACATTAATAGATATGCCTTATGATCCATTTATTTTTGCAACACCAAACCGCTATCATGGTGAAGAAATTACCTTTCAACCAGGAAGAAAATGGGAAGTACATCTTGCTGACCAAGCACCTACTGAACAATTTGATTGGCTTAATTTATTTACTGTTGGCCTTGATAGTAGCAATCCTAATGAAAATAGGTACTTTAAAACGACTGGTAATTTACCTTGGGCTCTAATGGTAACAAATGAATGGAAGTGGCCTCAAGAACGAGTTGATCTGATTACTGCTTATCCTGATTTTGCTAGATATGCTGAATCAGCTGGTCAAGAAAAACAGAACTGGCATTTGGAAATTAATGCAATTGCTGATAAGATTTACAATCAGGAAAATTAATAGTTATGAATATAAAAAGGATCATTATATTAACATTAATAATATTTATTACAGCTTGCAATAGTAATGACGAATATAACTATACTCAAACAAAGGAATCTTTGTCACCGTCTTCGGATTCATATAACTCTGAAGAAAAACTAAGAAAAATGTCTGATCTTGTCGTACCTAATGATTTTAATTATAATTCAATTATAGAAAAAGAAGTTATTGTTGATATTAGCACTTATTCAACTGAAAAAGCTCATCTTTCGATTTACAGCAGGTTTTCAATAAATGATAATGGAAATTATATACCCGATTTAAATAGCAGAATACTTTCTACTCCGTTAGATAATGGGAAAGCAACATTAAATTTTTACGTAAATGATATACAAGCCAATACATTAGCAGAAATATGGTTTTATGATGGAAAAGATCCAATTCAGCACCAATTTACTCCGCTAGAAAATAGCTGGATATGGTAAATATTATAAAAAAACAAATACAAACGTAATGTTATGCTACATTGGCAATATATCAGTTGATAACTGCTAGTCAGTCAATTCCTTAGCCTTGAATTTAAAATAAGGATAATTATTTAATATGAGTAATAAATTGGAACAACTACGAAAACTTGTTACTGTCGTAGCAGATACTGGAGAAATTAGTGAAATTAAAAAATATAAACCAAAAGATGCAACTACTAATCCATCTCTTATTTTAAAAGCAGTCAAAAATAGAAATTATGAAGCATTACTCTATCAAGCGATTAAATATGGGAAAATTCAAGGCAATAATAAATCAGAAAAAATTCAATGTACTTGTGATATTCTCACTGTTAAGATAGGAGAAGAAATTCTTAAAACAATTCCTGGTCGTATTTCCACCGAAGTAGATGCCCGACTTTCTTATGATACTTATAGAAGCATAGAAAAAGCTAGGAAATTAATAAAAATTTACAATAATTTGGGAATTTCTAATAATCGTATTCTCATCAAATTAGCTGCCACTTGGGAAGGAATACGAGCTGCAGAACAACTTGAAAAAGAAGGGATTAATTGCAATCTAACGCTGGTATTTTCATTTGCTCAAGCGCGTGCATGTGCTGAAGCTAATGTCTTTTTAATTTCACCTTTTGTTGGTCGAATTATGGATTGGTATGAAAGAAAAGAAGGTCATGATTGCAAAACTAAAATAGACCCAGGTGTTCTATCAGTATCTAATATATATTCTTACTATAAAGAATATAGCTATAAAACAATTATAATGGGAGCAAGTTTTCGGAATACAAAACAAATTCTTGAACTTGCAGGTTGTGATGCTTTAACAATTCCCCCTCAACTTTTAAAACAACTAGAATCTGAAAAAGGTAAAGTAACACGGAAACTAGTGAAGTCTATCCATGAAAATAATTCTAAAAAACGACCTGTTTCGATGACTCATTCTGAATTTCTTTGGGAACATAATAATGATCCAATGGCTGTAGAAAAATTAACTGAAGGAATACGAAATTTTTCAATTGATCAAAAACAATTAGAGATGATAATTGAAGATAGACTTTAGTTATTGATTTTAATAGAACATTCCAATTAAAACCCCAATTTTTCTTACCTAATTTAAAATTTCCCGGATGTGATATATGAACCATAGATATTTAGCCAACGCTATTCGTGCTTTAAGCATGGATGCCATACAATTGGCCAACTCTGGTCATCCAGGTGCACCAATGGGTATGGCAGATATAGCCGAAGTGCTTTGGCGTTTTCATTTAAACCATAATCCACTCAATCCAAACTGGATAAATCGCGATCGTTTTGTATTATCTAATGGTCACGCTTCAATGTTAATATACTCTGTATTACACTTAACTGGTTATGCAGTTTCAATTGATGATTTAAAAAAATTTCGTCAATTACATTCTAAAACCCCTGGTCATCCAGAATATAGACAAACTCCGGGTATTGAAACCACTACTGGACCATTAGGACAAGGGCTAGCTAATGCTGTAGGAATGGCCATAGCTGAAAAAAATTTAGGAGCTAAGTTTAATAAAGAGCAATATAGAATTATTGACCATTTTACTTATGTATTTATAGGTGATGGCTGTTTGATGGAAGGGATATCTCACGAAGCTTGTTCTTTAGCAGGAACATTAGGTCTCGGAAAACTTATTGCTATTTGGGATAACAATGGAATTTCAATAGATGGTGAAGTAAAAGGATGGTTTTCTGATAATACTGCTAAGCGTTTTGAAGCATATGGATGGCATGTAATTCCGATGGTAAATGGTCATTCTTTTAAAGAAATTAATAATGCAATTGAAGAGGCTAAAGCAGAATTAGCTCGCCCTACCCTAATTTGCACTAAAACTATTATTGGTTTTGGCTCACCAAATAAATCTTCTTCTCATAATTGCCATGGTGCACCATTAGGTATCAAGGAAATTTCTTATACACGTAAAAAATTGAATTGGAAACATTCTCCGTTTCAGATTCCAGAAAAAGTTTATAATGCTTGGGATGCTAAGGGAAAAGGGAAATTAAAAGAATCAATTTGGAATGATCTGTTAGTAGCATATGGTAACGAATATCCAAAACTGGCAAGGGAATTTAAACGTCGAATTATTGGTGAATTACCTAAAGAATGGAAAGAAAGATCAAATAAAATTATCGCTAACCTGCAGTGTAATCCGAGAAACATAGCATCACGAAAAGCATCACAAAACGCATTGGAAGAATTTAGTTCAATATTACCTGAATTACTAGGAGGATCTGCTGACCTTTCACCATCTAATCTAACTAGATGGTCAAACTCTAAAATTATCTCTTCTAATAATCCATCAGGCAATTACATTCATTATGGTGTACGTGAATTTGGTATGACAGCTATTATAAATGGTATATCACTCTACGGCGGATTTATTCCATATGGTGCAACATTTTTAATGTTTATGGAATATGCTCATAATGCAATACGTATGGCTGCATTAATGAAAATTCAAAATATTCAAGTATATACACATGACTCTATCGGTCTTGGAGAAGATGGACCAACTCATCAACCAATTGAACAAATTGCATCACTACGTTTAATACCAAATATGAGTACATGGCGTCCATGTGATCAAGTAGAATCTGCAGTTGCTTGGAAATTAGCAATTGAAAGAAAAAATGCTCCAACATCTCTTATCTTATCTCGTCAAAATTTAACACAACAAAATCGAACAACACAACAAGTTGAGAATATTAAAAAAGGTGGATATATTCTAAGGGATTGTATTAATAAACCAAAATTAATTCTCATTGCAACTGGTTCAGAAGTTCAACTAGCAATGAGAGCAGCTGAAAAATTAAATAGCGAAGGGAAAAAAACTCGTGTAGTTTCAATGCCAGCTACAGATGTTTTTGATAAGCAAGATATACTCTATCAGGAACAAGTTCTTCCTTCAGATGTCAAAGCACGAATTGCTATTGAAGCAAGTATTTCAGATTTTTGGTACAAATATGTAGGATTCTCTGGTAGGGTTATAGGGATGCAAACATTTGGCAAATCAGCGCCAGCTAATCAATTATTTAAAATATTTGGTTTTACTATTGAAAACATAGTAAATATAGCAAATGAATTATTAACTAAAAAATAAAACTAGACTCTCTTAATAATCAATCAGTAGTTATTATTAATTTAGTTGATTTAATCAATCTAAATTTGTAGAAAATATAATAAATATTATTTTAGTATCTCGCATAAAATATCATTATAAAGGATAAAAAATGCCTACTATTAATTTAACTGATGGAAATCAAAGGCAATTTAATACACCAGTATCAACTTTAGATGTTGCTAAAACAATTTCTTTAAGTCTTGCTAGAATAACCATTGCTGGTCATGTTAATGGTGTTCTTATTGATGCTACTGATCTAATAAAAAATGATGTAACCCTGAAAATTATTACAATTAAGGATAAAAAGGAAAGTTTAGAAATTGTTCGACATTCATGTGCCCACTTATTAGGGCACGCTATTAAAAGGCTTTATCCAAAAGCAAAAATGGCAATTGGACCAACTATTAATAATGGCTTTTACTATGATATTGATACGAATCATTCTTTAACTCAAGAAGATATAAAAAAAATTGAACAATGCATGAAGAAATTAGCAAAAAGTAAATATTGGGTCATTAAGAAAAAAGTTAGCTGGCAACAAGCTTATGATATCTTTCAAAAACGACATGAAATGTATAAAATTGAAATATTGAACGAGAATATCTCTCATGATGAATTTCCTGCTTTATACTATCATCAGGAATATATTGATATGTGTCGTGGTCCACATGTCCCTAACATGGGTTTTTGTCAAAATTTTGCTTTGCTCAATATTTCTGGTGCTTATTGGCGTGGTAATAGTAATAATAAAATGTTACAACGAATTTATGGTACAGCTTTTCATGATAAAAAATCACTAAAAAAACATTTAGTTTGCCTTTCAGAAACTATTAAACGAGATCACCGAAAAATAGGAAAAAACCTAGAATTATTCCATGTGCAACAGGAGGCACCTGGGATGATATTTTGGCATTCTAACGGTTGGTCTATTTTCAGAGAATTAGAATGTTTTATTCGAGAAAAATTAATTGAATATGATTATCAAGAAGTTAAAACCCCTTTAATGATGGATAAAACCATTTGGAAGCGTTCTGGACACTATGATAAATATATGGATGAAATGTTTATAACATCTTCCGAATCTAAAGAATATGCTATTAAGCCTATGAATTGCCCTGGACATATACAAATATTTAATCAAAGCTTAAAATCTTATCGTGATTTACCATTACGTATGGCTGAATTTGGTTCGTGCACTCGAAATGAACCATCAGGTGCACTGCATGGCATTATGCGAATTCGTAGTTTCACTCAAGATGATGCACATATTTTTTGTACAGAAAAGCAAATTCAAACAGAAGTTACTAATTGTATTCATATGGTTTACGATATATATAAGGTATTTGGTTTTAAAAATATTTCAGTAAAATTGTCTACAAGACCAAACAAATATATTGGTCATGATAGTACGTGGGAACAATCAGAAAATGCACTGAAAGAATCTCTTGATCAGATGGAACTTGCATATGAAATTCAAGAAGGAGAAGGTGCATTTTATGGACCTAAAATTGAATTTACATTGTATGATTGTTTAAATCGAGCATGGCAATGCGGAACGATCCAGCTAGATTTTCATTTACCAACCCTTTTTGGTATAACTTATATTAATGAAAGCAATAACCGATTAGCTCCAGTTATGATTCACCGAGCAATTTTGGGTTCAATTGAACGATTTATTGGAATTTTAATTGAGGAATATGCTGGATTTTTTCCAACCTGGTTATCTCCAGAACAAGTAGTAGTTATAAATATTACTGATAAACAGATTAATTATGTTCAACAAATTACACGAAAATTAAAAAAAAATGAAATTAGGGCTAAAGCAGACTTGAGAAATGAAAAAATTGGATTTAAAATCCGTGAGCATACTTTAAAACGTGTTTCATACATGTTAATTTGTGGTGACCAAGAAATGATATCTAATAAAGTTTCTGTACGTAATTGTGCAGGAAAGAATTTAGGTCAATTTAAATTAATTGATTTTGTTTCTTACATTCAAACTGAAATTTCTGCCCGTAAACTCAATCTGGAGGAATAAACTATTAAAACTGGGAAACGTAGCCAACAGATGGCAAAACAACAAGACCAACACCGTTTAAATGATGAAATTAGTGGTGTTAAAGAGGTTCGTTTAATAGGTATTAATAGCCAACCAATGGGTATCATTTCTTTTAATAAAGCCTTAGAGATGGCTTTAGAAGTAGGTATAGACTTGGTAGAAATCAGTCCAAATGCTGAGCCGCCAGTTTGTCGGATAATGGACTACGGCAAATTCCTTTTTGAAAAAAACAAAGCTGCTAAGGAACAAAAAAGAAAACAGAAACAGATTCAGGTTAAAGAAATAAAATTTCGTCCTGGAACTGATATCGGTGACTATCATGTAAAGCTACGCAATTTACTTCGTTTTCTAAAAGATGGTAATAAAGTTAAGATTACAGTTCGATTTCGTGGACGTGAAATGGCTCATCAAAATATTGGTATAAACGTTTTAAATCGCTTAAAAAGAGATACAGAAAAATTAGCTATTGTAGAATCTTTTCCAAATAAAATAGAAGCTCGTCAAATGGTAATGCTATTATCTCCAAAGAAAAAGTGAGATGATCAATCTATCATATATTTCATATATATCCCTATAAAATGAAGGCTATTTCTTGTGTATAAAATGAAAACAAACAAAGGGGCAGCTAAAAGATTTAAAAAGACTGCTGCTGGAATTAAGTATAAGCATGCGACTAAACGTCATATTCTCACTAAACGTACTACTAAGAATAAACGTCAACTAAGAGTTAATTCGTTCCTTACAAAATGCGAAGTAGCTGCAGTCAAGCGCATGATAATAAATACTTAAATTATTTTGATATTCTTCAAATAGGGAGAAGCTAATGCCACGAATTAAACGTAGTGTGTGTTCACGTGCACGCCATAAAAAAATTTTAAAACAAGCTAAGGGCTACTATGGAGCTCGTTCACGTGTTTATCGAGTAGCTTTTCAGGCAGTTACTAAAGCAGCGCAATATGCTTATCGTGACCGTCGTTGTAAAAAACGTCAATTCCGACAGCTTTGGATTACACGAATCAATGCCGCTGCTCGAAACAATGGTTTATCTTATAGTTGTTTTATAAATGGCTTGAAAAAAGCATCCATTGAAATTGATCGAAAGATGCTAGCAGAAATTGCAATATTTGATCATGTTGCGTTTTCTAAATTAGTTAATAAAGCTAAAGCTGTTCTTTAAACTTATATCTCTTAATTTAAAACTAAGCATAAAAGAAGGATAGTTGGATAGCACCTATCTTTCTTTCTTAACTTTCAATAGCCTAATTTATACAAAATTTTATCCACAAAAAATGTGGATAAAACCCTAAAAATCTTTTAATATACTGTTATTAATATGAATAGATACTACATCTATCATTTACTTAAGGTATACTGCATTAAACAACAATACCAGACAGAGGACAGAACCACTAATTAAAACTCGAACTAAGTTAACATCTTTATTCCAAATTAGCAGATTAACTATTAATCCAACAGGGATCAAGGCATTATTCATCACTGCCAAAGTCCCTGCATTAACCATGCATGCTCCTTTATTCCACATGAAATATCCAAAACCAGAAGCTATCAATCCTAAATAAATAAGTACTGCCCATTGCAAACTATTAGATGGTAACCGATTAAAATCCCCTAACCATATAAATTCAATGATAGCTACAAATAATGCACCACAATAAAAATAACCAAATATCCTCTTCTGTGGAAGTTTAAAGCATTCTTCTTCGATAAAATGTTTATAACAAGTTTGGCCAATTGCAAAGCAGAGATTTGAAAATTGAACTATGAAGAAACCTACTAAAAAATCATTTTCAAAGTATCTAAATTGAACAAAAAAAACAGCAATAATAGAAATAATTGAACTAAATAAATAATAAAGAGAAAATGAACCTTTTAAGAAATCATAAAGTAGAGTGATATAGATGGGAGTAAAAACACTAAATGAAATAACTTCTTGTACTGAAATAAATCTAAAAGATTGATAATAAAAGGAATACATTAATCCTAGCTGACAGGCACCAATAAGCATTAATTTTATGATTAATATTTTTGGTATGCCTCGAAATTTAAGAAAGGGGGAAAATAAAAAAAAAGAAAGTGCAAGTCGTATTAATACTGAAAAATAAGGGTCTACTTGATCAGAAAGATACACCCCAACCAAGCTAAATGAGAAACCCCAAATCAAAGTGACCAAAGATAAATAGAACAACTACTTCTACCAAATAAATAATAAATTAATACGAGCTACCTTTTCTAGATTTATATTCAATGCTAATAAATAGTATCAGAATAAATATACTAATATTTGTTTAATATCTAATACTAAATATGTTACTTATTCTCTATTCAATAATTATTTAATAACAATAAATTTTATGAGTAATGTTTATGCTATTATCTGAGTTTGAGTTTTTTTTAGGTACTCCTTATAAAATTAATATATATATAAATCAAATTGTTACTTCAAGCTAAATAAAAGATTATTGACATTTTACATGACAAATGGGTACCCTTCCCTGTAAACTTATGTTGAAGTTGCAAAAAGATTTTATAATGTTATCAAAATGATAACATTGTATGCGATAAACGAAGAACATTAAAACCTGTTTTATTAAGTATATCTTACAAAGTGTAACAATATTATACATAGTAATTAAAAATCACCTTTTATTAAGATTGTATAAACCATAATTATTTTTGAAAAAATAAATTAATTCTTACTTTTATAATCTATGTTGATCATCATATAAAATATTGATTGCAGTACAGTCATTCCTTCAAATATTACTTTATGATTAGATATTCAACTATATCTAAAATACTTTTCTTTTATAAGAAGTTACGTTACCTGATAGTATGCACTTCTTTAATAATTTAGGTATAGTTAATTTAGAATTAGGAAGATATAAATGGAACAAACAAAACAGTTAAAACAAAAATACGACTATACGATCGTGTCTCAGTTTAGCATTATGAGTATTATTTGGGGTATTATAGGGATGGCTGTTGGTGTTTTCATTGCCGCTCAACTAATTTGGCCAGAACTAAATTTTAACATACCTTGGTTAACATATGGTCGCCTACGTCCTTTGCATACTAATTTAGTTATTTTTGCTTTTGCTACTAGTACATTATTTGCAACATCTTATTATGTTGTTCAACGAACATGCCAAACGAAATTATTTGGTGGATTACTGGTTAAATTTACTTTTTGGGGATGGCAAGCAATTATTTTTGCATCTATTTTTACATTACCTTTAGGTTTAACTTCATCAAAAGAATATGCAGAATTAGAATGGCCAATTGATATTGCTATAGCTTTTGTTTGGATTTCTTATGCAATAGTTTTCTTTGGAACGCTTGCAAAACGTAAAACATCTCATATCTATGTAGCAAATTGGTTTTATGGAGCTTTTATAATTACTATTGCTATACTACACATTGTCAATAGTGCAGCTATTCCTGTTTCTATAGGAAAATCCTACTCTATTTATTCAGGTGCAGTAGATGCTATGATTCAGTGGTGGTATGGACATAATGCAGTAGGTTTTTTATTAACGGCTGGATTCTTAGGAATGATGTATTATTTTGTACCAAAACAAGCTGAACGTCCAATTTATTCATACCGTCTTTCTATTCTTCACTTTTGGGCTTTAATTTCTTTATATATTTGGGCAGGGCCACACCACCTACATTATACAGCATTGCCTGATTGGACTCAGTCTTTGGGTATGGTTATGTCTCTCATCTTATTTGCTCCTTCATGGGGAGGCATGATTAACGGTATTATGACATTATCAGGTGCATGGCATAAACTTCGTTATGATCCTATATTACGATTTTTAATCGTTTCTCTATCATTTTATGGAATGTCAACTTTTGAAGGTCCTATGATGTCAATTAAAACAGTAAATGCCCTATCACATTATACTGACTGGACAATTGGACATGTACATTCTGGTGCATTAGGTTGGGTTTCTATGATATCTATTGGAGCAATTTATCATTTAATTCCTAATTTATTTAATCAAGAACGGATGTATTCTATTAAACTAATCAATATTCATTTTTGGCTAGCTATGATTGGTACTACGCTTTACATAATAGCAATGTGGATATCAGGTGTAACACAAGGGTTAATGTGGCGTGCAGTAAACTCCGATGGAACTTTAAAGTATAGTTTTATTGAATCAGTACAGGCTTCTTACCCATTTTACTTCATTCGCTTTACTGGTGGTTTCATCTTTTTATTTGGTATGTTACTAATGGCCTATAACACCTATATGACTATTAATGCACCAAAATATAGTCTGAAATTTATTAAGCAAATAGCACAATAGGAAAGTTTCGAATGAATTTAAATTCTAATAATCGTCACGAAATTCTTGAAAAGAATATTGGTTTGCTAGCTATTTTAATCATATTGGCAATTAGTCTAGGTGCTTTTGTTGAAATAATACCTTTAATTTTTCAAAAACAAATCACAGAACCGATTCAAAATCTACGTCCTTATACTGCATTAGAATTGGAAGGTCGTGATATATACATTCGTGAAGGGTGCAATGTTTGTCATAGCCAAATGATTCGTCCATTTCGTTCAGAAACTGAACGTTATGGACACTACTCTTTAGCTGGTGAAAGTGTATGGGAACATCCATTTTTATGGGGTTCAAAACGCACAGGACCAGATTTAGCTAGAATTGGTCAGCGTTATTCAGATACATGGCATCGTCTACATTTACTTAATCCACGTCAATTAATTCCAGAATCTAATATGCCTGCTTTCCCTTGGTTGGAGAAAAAAACTTTAGACAGTACGCTAATTAAAAAGAAACTTAAAATTTTTAAAAATAAATTTGATGTTCCGTATACTGATGAACAAATCTCAAATGCACAAAAAGAACTAGAAGGAAAAACAGAAATGGATGCTATTATCGCTTATCTACAATCTCTTGGTCACGGAATGAGATAAGGAAATGGATATGGCTTTTTTTCACAGTATTTGGACTGTTGTTTTATTTATTAACTTTATAGCATTGCTTTGGTGGGTCTATATAAAAAAAAGTGATTCTGATTTTACTAAGACTGCCAACTTAATTTTTGATGATGATGATGAAGAAACCTCATCACAAAAAGGAGTTAATGCAAAATGACAATATTTTGGAGTTTTTGGATCTTTTCAATCACTATTTCCACTTTACTTGCTTGTACTACACTTCTTTTCTGGTGTCTTAAAAATAAAGTAGGTATTGAAGATGGGAAAGATATGGGTCATGAATATGATGGTATTAGAGAACTCAATAATCCTTTACCAAGATGGTGGGTCTATTTATTTATTAGTGCTCTTATTTTTTCCATAATCTATCTTATTTTATATCCAGGACTTGGAAATTTTCAAGGAATTTTAAAGTGGAAAAGTTCAAACCAAACCGTACAAACTTTAAAACAATCTAAAGCATCTATCTTAGAATCACAAAAAAACAAATCTCTTATCCAATACGCGAAAGAACTTGATGAGGCTAATATTAAATTTAATAAAATATTTAAACAGCTTGCATATCAAGAAGAAGATATTAGTATTTTACGTTCTTTGCCTGACATAGCAAAAAACCCTAATGCTTTAAAAGTAGGACAGCGTCTCTTTTTACAAAATTGTTCACAGTGTCATGGTTCTGATGCTCGTGGTCAAAAAGGATTTCCTGATCTTACAAATAATATTTGGATATATGGTGGTGAACCTGCTGATATAGTGAAAACTGTAATGCAAGGAAGAATTGGTGAAATGCCTGGTTGGAAAAATATTTTAGATGATAAAAGCATTAAATCACTTGTTAGCTACACACTAAGTCTTTCTGGTCGTTCAGTAAATACTAGGGAAGCAAAATTAGGAGAAAAGCATTTTATTGTCTGTTCAGCTTGTCATGGTACTGATGGAAAAGGTAATTCTAAGTTAGGTGCACCAGATTTAACCGATCAAATTTGGGTATATGGTGGTTCCCGTGCTGATGTAACAGAATCAATTAAAAATGGACGATTTAGCGTAATGCCTTCATGGAAGGATATTTTAGATGAAGATAAGATACAACTTGTTTCTGCTTACGTATGGAGTTTAAATAATAAAGACAATGATTAATAAATAATTATTCTACACATATTATGAGAATTTTATTATGCTCAAACCTTGGTATAAGCAGTTCTGGCCATGTTTTTTAATAGCACTTCCCTTATTAGTTATAATAGCTTCAATCATTACAATCTTAATATTTTCTAAAAATTCTATAAATTTAATTTCTAAAGATTACTATATCAAAGGGAAAAGTACGAATATTAACCTTTATCTTAGTAGAATTAATGTTGCTAGAAAATTAAAGATCAATGCCTATATATTCTTTGATAAAAAGAATATTATTATTCGATTGGATAAAGGAAAGTTAGAACATTATCCTGATATAAATACTATATTTACTCATAGAACATCAGCTGGATATGATTTCTCTTATCAAGTACTATCAAAAGGTAATAATCAATATCATATTCCTATAAATCGGAATATGATAGAAGGACCGTGGTTTATTAAAATTTCTCCTAATAATAAACGATGGTTAATTGAAGGGAAAGTAACCTTTCCTTCCTCTGAAATCCAATCAATATGCTAATTATTTTTTATGAAAAAACAATGCTACCATTGTGGTCAAGATATACCAAAAAATACAGTATATAAAATAAAAATTTTTGGAAAAATAAGATATATGTGCTGTCCAGGTTGTGAAGCAGTTGCCATAACTATCTGTGATAGCGGTCTTCTTAGCTACTATAAGTATAGAACCGAACCTGCCAAGACAGTGAATGTAATCGCTGACCAGTTACAAAATTTAGTACATTATGATAATGAAGATATTCAATCAGAATTTGTACATAAAATAGAAAATCTATCTGAAATCATGTTATCTCTTGAAGGAATATCTTGTGCCGCTTGTGCTTGGTTAATTGAAAAAAAACTATCTCATCAAAAAGGAGTTGTATCTATTCGAGTCAATATCACAACTAGCCGAGCATTATTAACATGGAATCAAACTACTATAAAATTAAGTTCACTACTTTTATCTATCCATCAATTAGGATATAAAGCCGCACCTTTTGAAATTGATTCTTTGGAGAATAGCTATAATCAATCTATGAAAAAATATCTTTATCGATTAGGAATAGCTGGGTTAGCGAGTATGCAGATTATGATGCTTGCCATTGTTCTTTATTTTGAAGTTTTTAGCGATCTAGATAAAGAGTTTAAACACTATTTTCGATGGATTAGTCTTATTTTTGCTACACCAGTTATCTTATATTCAGCATTACCATTTTATTTAAATGCATATCGCAATATTAAATCAGGAATATTTGGAGTAGATCTACCTGTTTCAATTGCATTGATTTTTTCATATATTGCTAGTTTTATTGCAACTGTAGATAATAAAGGTGAAGTGTTTTTTGAATCAATCTCTATGTTTACTTTTTTTTTGCTAATTGGACGTTTCTTAGAAATACAAGCCAGAAGAAAAGCCAGTATAGAAAGTAGTAATCGTCTAAAATTAGTGCCCGCTTTGGCTAACACAATTACAGGAAAACAAATAGCGGCTAATACTTTACAACTTGGTGATAGAATAAGAATTTTTTCTGGTGAATATATTCCAGTCGATGGAAAAATAATTTCAGAATATGCATACATTGATGAATCTATTCTTACTGGAGAAACAATTCCAATCGCAAAACAATGTGGTGATATTGCTTATGCTGGAACTTTAAATTTAGATACTGAAAAATCATTTGATTTAGAAGTAGTCTCTACTAAAAATAATTCAATGGTATCAAATATTGCACGTTTACAAGATAAGGTTCAAATGTCTAAGCCAAAAATAGCTAAAATAGCTGATATTTTAGCTCGTTATTTTGTTATAATAATTTTATTAATTGCAGCTTGTACATGGTTATTTTGGCATAAATTAAAATCTGATGACGCTTTTTGGATTATGTTATCTGTACTTGTTTCAACTTGCCCTTGTGCCTTTTCACTTGCTACTCCAGCTGCCTTGACTTGTGCAACTTTTAGAATGGGAAAACTAAATATTCTATTACGTAAAGGGCATGTTTTTGAAACTTTATGTAAAGTAAAACATCTTATTGTAGATAAAACTGGGACATTAACTCATGGTTATATTAAAATCTGCAATGTTACTCTACATTCTACTCTTACTAAAGAAAATGTTCTTGGAATTGCAGGTGCTTTAGAGGCATATAACAATCACCCAATAGCACGTGCGTTTAAACAATATAAGAATGATTCATTTAAAATTAATAATGTTAAAAATTTTATTGGTTCTGGAGTACAGGGATACTATCAAGGTAAATTAGCAAAAATTGGAAATGAAGCTTTTGTTTTTGGTTCTTCAGGTGAAAAAATAGAACAAGATAGTATATATTTATCTTTAAATGGTGAACATGTAGCTACTTTTATATACAGAGATCCTATTCGTTCAGAAAGCAAAAAATTTATAGAATGCTTCAAAAATCTAGGTGTTAAAATTACCTTATTAACTGGTGATTCAAGTATTAATGCTAATAATGTTGCAAAATTCATTGGTATTGATAATGTCATCTCAAATTTAAAACCAAAAGATAAGCTATCTTATTTACAGAAATTTAATAAAAATGATATTACGATGGTTATCGGCGATGGAATTAATGATGCCCCTATTTTAGCTGGTTCCCATATCTCAATCGCTATGGGAGGAGGTTCAAATTTAGCAAAAACTTCTGCAGATATGGTGCTTTTAGAAGATCAATTAAATCGTATTTTGCAAGCAAGAGAACTTGCTTTAAAAACTCGTAGGATTATTTTCGAAAACCTAGCATGGTCATTAGGATACAATTTTTTTATATTACCACTTGCTGTTTCTGGTCTAGTCGTGCCATATTTAGCTGTAATTGGTATGTCATCTAGCTCTATTATAGTACTATCAAACTCTCTTCGTTTACTAAAAGAAAAGGTAACATGATGGAAAGTCTTTATATTCTTATTCCAATTGGAATAATACTAATCTATTTGGCAATGATTATATTTTTTTGGGCAGTGAAAACTGGTCAATTTGAGGATCTAGATCAAGAAGGATGTAAGATATTATTTTTAGATGAAAATAATAATTAATCTCAAAATTGAAAATGATAGATTCACATTTTTTAATCGCTTTTTTAATTGGCTTGCTCAGTGCAGGTCACTGTATAGGAATGTGTTCAGGAATAGCCAGTTTTGTTTCAATGCACAATGATAAACCTTCTAATAAATTTATTCCGGTATATTACAATCTAGGTAGATTATGCACTTATTCATTATTAGGAGCTATAGTAGGAGGAACTATTTCTTCTGTTGCAAACATTATTAATTTCACTAATTCTCTTGCCTACTTAAGACTTGCTGCATCTTTTTTTCTAATTGCTTTATCCCTTTATCTTGGACGTTGGTGGTTTGGATTACTTTATATAGAAAAATCGGGGAAAACTATATGGAAATATATTATACCTCTAGGAAAAAAATATTGCCTTTAAGAACTCCAATACATGCTTTTCCATTTGGTTTTATATGGGGATGGTTACCATGTGGTCTTGTTTATTCAACTCTAACTTGGTCTGCACTATCTGGTGGTATAGTCAATGGCGCTCTTGTAATGTTTTGCTTTGGTTCTGGAACATTACCAGCAATGTTACTTATCCCTTGTGGGAGTAATTATATAAAAAGATTGCAACAATCAAAATTTTTCCAACAATTAGGTGCTGTTATTATTCTTTTTTATGGAATATATACCGGATATCAATCTATTAGGATGCTTATTTATTTAAATCATCAAAGTTAAATTTATTATTCTAAGCATTAAAATTTTTTTTATGTATTTTTTTAGTTGAAATAATTTTCAACTCAATTCCAAACATATTTCGATAAATGATACCTTTAACATGAAAAAAAAATGGTATAGTAAAGATTAAACCAATTCCATAAAATAAAATTGATAGCAAAAATATCAAAAAAAGCAATAAATAAATAAATATTATAACAAAAAGTTTTTTATTTATTGCTCGAAATGAAAACAATAAAGATTGTATTGGTAAAACCCCTTTTTCACAAATAAGCAAAATGGAATTACTAAATGCTACTGAAAAATACAGAGATAAAAATGGAAATATTATTTCTGCAATATTTTGAATCAATAAGCTTAAAAAAGTAGCTAATATTACCGGAATAGTAAATTGTAATCCTTTAATAATATGTAATTTCTTAGTAGAAAGACCAGCTACATGACTCATTGCCATTAAGCTAATACCTGCGTAAATAGGAGCACTAATAATTGTAGTGATGAAACTTGATAAAAACAAAGAATCTATCAAATTTGAATCAAAGATATTATTTGGATTTTTCAATATATCAATAATAATTGAAAAATTTAAAAGTTGTAATTTCAATGCAATATAAAATACTCCAATGTGTATAACTGTAAAAATAACAATAGAAGGAGAAAATGATAACAAATTTTTCATGGTATGATTCCATGCTTCTTTAAATATCTCGGTAATTTTTAGTTCATAATTACCAGAAATACCACGCTCAAGACTTCCACCTAAATTAATTTTATTTTCAATATTATTGTTCATTAATTAAAATCCAAATTTTTGCAATACACAGAATAATATTTTCAATAAAAAATGAAGATTTATTGAAAACTTAAATTAGAAAAGCAGAAAAATACATTTAATAAAAAACAGTAAGATACTTATATCGGTTTTGCAATTAAATTAAATTGATTTACTTCGACTAATACCACTTTAAATTTATCACCTAATTGATAGATCAACTTTTCATTGAAAAAAAAAGAGCCACTATCAGCACTATATTTAATATCTTCTTTACTTCCAAAAAATAAAATAGGAATAAATGCTATTGCACCATTTTCAAGAAGACGAATGCGCATCCCTGAACAACTAGCATCAAAAATTTCAGCTGTAAACTGAATTTTATTTTTTGGTGCTTGAGAGAGCGCATTTCCATATAACCAATCTAAAACATTTCGATTTGCAATTCTATGATGTTTACGAGATAAATTTAATTCTTTACAAAGTGATTCATCTGGAATTTGTACAGGTTTTTTATCTAAAATATAGGCTTTCAGCATACGATGGTTAATCATATCGCTATATTTGCGAATTGGAGATGTCCAAGTAGCATAAATATCCAATCCCATAGCATAATGAGGGCTAGGTAAAAAATTTAATTTGCTATGTACCTGAAATTTTCTTATAAAATAATCAAAGTAATTTGTATCTTGATTATTTAACCAATGACGTAAAGCAATAAAACCATTTAATGTAGACAGTTCAGAAGAATTAGCTGGAAAAGTGCTTTTTTTATTTAAAAATCGAGTAATATAATAAAGTTTATTTTGTTTAAAACCAGCATGTATATTGAACAATCCTAATGAAAATTTCGCATTAAGTATTTTTCCAGCACAGATATTAGCAATAATCATAGATTCTTCAATTAAATGATGTGCGCTACGACGTATATCAGAATGAATAACAATAGAATCATCATTCTCGTTTAATGAAAATCGATAGTCGGGGTATTCAGGAAAAACGACCGCATTTTTTTTTCTCCAATTTAATCTAACTTGTGAAAGTTCATAAAGAGCAGTTAATATATCACTTATTGCTTTATTAGGACACCAATCTGTAGATTGACCGGTTTCAATCCAATCTGAAACATAATCGTAAACTAAACATGCATGAGACCTAATATTAGCAGCAAAAAAATCAATGGTTTTTTCAAGAATAAAACCATCTTTAGTTATCAATACTGTACAACAAAGGGCTGGACGAACTTGATTTTCAATAAGTGAACATACATTTTCAGATAAATCACGAGGTAATATTGGAATATCTAAACCAGGCAAGTAAATGGTAAAACTTCGCTTACGTGCCAGTGTATCTAAATTATCTTCTGGAAGAAGATATGCTGTTGGATCGGAAATAGCAATTGTTAATTCAAAATCACCATTATTACTTTTTTTAATATATAAAGCATCATCTATATCCTTTGTTGATTTACTATCAATCGTAATAAAAGGGATGGTAGTCATATCAAAACGCTTTAAATCTGCATCATCTTTTAGTTTCCAATTATTATTAGCAGAAATAGGTTCACTATTGCATAGATTATTCTTTGCTAAAATTGTTAACCAATGTGCTATTTTAGCATTTGCTATTTTCCTCGAAATTTCAACAAGAAAATCTTTATCTCCTTTAAGAGGATGATGAATTAAATAAGCGAAAACCAAATCATTATTACAAAAACTTTCAAAAGAAAGTCCTTTTTTAAGCTGAGCTTTTATTAATTTCATCTTATATTTTGGATGATCTGGTAAGAAAACAAATTTACCTTTGGATAATTTAATGTGACCTATAAAATACGTTACACTTTTTTCTAAAAGTTTTTTTGGTTCTGCAATTTGTTTTTCTTCTGCTGTCAGATGAATATTCGCAATAACTTTATCACCATGAAGACATTTTTTCATATAAAAAGGAGGAATAAAAAAATTAGTCTTAGAGTCTAAGACCTCAAGAAAACCAAAAGTCTTCCCAGTAGATTTAACAACCCCTATTTTCTTTGGTAGATCTCTTTTCAATTTTTTCTTAAGCTGAGCAAGCAATGGATTATCTTGAAACATCTCACTCCTTTCTTTTATCTATATGATTTAAATTAAAATATTAAAGCTACAAAACAGTGCCATTCAATATTTCCTTTAAACCTATCAAAGCTGCTATAAGTAGTAAGCCTACAATGATACGCTCTTTACCTTTGAATAAATGAATATTTTGTTCTCTTTGAGATTTAATAAAAAAATATAAACCTGGCAGGTAAAGTACAGCAGACATAATAAAGAACTGTAACCCTGATGCATATAATAACCATATACCAAATGAAGTAGATAAAAAACCAAGTACTATACCAAAAAGATTTTCTTGTTTTATAGCAAATTTCAAAGTATAAATACCAACCAATAAATAAGGTACTAGTATCATCTCAGAAGCTATCCTATATAATGAATCATAAGTACCATCAAGGCACATGACAAAAATTAAGGATACTTGAATAGCTATAGTAGTGAATATTAATGACCTAATAGGAGTTCCATTAGCATTAACCCGTCTATAAGTTTCTGGAAATAATTTATCTTTTGCGCATGAATATGGAACTTCGGTGGCATAAATTAGCCAGCTAAGAAAAGAACTACAAACTGAAATAATAAGACCAATACCAATAATATATTGCCCTAAAGGTCCCATTATAGATGTAAGGATTTTAGCTGTTGAAGGATTTGGATATTTTGCTAACTCAACTGATTGAATAACACCCATGGAAGTAAGTGTTACTAAGACATAAATTAAAATAGTAGTCAGTAAAGCCAATATAGTAGAAAAACCGATATGTTTTCTGTGTCTTGCCCGATTTGATAATACTACTGCACCTTCAATACCAATAAATACCCAAACAGTAATTAGCATAGTTGCCTTTACCTGTGAAAAAAGGTCGTATTCTTTTCCAAAATGGGCTCCATGAAAATCAAACATAAACGTATCCCAATGAAAAGCTAACAACGCTAATATAATAAATATGAATAAAGATAGTAATTTTGCAAAAGTAGCTAATAAATTTATAAAAGCAGCAGTTTGAATACCATTTGAAATAAAAATATGAATCATCCAAAGGAAAATAGATGCGACTATAATTGAAACAGCATTATTACCTACCCCAAATATTACTAAATCTGAAGTGTCAAATAACAGACCTAATGTAGCGCAGATGATCACTAAATATGATATATTAGTAAATGTAGCACTAACCCAATAAGCCCAAGCTGAACAAAAACCCGTTAATCTCCCAAAACCGTGCTTTGCATAACCAAAGATGCCAGTATTAATATGTGGGTTAGTTATAGATAAATACTGTAAAGAAAGTGCTAAAGATATCATTCCTACACCAGTTATCAACCAAGCAATTATAATAGCAGCTGGACTAGCAACTGCAGCCATATTTTGCGGTAAGCTAAAAATCCCAGCCCCAATCATGGAACTAATGATTAATGCGGTTAATGAAGCTAATCCAAGCTTTTTATCCATAAAATCAATTTCCTTTTTTTATTATTTAACTTTGAATTGGTTATTGATTCACTTTTGTATTTCAAAAATACAACTGAATAACTGAAATTAGTATACAAGCAGGCCGACGAATACCTTCAATTTCAATTTGAATCTCTCTTTCAACTCTTAAACTTTTTTTAATTGGAACTACGTTAAGTAATTTACTTTTAGCCCTTATATTATTCCCAGATTTAACTGGATATGGGAAACGCACTTGATTTAAACCAACATTGACTATCATCCTAGCAGTAGGAAATCGGAAAGTATCAGAACCTGAGCTATCGGTTAAACGAGGTAAAAGAGATAAAGTTAAAAATCCATGAGCAACCGTTGATTTATATGGAGATTCTTTTTTCGCTCGTTTTGGATCTGTATGAATCCATTGCATATCCTCAGTGACTTTAGCAAACTGATCAATACGATTCTGATCAATTCGCATCCAATCACCTACATGAATTATTGCACCAATTTGGTTTTGCAATTCACTATACACAATTTGAGCTTCAGGGTTTAAAGAAAAAGTTTCCAACACAGGAATATCTATATTATTTACTTCTACTTTTTGTAAATCACGTACCCAAGAAAAGAAATAGCTAGTATTTTTTCTATCGAAAAAAACTTCCCAATATTCACGCAATGTGGGAGGCATCCAATTAGGAAATTCAGGATTTTTTTTCGACGTAGACTGCGTACAATTTTTAAAAAAACTCGTTACTTTCATGGAAACCTCAGAGTTAATCTAAGAAACAAATAATTCTTAATCTTGAAGTAACTGAAGATTATATGCAACGCTTTTACAAATCTCAACTAATAAGTTACATTTAAATCTTTGATAATAATAGTTAAAAAATAAAACATAAAAATTTATAAATAAAGGAAACAACATAACAAGAATCATTTTGTTATTTTTTCATGCAGAATGGTTTGATAAGCAATATCTTTCCGATAAAACATACCATTCCAACTAACTTGATTAGCTAACAAATAGGCAATTTCCTTGGCTTCAGAAACCGTCTTACCTAACGCTGTTGCACAAAATACACGCCCTCCATTAGTAACCAACTCCCCAGATTTTTTTCTTGCTGTACTTCCGTGAAAAAGTTTTTGATTTTGCATTTTTACTTCAGAGGTTGATATTACATGACCCTTAGCAACATCTCTCGGATAACCATCTGATGCAAGGACAACACCAACAGCAGCATTAGAATTCCAATTAGAATTTTCAAAATTTAGCCGATTATGAATAGCAGAAAGACACAGGTCTACCAAATCTGATTCCATACGCATCATAATACATTGAGCTTCTGGATCGCCAAATCGACAATTATACTCAATAACCTTTGGCATACCTTGAGAATCAATAATTAAACCTGCATATAAAAAACCTGTATATGGACAACCTTCTAAATTCATAGCATGAACAGTTGGATAAATAATCTTCTCTAGCACACGTTTATAAATTCTATCTGTAATGACCAAAGCAGGAGAGCATGAGCCCATACCTCCTGTGTTTAGACCCTTGTCTTGATCACCGACTCGTTTATAATCTTGACTAGTTGCCATTGGTAAAACATTGAATCCATCAACCATTACAATAAAACTAGCCTCTTCACCTTGAAGAAATTCTTCAATCAGCACAATCCTTCTATCTGACTTATTAGCATAAATATTTTTAATCAAAATATCCTTGACTGCGCTTTCTGCTTCCTGAAAAGTTTTTGCTATAACAACACCCTTTCCTGAAGCAAGGCCATCAACCTTAATAACTATTGGTAATCCTTGCTTTCTGATGTGATGTAAAGCGGGTTCAAGTTCGCTAAAAACTGAACAGGCTCCGGTGGGAATTTTATGACGTAACAATAAATCTTTAGCAAAAGATTTAGATCCTTCAATCTTCGATGCAGCTTTTGTTGGACCAAATATTAATAAACCAGCTTTCTGAAAAGAATCCACAATTCCTTTTACTAATGGCGCTTCTGGACCAACTATAGTAAGGTCTATTCTAGTTTTTAAAGAAAAGTCAACCAGAGCAGAGATATCTTCAATTGAAATTTCCACATTCTTTACTTTAGGCTCAAGAGCAGTACCTGCATTACCAGGAGCAACAAATACTGTTTTTACATTCAAATTCTGCGCTGATTTCCAAGCAAGCGCATGCTCACGTCCTCCAGAACCTATGATCAATACCTTCATTGAAATCTCTTATTTTTATTGAATAGGTTCAGAATAAAGCGATTTACCTGGTTGTCAAGAATTAGTGAAGGAAATGACGTATACCAGTAAAAATCATGCTTATACCATGTTGGTCAGCTGCTTTAATGATTTCCTTATCACGTATTGAACCACCTGGTTGAATAATACATGAAATTCCAACTCTTGCAGCCTCATCAATTCCATCACGAAAAGGGAAAAAAGCATCTGATGCCATAACACAACCTTTTAATTTTAATCCTAGTTCGGTAGCTTTCATTTTAGCAATTTTAGCTGAATAAACGCGACTCATTTGTCCAGCTCCTATACCGACGGTTACACAATTTCTTGAGTATACAATAGCATTAGACTTTACGTATTTTACAACTTTCCAGCAAAATAATGAATCCTTTAATTCTTTTTTTTCAGGTTGCCTTTTTGACACTACTTTAATCTGATTTTCAGAAATCATAGCTTGATCATAATCTTGAATGATTATTCCACCTTTAATACTTTTTATATCGAAACCATAAATTCTATTTGATTGAATTCCACTACACTGCAGTAAACGAATATTTTTTTTCTTATTAAGAATTTTTATTGATTCATCTAAAATAGATGGAGCAATAATAACTTCACTGAATTGTTTTTCTATAATTGCTGATGAAGTTAATGGATCTAGTATTCTATTGAACGCAATAATACCTCCAAATGCAGACACTGGATCTGCCCGATAAGCATTATCATAAGCTTCAAAAATTGTTTTTCCTAACGCTACAGCGCATGGATTAGTGTGCTTAATAATAACACATGCTGGCTCATTAAACTCTTTTATACATTCAAGAGCTGCATTAGTATCAATGATATTATTATAAGAAAGCGCTTTACCTTGTATTTGAGAGGCAGTCAATACAGACGGATCTAAAAAATTTTCTTCGGCATAAAGTGCAGCAGTTTGATGAGAATTTTCACCATACAATAAAGTTTGTTTTTTCTTAAAACTTTTAGAAAAAACCATAGGAAATTTACAGTTTCTAGACCTTTTTTGTTTACCTTTACTGATTAGAGACTTTTCATTAAAATAACTAGAAATAGTACTTTCATAGTTAGCAGTATATTCAAAGGCAGAAGCAGCAAGACGAATTCGAGTTCCTGAACTTAAATAACCATCGCTAGAATCAATTTCATCTATAATGCAATCGTACTCATTAGGATTAACCACAACAGCAATATCTTCATGATTCTTTGCTGCAGCACGAACCATCGTTGGACCACCAATATCAATATTTTCTAATATCTCAGATGATGTGCAATTACCTTCAGAAATAGCTTGCTCAAATGGATAAAAATTTACAATAACTATATCTATTGGAGTAATATTATGTACCTTCATTTCGTGATCATCTTGACCGCGACGACCAAGAATACCAGCGAAAATTTTATGATGTAAAGTTTTGATTCTACCGTCCATAATTTCTGGGAAACCAGAATAATTTGATACTTCAGTTACTAACACACCATGTTCTCTGAGGTACCGAGCAGTACCATCTGTAGAAATTATATTAATGCTATTATCTATTAAAGATTTTGCAAATTTAACAATGCCAGACTTATTGGATACACTTATTAAAGCATGACGAATGAGACGAACATCATTCACGTTATCTTTCCTTAAATTATTTATAGTAAAAAACATATAACTTTTATTCTAACTAGTTTTTTTAAAAAAATCTTATCAAAATTACTAGTATCTTATTTCAATAAGGAATTAACTTAAAAACTATTAAACTTAGTAATTAAAGCTTGCAGCTAAAAATTTTAAAGCTAGTATGTACTAAGTAAATTTAAATTAATTGATGATTATCTGACTCAATTTCATTGAGTAGTTAAACAATAGTAAAATAGGAATAGTATGAATTTGACACCGGTAATAGATATACTTACTGGAAATTTAGCAGTAAGTAGTTTCGCAACAGTTTCTGGTTGGGTACGTTCACGCCGTGATTCCAAAGCAGGTATCTCTTTCATTTCCATTTATGATGGTTCTTGTTTGAGCTCTTTACAAGCTGTAGTTCCTAACACTCTTGATAACTATAAAAGTGAAATATTAAAATTAACGTCAGGTTGCTCTATTAAAGTAAAGGGGGAAATTGTTGAATCTCCTGGTAAAGGTCAACATTTTGAATTATCTGTAACTGAGTTTAAGGTAATAGGTTGGATTGAAAAACCTGAAACTTACCCAATGGCAAAGACTCGTCAATCTATGGAGTATCTTCGTGAAATTGCTCATCTTCGTCCACGCAGCAATATAATTGGAGCAGTTTCACGTGTACGTAATGCTTTATTCTGTTCGGTTCACAATTTTTTTCAAAAAAATGGTTATTTATGGGTTTCTACACCTTTGATAACCTCATCTGATACAGAAGGCACTGGTGAAATGTTTCGTGTATCGACTTTAGATATACAAAATCTATCTTTTAAAAAACAAGGAAAAGTTGATTATAGTAAAGATTTCTTTGGACAGGAGACATTTCTAACAGTATCAGGTCAATTGAATGCTGAGGCATATGCCTGTGCTTTGAGTAAAGTTTATACGTTTGGTCCTACATTTCGAGCTGAAAATTCAAATACAAGTCGCCATTTATCAGAGTTTTGGATGGTTGAACCTGAAGTAGCATTTGCAGAACTACAAGATATTGCTCACCTTGCTGAAGAAATGTTGAAATATATATTTCAAGATGTACTTCAAAATTGTAGTGAAGACCTTAAGTTTTTTTATCAAAATACTGATAAAACAATTATTTCTCGCATAGAAAAGATTCTAGATTCTAAATTTTTAAAAATAGATTATACTGATGCAGTTCAGATTCTACAAGATTCTAATAAAAAATTTAATTTTTCTGTTGAATGGGGAATTGACCTTTCTTCTGAGCATGAGCGTTATCTAACTGAAAAATACTTTGGAGCACCATTAATTGTAAAAAATTATCCTAAAAACATTAAAGCATTCTATATGCGACTTAATGATGATAACAAAACTGTAGCTTCAATGGATTTGCTCGTTCCTGGTATTGGGGAAATTATAGGCGGGTCTCAACGCGAAGAACGTTTAGATATATTAAATGCTAATATGATTAAAATTGGTATAAAACCTGAACAGATGAATTGGTATCGCGATCTTCGCCGTTATGGGACTGTTCCTCATTCTGGGTTTGGTCTTGGTTTTGAACGTTTAGTATCTTATGTTACTGGTGTGAAAAATGTTCGTGATGTTATTCCATTTCCACGCACACCTTTATCTGCAAAATTCTAATCTAAAATCAACTAATTCTTACAGGAATTATATATGCTAAAAATCTCTTATTTTTATACCATAATATAAAAAACAAATTATTTAAAACTAACTATGTATAGTATGGATGAAAATCATGTTTGAAAAAGTCTCCCCTGCTCCAGTTGATCCTATCTTCGGCTTAACAGAAGAATTTATAAAGGATATTCGTTCTAGAAAAATCAATCTCACTATTGGTATATATAAAGATAAAAATAATAAAACCCCAATTCTTAATACAGTCAAAAAAGCTGAATTAAATATTTTAGAATTAGAAAGAACTAAATCTTATTTGATAATTGAAGGGAAAAGTGAATATGCTTATTCTGTACAAAAACTATTATTTGGTGAAAACGCTCAAATTATTAAAGAAAATCGCATAAAAACAGCTCAAACTCCAGGAGGAACCGGAGCACTTCGCATTGCAGCTGAATTTATCAAACACAAATTGAAACGAAATACAATATGGTGTAGTAATCCTACTTGGACTAATCATAATGCTATATTTTCAAGTGTAGGACTTAGAATAAAGCAATATAGCTATTACAATGAAATAATTAAAGATAAAAATTTTACTGGAATGATAGAGGATCTGGAAAAAGCCTCTCATGGTGATATTGTTTTGCTACATGTATGCTCACATAATCCTACCGGCACAGATCTTACTAAAGAGGAATGGAACATATTAGCTCAACTCATTGAAGAAAAAGGGCTTATTCCATTATTTGACTGTGCTTATCAAGGTTTCTCCAAAGGTATTGAAGAAGATGCTTATGGAGTTCGAACTATTACTAAATATAGCAAAGAAATTTTAGTTGCTACTTCATTTTCTAAAAATTTTAGCCTGTATAATGAACGAATTGGAGCACTTACTTTAATAGCGGAGAAAGAACATATCACCAATAAAGCATTTTCACAAATAAAAGGAATTATTCGTTGTATTTACTCTACTCCACCAGCTCATGGCAGTAATATTGTTAGTATGATCCTTAATAATCCTACACTTTGCATAGAATGGAAAAATGAGCTAAAAGAAATGCGTAACAGAATTCAAGAAATGCGTAAATTATTTATAAAAACCTTAAATACAATAATAAATAAAACTGATTTTGATTTTTTACAAAAACAAACCGGTATGTTTTCATACTTAAATTTATCTCAAAAACAAATTAGACGTTTAAGAGAGGAATTTGCTGTTTATATTCTCCCCCCTGGACGAATTAATGTATCAGGCATAACGGAATCAAATATAGAAGCACTTTGTAGTAGTATTGCTAAAGTAATGTGATATATCTAAACTTTTAGTGTACAAAAAAAATATCACTTGTTAATACTTTTTAAATATTTATGAATATCGTTTACAATTAAACTAGTATTTACTGGATAAACTGACCCAATCGGAATCAAAATGAATAGAACTAAACATTGTAATCTTTTAATTCTTGGGTCGGGCCCAGCTGGATATACTGCTGCTATTTATTCTGCTCGGGCAAATCTCAAGCCTGTTCTGATTACAGGAATTCAAGAAGGAGGACAACTAACAACTACTATGGAAGTTGAAAATTGGCCTGGTTATGCTAGTGGTTTAACTGGTCCAACCTTAATGAATAGAATGAAGGAACATGTAGAATATTTGGAAACTGAAATTATATCGGATCATATTCAAAAAGTTGATTTAAAAAAATCTCCATTTTATTTACGAGGTAATGATACTCAATACACATGTAATTCTTTAATTATAGCAACAGGAGCTTCAGCCAAATATCTAGGTTTGAAATCAGAAGAGATATTTAAAGGGCGTGGTGTATCAGCATGTGCAACTTGTGATGGGTTCTTCTATCGAAATCAAAAAGTAGCAGTTATTGGAGGTGGAAACACTGCTTTAGAAGAAGCAATATATCTCTCTAAAATTGCTTCAAAAGTGTATTTAGTTCATCGTCGTAATTCTTTTCGTGCAGAAAAAATTCTTATTGATCGATTGATAAAAAAAATTGAGAACGGTAATATTGTGCTTCATATGAACCATATAGTTGATGAGATTCTTGGTAAGAATAATGAAGTAGTGACAGGAATACGCCTAAGAAATATAAACTCTGGTATATCTAAGGAAATCAATCTAGAAGGAATTTTTATAGCCATTGGCCATCAACCAAATACTGCGATCTTTAAAAAACAATTAGCAATGAAAGATGATTATATCTTAGTAAAATCTGGGTTAAACGGTAATAGTACACAAACGAGCATTGAAGGCGTTTTTGCTGCTGGGGATGTAATAGATTTACATTACCGTCAAGCTATTACTTCTGCAGGTACAGGTTGCATGGCTGCTCTTGATGTTGAGCGCTATCTAGAGAATATATCAAATAAATCTAAAGTTATATAATAACTCCCTAACTAGATCGGTTGATCTGTCTATGATAGTTCCCAGAATTGCAATTATTTTTTCTGGGTGGTTTTTATTTGCCCTATCTGAAATGAATTTAATAATAGTTGTTGTTAAGTGATGGATAAAAAAAACAATATGAATTGTATAAATGGCTAAAAATTCAAAGTAACCTGGCAAAAGGATGGTTAAGACTCTCTGTTGGTCTTGGGATATTATCAAGCTTAGTTTTATTAGTGCAAATAGCTGTTATTTCTTATATTTTAAAGACATTGCTTATTGAACAAATTGATAAATCAACTATTATTCCTTATTTATTCGGACTATTTATCATAATTCTAATACGTGCGATATGTACTTGGGGAAGAGAAGTTGCAGGGTTTCGTTGTGGTGAAAAAATACGAATACATATAAGAAAACTCATTTTAAATAAGTTTCAGGAGCTTGGGCCTGCTTATATTAAAAATAAACCTGTAGGTGCTTGGGCAACTTTACTATTAGAACAAGTAGAAAATATGCAGGATTTTTTTTCCCGTTACTTACCGCAAATATCCCTTTCAATTGCCATCCCTTTTATTATCCTAATTGCCGTATTTCCAATCAGTTGGTTTATTGGTTTAGTGTTTTTATTAACAGCACTACTTATACCTATTTTAATGATTTTAGTTGGCCTAAAAGCAGCGAATGCTAATCAAAAAAATTTCAAAGCATTACAACGTTTATCTGGCCATTTTTATGACCGATTACAAGCAATGACTACTATTCGCTTATTCGATCGAACAAAAGAAGAAGAAAAATTACTAAAAAAAGTATCTGAAAATTTTAGAACTCGAACAATGAGTATATTGAAACTTGCTTTTCTATCCTCTGCTATTCTAGAATTTTTCGCTGCTATTTGTATTGCTATTACGGCTATTTACTTTAGTTCTAGCTTTATGGATAAAATCAATTTTGGATACTATAGTTCAAGTTCAGGAATCACTCTATTTTCTGCTTTATTTGTCTTAATTCTAGCTCCTGAATTTTATCAACCATTACGTGATCTTGGCACATTTTACCACGCTAGACAACAAGCTATTGGTGCTGCTGAAAGTATTGTTGAATTTCTAGAACAAATAAGTACAACTAATTCTCAAATAGGAAATATTAAACTAGAAAAATTAAGTACCATTTACATTCAGGCCTTCAACTTAAAAGTATATAGCCATAAAGGGGGAAAACTACTCATTGGACCAGTTTCATTCGATATTAAAAATAATGAAACTACAGCTCTTGTTGGTCCTACTGGTTCAGGTAAAACTACTTTAATTAATGTTATTCTTGGATTTATACCATATCAGGGCAGTTTAAAAATAAATGGAATTGAATTAAAAGATATTAACCAAAGTAGTTGGCATAAAAAAATAAGCTGGGTTGGACAAAATCCATTATTACTGCATGGTACAATTAGAGACAATATAACATTGGGCCAAAATAATCCTAGTAATATAGCATTAAAACAAGCTATAAGAGATTCTTTATTAAGTAAATTTGTTCACCAACGTGGTTTAAACTATCAAGTTTCGGAGAACTTTGGTCGACTTTCGGTTGGTCAAACACAGCGTATAGCACTTGCTCGTGCTTTGTTTAAAAATGGATGTTTTTGGTTGCTTGATGAACCTACTGCTAGCCTTGATGCTAATACTGAGAAATTAGTTATGCAGAAAATAAAGGAAAAAATTAGAAAAAAAACATCTTTGATAGTTACTCATCAACTACACATACTAAAAAATATTGAACAAATATTAGTCATACAAAATGGGAAACTTATTAAAAAAAGCAATTTTACAACTTTATCTAAAATCCCAGAATTATTTGAAGAAACACTACAGTCCAATCCTACTCCTGATAGGAAAAACACAAATGCGTGATTTATTGCCTTACTTAAAGTTATATAAGAAACATTGGCTTTGGCTATCAATGGGTATACTACTCGCATTGATAACAGTTTCTGCATCAATTAGTTTACTAACATTATCTGGTTGGGTTTTAACAATATCAGCAATTTCTGGATTGGGCATGAGTATCGCTTATGAAACTTTTAATTATATAGTACCTATGGCTATAATTCGTTTGTTATCTGTCTTGAGAACTATTGGACGATGGACAGAAAAAACGATTACTCATGATGTAACTTTCAAATTATTAACAGAATTACGAGTTTTCTTTTTTAGAAAAATCTCACCACTTATACCAGGAAATATATACAATCTACGCAATGCTGATCTACTTAACCGATTAATAGCTGATATTAGTGCAATAGACCATATCTATATACGTTTAATCAATCCAATTATCGTTGGTATCTTTGGTATTACCATATTGAGCATGTTTTTATTTCTTTTTAACAAAACAATTGGATTGATCCTTGGTACTATATTATTATTACTTTTGTTAATATGGCCGATTATTTTCTATAACCTTGGTAAAAAAAACGGAAATGAATTAGCACAATGTAGAACAAAATTAAGAATAATCACTTTGGATTGGTTACAAGCTTATTCTGAACTCACACTCTTTGGAGCAGAAAAGAAATATCGCAATACAATTCTTTATACGCAAAAAAATCTTTCTTTAAAACAATTCAATAATGCTAATTTTTCTGGTATAGCACATGGAGCATTGATATTAACTAGCGGATTGACTTTACTACTAATAGTATGGGTTTTAATCAATCAAGAACAAATTTTATTTTTAGATCCAGTTTATTCTATAATAATATTTTCTTCGATAGCAAGTTTTGAACTTTTAATACCAATCTCTGGAGCATTTCACTTTTTAGGTCAAACCATTACATCTGCTAGACGAGTCAATGAAATAATTTCAGATGAACCAAAAATTAAATTTATGAATCACATGACTAAACATAGTGGTCACTATTCTATTCAATTTAAAAATGTGTATTTCCAATATCCAAACAGTAATCATCAAGTTCTAAAAAATATTAATTTAAATATCGAGGACCAACAAAAAATTGCTATTATTGGTAAAACTGGTTCAGGGAAATCAACTTTATTGCAATTGCTTTTCCATTACTGGATTCCTCAAAAAGGTATAATATCTATTGCAAATCAACCATTAGCATTATGGAATGAAAGTCAACTAAGAAAAACGATTAGTGTTGTTAGTCAACGTGTACATATACTAAACGCTACACTAAGAGATAACTTAAGGATAGCTTCTCCAAATATAGAGGATCATAAATTACTACAAATACTGAATGATTTTTTTCTTGAACATTTATTAGAAGATAAAGGATTAGATACTTGGCTGGGCAATGGTGGATATGATCTATCAGGTGGTGAGAAACGGCGTATTGATATTATAAGATCAATACTACACGATGCTCCTATCCTAATCTTAGATGAACCAACTGAAGGATTAGACAAGAAAACAGAAAAAAAAGTTATGAAAAAATTAGAATACCACTTTAAGCTAAAAACTGTAATTATCATTACTCATCGGTTAATTAAACTAGATAAAATGGACTCTGTTTTTTTAATTGAGGAAGGTAAAATCACTAAATATCATTCTCGATCATCTCTATTAAAAAATAAATATTCTTAAATATAGATTAAAGTTTAACAAGTGAACGTAGTTCATTAACTTTCTTTGATTCAACTTCCTGCCAATTTCCAGGTAATAGCTTTTTATCTAAATAAATAGGTCCGTATCGAACACGTTTAAGACGATTTACCATCACACCTTGAGAGTTCCATAATCGACGCACTATTCTATTTCTGCCTTCATTTATTACCACATAGAATGTTTTATTTATTCCTCGTCCACCGGAATACTTCACATCTTCAAAACGTGCTATACCATCTTCAAGTTCTACACCAGAAGTTAATTTTTTTACTTTTTTTTCATTTAATTTTCCAAATACACGTACTAAATACTCTCGATCAATATGATAAAATGGATGCATTAACCGATTTGCTAATTCACCATCATTGGTAAAAAGTAGTAATCCAGATGTATTAACATCTAACCGACCGATAGATATCCAACGAGAATTTAATATTTTAGGTAAATGCTCAAACACAGTTAAATAATCTTTAGAGATACGCTGAGTACAAAGCTCACCTTCTAATTTATGATAAGCAATAACTCGATAAGAGATTTTATTCAAACATTTTAATGGAACAATAAAATCATCAATAATAATTTTAAGTTTGCTAATATCTTTCAAAGAGATACGTTGCCCTAGTTTTGCTATTGAACCGTTAACACTTATCCGACCATTTTTAATCAAAAATTCTAATTGTCGACGAGAACCATAGCCTGATCTGGCTAAGATTTTTTGTAATTTTTCACTCATTCCTATTCTATTAATGCATTTATATATACTATTACGAAATAATAAAAAAAATTGCTAAAAAAAAAATAAGTAGTAAAATTTAGAGTATATATAGAAATAAAGGTACAGTTATCTAACTATTAATATTTCTTTCTTATATTGCTAATTTTAGTTAAACTACTTAAATTATTATCCTTTATCTTAATCAGTTATTAACGTTTAATTCAATGACTGATTTATTAATAATACAACTGTTTTTAGGTTAAACAACAAAAAAATGAACCAAATTATTAAGTTTATTCCTTTAGCAACTTTTTTTTTGCTATACCAAATTTATGATATTTACATAGCAACAGCCGCTCTTGTGATCTCTTCTACTATTCAACTAATTTTAACCTATATATTAGGCAATTTAGAAAAAATCGAGATAATAACTGTTATTCTGATAATAATATTTGGCAGCATGACATTTTTTTTGCGAGATGCTAATTTTATCAAATGGAAAGTTACAGCTATATATCTAATACTTTCTATTTATCTTACCGTAACACATATACTGGGTCAGTCTGTAATAAAAAGCATGTTAGAAAAAGAATTTACACTACCAGATTATGCTTGGAATAAACTAAATTGGGGATGGGTATCTTTTTTCTTATCCTCTGCTATTCTCAACATCTATATTGCATATAATTATTCTCTTAATATTTGGGTAAATTTTAAAGTATTTGGTCTTTTAGCTGGAACATTAATCTGTATGTTACTTACAAGCATCTATATTTATAAAAATTTAGAAAGTGGAAAAGGATAACTATTATTATAATTTATTCAATCTTTTAATTAACATTATTTAACATTTTTTAGAAATATAATATATTGATAAAATGTTACGAGTGTTAATTTATAGTTAAAAATTAAAAGAAACTGATAGAATGAAACTACATAATTCCTACAAGAAACAAAATAGATACATGTTACCCCTTTTCATCGCTCTAACTATATTATTTGGATGTGCATCAAATTTAAATACTACCATAAAAAAAAGGAAACATTAAGTTTTTGACTGATAGACAAGCTATTTTGCTAAATTCTGTATTACCTTTGAAATATGGACCGTTATCGATTAGTTACGCTAAATCAGAAAAAACAACTATTGAAATAATGATGATTTATAATAGCAAGTTGCTAAATTCTAATCAATTTATTGATCAACTTATGCCAATAATTATTAAAAACTACTGTAATAGTGAACAAATCAGAAGTAATCTTAATATTGGTATTCGATATAGAATCATTATAAACAATGATGATGGACAACTAATAAAAGAACAATATATTAATAAAACTATATGCAATGAATAGAACATATAATTTACCATATGTAATAAAAATAAAGGATTATTAGAACCATCAATAGACTATATTAATAATTTTCTTGTTCAAACTTTTCCATAAAAGCTATAAGTGCTTGAACACCTTCAATTGGCATAGCATTATAAATAGAAGCACGCATACCACCCACTGAGCGGTGTCCTTTAAGTTCCAATAACCCAGCAAGTTTAGCCTGTTGTAAAAACCTAATATTGAGTTCTGGCCTTACCAATTGAAAAGGCACATTCATTAACGAACGGTTACTAACATGTATAGTATTTTTATATAGCATAGATTTATCAATACAATCATAAAGAATAGCAGCTTTTTTACGATTATATTTCTCAATTACTTTAAGACCTCCCAGTTTTTTTAGCCATTTAAATACTAAACCAGATAAATACCAAGAAAATGTTGGTGGAGTATTAAATATTGATTTATTTTCAGCTAAAATTCTATAATTTAACGTGCTAGGAAGAAGGGAACTTGCAGAATCTAATAAATCATCACGCACAATTGAAATACAAATACCTGAAGGACCAATATTCTTCTGAGCTCCAGCATAAATAATACCATATTTAGAAATATCAATTCCTCTAGATAAAATAGTTGAAGACATGTCAGCAATAATAGGCTTATCAGTTAAAGGAAGGTCATTAATTTCAATACCATCTACAGTTTCATTAGGGCAGAAATGAACATAGGCAGATTCCTGATCAATATTCCATTCATCTGCAAAAATAATTGCAATTTTATTGTCTTTCTTTATCCTTGCTTTAAAGCAATCGATTTCACAATACTTTTTAGCTTCTTCTAAAGCACTTCTTGACCAATAACCAGTATCAATATAAGTTGCTTTCTTTTTCCTTTTACCTAATAAATTTAAAGGAACCGCTGAAAATTGGGTACGAGCTCCACCTTGAGAAAATAATACTTTGTAAGTATCAGGAATATTTAACAAGTCTCGAAGTAATTGCTCTGCTTCCTCTGCTACTTGAAGAAATAAATTATTACGATGATTAATTTCCATAATTGATATACCAAGATTATTCCAATTCATAAACTCAGCTTGAGCTTGTTTCATTGTTTCTTTAGGCAAAGAAGATGGACCTGAGCTGAAGTTAAATATCTTATCTGAGGTTATTTTCATTACTTTTAATTCCAAATGGAATTGGCATTCCATAAATTTTAACTTTTTGAACTACACTAATCATATTACTAATTCATTTTTATTATGAAGAAAAATGAATTATAACTGCGATTTTTTTTCTCATTAATATAAATCTAATAAATAAAATAGTATAATTTATATAAAACAATCAGGGAATATAGGTTTACTCTTGATTATGAATAAAATAATTATTTTTATCACTCTTTTACTATTTAGTGTATCTAAAATTTTTTCACAAGAAAAATTAAATAACAGTAATACTTTGTCTACAAGTAATTTTAATTATGATTATATTGAATCTAGATTAGGTATGATTCCAATCACTTTTGGTTTAGGAATATCTAAATCTATTCATCCTAATGCTTATGCTATTGCTAGGATTGATACTAAGCTTAAAAAGAATCATGATCTTGCTATGGGAGCAGGCTTCCATACTCCATTAAATAATTGGTTAGATTTTTTCGGGGAAATGTTATTCCATATTCGAGATAGAAGCGATTTCCCTTCAACAAGAACAGGCATGGAGGCAAATATATCTGCTAGGCAATGGTTTAGCCCTCAATTAGAAATTGGAGCTAAACTCGGCTATATTTCCATTATTGATGATCAAAATGGTGCATTAGCTTCAATTTATGCTAGATTTCATTCTACAGAACTATTTTCCTTAGGAATCGAAGCTATTATTAATGATATGTATAGTAAACAAATTATGATGACAAGTAGATTTAAATTTTAAATATATCATCCAACAATTCCTTAATAGAATTTTTCTACCATAAATAATGGTGAGTTGTCCGAGTGGTTTAAGGAGCACGCTTGGAAAGCGTGTGTGTGGAGTTAAATCTGCACCGAGAGTTCAAATCTCTCACTCACCGCCAATATATAAAATCAAGTAAAATATTTTTTATCTATACTATTTTGTAACGAACTTGAAAAAAAAAAATTGACCTGCTATACTATTATAAATAGCTGTAATTGAGAAGCACTTTTATAAATGAATTTTAAAGAGAATGGACGTATTCACTGATAAAAAACTTATTAAGTTGGTTCGTTATTCCCCTCTTTTCATAGTAAGTGTTTTTATCTCTGTTTTAGTCACTATATTAGTACATAACAATCAAAAAAATACTCATGACTTAGTTACTGAGTTAAGAAGTGATTATATATTAAGCCGAAAACTAGCAATTAAACAAAAAGTAGATGCGATCGTTGACAAAATTGAATATGAACAAAAACAAACCGTACAAATATTGAAACAAAATATCCACTCTCGCGTTTTAGAAGCACACCAAATAGCTACTAATATATATATAAATAATAAGAACCAAACAAAGCATATCATCTCAAAAAATATTTATGATGCACTATCATCAATTCGTTTTAACGAAAAAAGAGGGTATTTTTTTATATTTACCATGGATGGAGTCAGTGTACTACATCCATTAATACCAAGAATGGAAGGGAAATCACAAATAGAATTAAAAGATATTCATGGTACTCCAATTCTAAAAGAACATATTGAACTAATAAAAAAATCAAAAAATAACCAAGCATTTTATCGTTGGTGGTTTAAAAAACCAGGTCATGATAATAAAGAATTTGAAAAAATTGGTTTTGGTAAATATTTTGAACCATATAATTGGTTCATTGGTACTGGAGAATATGTTTCTGATGTTGAGAATTCTATCAAAAACAATCTTCTTAATTGGCTATCTAATTACTCTTTTGAAGACGATAGTTTTATCATGGTACTAAATAATAATGCTAATATTTTATCTTATTTTAAACAAAATCTAATTGGAAAAAAATGGCGATATGCAGATTTGTCACAATATCAACAAATTCCAGAAAATCAAGGTGAATTTTTTGAAATTCAGAAAATGAAATCAGATAAATCTGAAATTTATTATATTCATAATTTCTCTCAATGGGGATGGTTTTTAGTAAATTCTTTTCCTTTATCAAAAATTGATTCTTATTTAATTGATAAAGAAACAAATTTAATAGCTGAAGGTAAAGGAACCTTATATAAAATTTTAATTGCTTGCACTATATTTGCTTTAGTTCTTTCTTTAATTTCTCTTTGGATTGGCAATTACATCAACCGACGTTTCTATGATTTTCAACATAAAATACAAGATAGCTTTGCTAGATTAAAACAAAGCCAGCATCAACTAGAATATTTAGCTCATCATGATTCTCTAACAGGATTAGCCAATCGTGTAAAATTAAGCTATGAAATTGAACGAGCTATTGCACTATGTGACTCAACAAAAACCATGTTATCAGTAATGTTTGTTGATATTGACAATTTTAAAAAAATCAATGATCAGTATGGACATAAAGTTGGTGATGAATTTATAAAACTTATTAGCAGAAAAATTAAAGCTATTACTGGAAAAAACGATATAGTTGCAAGATTTGGTGGTGATGAATTTATTGTTTGTTTTTCATTAGTAAAAAATGAGCATGAAATAAAAAGTAAATCAGATAAACTATTATCTTTATTTAATGAATCAATTATATTAAATGGAGTACAAATGAAAGTATCAAGTAGCATAGGAATAGCTACGTATCCTAAAGATGGCTCTAATGAACAAGAGTTAATTAGCAAATCAGATATCGTGCTATATAGAACTAAAGAGAAATGTAAAGGGACTGCATTATTCTATAATGATGATATTAATCAACAAGTACAATATCAATTTTTATTAGAAGATGAATTAACTTCAGCACTTCAAAATAACGAAATAAATGTTGTATACCAACCTCAAATTGATAGTGCAACTGGTCAATTAAAAGCAGTTGAAGCATTATGTCGTTGGAATAATAATAAACTTGGTTTGATACCAGCAGAGCAATTTATTCCTATAGCTGAAACTAAAGGTCTTATCTCTTCTATTGGAGATTATGTATTCGCTCAATCTTGTTTAGATATTCATCGATTTTATTTAAATTATAATCAATCCATTGGTTTATCTATAAATGTATCACCAATTCAGCTTTTAGAACCAAATTTTCCTTTGAAGTTAAAAAATCTAGCAGAACAGTTTGGCATATCCAAAAAAATATTACAATTGAAATCACTGAAAATGTCCTTATTAAGGATATAACTCAAGCAAAGCCAATTTTAGATGAACTAAAAAATTACGGATTTGGACTTTCTTTAGATGATTTTGGAACAGGATATTGCTCTTTAAGTTATTTAAGTCAGCTACCCATTACTGAAATTAAGATAGATAGAACTTTTATCAAGGCAATACACCAAGATAAACAGATAGAAAGCGTAATCAAATCTATTTTAGCTGTAGCAAATGTCTCAAATTTAATTGTCGTAGCAGAAGGGGTGGAAACATATGAACAAAGTTTATGGCTTAAAGAAAATGAATGTCATCTATTGCAAGGTTATTATTATGAAATACCACTAACTTTTCAAGAATTTTCTCAAAAATACAAAAAAAATACATAAAGTAATTTGCTTATATATCTAACTTTTCTACAAAACGCAACATACGATTCAATGGAATTAAGGATTTAATTCTCAATTCTTCATTAATAAAAATTTCGTGACGTTGTTCATGACAAAGTGCATGTTTAATTTCTTTTAGTCCATTCATTGCCATCCAAGGACAACGCGCACAAGTACGACATGTTGCTCCTGAATTCATATCTAAAGCTGAAATAAGCTCTTTTTCTGGGACTAATTGCTGCATTTTAAAAAAAATGCCTTTATCTGTTGCAACAATAATTTGATTCTGTGGTAGTTTTTTAGCTATCTTAATTAATTGACTTGTTGAACCAACAGCATCTGCTAATTTAACGACACTAGAAGGAGCTTCAGGATGAACTAAAATAGCAGCATGAGGATATAGAAACTTTATTTTTTTTAAAACATCTGCAGAAAATTCATCATGTACAATGCATTCTCCTTGCCAAAGTTTCATTTCTATACCTGTCTTATTTATAATGTAGGAACCTAAATGACGATCAGGCCCCCAAATGATTTTTTCATCTTTAGATGATAAATACTCAACAACCTCTAAAGCAACACTAGATGTCACAACCCAATCAGCGCGAGCTTTGACTCCAACTGAAGTATTAGCATACACTACAACTGTATGATCTGGATAGGAATCACAAAACTTAGTAAATTTCTCTGCAGGACAACTTAGATCTAAAGAACACTCAGCATCAAGAGCAGGCATTAAAATTCGCTTTTCTGGATTTAATATTTTAGCAGATTCCCCCATAAAACGAACGCCAGTTATCACCAATGTACTTGCTGAATGAAGATTACCAAACTTTGCCATTTCAAGAGAATCTCCAACAAAACCTCCAGTTTCTTCTGCTAAAGCTTGAATTTCAGCATCAACGTAATAATGTGATATTAAAACAGCATCTTTTTCTTTTAATAACCTTTTAATATCAGCAAGATAACGACGCTTTTCTGGATTGGTTAAAGTACTTGTTTTTTTAGGAAATGAATAAAATTTCCTCAGAGTACTTTCTATATAGTTCATCATTTTCACTCTACAAAACTACAAAATATAATGTCATTATTACAAATTTATTCTATATTCTTTTTGATAAGATAAGCTGAAGAACTATCTGGATATTCATTTTGTACCTGGTAGTAATAATTTTTTGCTATCGCTATTTGATTATTTCGTTTAGAAATATCACCTAACTTGACTAATGCATCTGCGCGTTTATGAGAATCCTTATGTTCTATTACAATAGAAAAATTTTCTATAGCTTTCTCATCTTCCCTCATAGCAAAATAAATTTGACCCAACCAATAGTGCACATTCACTAACAAACCTGAATCTGGATGTTTTTTTTGAAACTGTTCAAATGCAGCAATCGCAGCAGAATAATTTTTCCTTTTTAAGATTAAATCTAATGCATATTGATAATCTATTTTTTCTTGTTTTTCATAAATGCTAGAAGAGTATCTATCAAAAGAACTAGATATATTATTTTTAAATTTGATATCTTCCTCAGTTTTTTTTACTTTAGTATGAATTTCACTTAGATAAATAAATAAATCCTTATTGCGTTCAAGAATTTTATTTATTTCATAATTATTTTTTTCTAATTGACCACGAAGTTCACTAATTTCTAATGACATAGAATTAATTTTCTGCTGCATTTTCAAATGCATCTTATGGCGGCTAGAAAATATTTTTTCTAAATGTTGAATTTTATATTCTACTGAACTGTCATTATCTGAATAACTATGATAATTATTCAAATCTAATACCGGAATTTGCTCAGAAAAAGACAAAGGCATTGTACAAAAAAGTAAGACAAAAACAATGAGTAAACTTTTTAAAGTACTAAACATTAAAATACTTTTCCATTATCCATTAGTAAACTAAAACAGCACGCCTATTTTTAGCATACGCCTCTTCTGTATGACCTAATAGAACAGGTTTTTCTTCACCATAGCTAATAATAGATACTTGATTTTCCTGAACTCCTAATACTTGTAAATAATCTGCTACAGACTGCGCACGACGCTCACCTAAAGCAATATTATACTCTGGAGTACCACGTTCATCAGCATGACCTTCTATAAGGATTTTTATATTCATATTTTGTCTTAGATAAATTGCATGATTTTCTAAGATTTTTTGATAATCTTCTGATATAAAAGCATCATCAAATGCAAAATGAATCATTTTATTCTCATGAATAAATTTCTCTTTAAGTGTTTTTTCTTGAAAAAGATCGTATTCATTTTCATCCATTGTTGAAATAATTTTATCTGAAGAATTATCTAACTCTGAAATTACTTTATGCTGTTCATGACTTTTCAGTGTACTAGTACTAGTACTAGAATTATCATCACTATGCATTGATGAACTGCACGCTGTCAAAATCAACATAGGAAAAAAGAATAGTACCCATTTAAGAACTTTATTAAATTGCATATTATATTTCCTTAATTAATTGTTATGTGAAAAAGGAGACCAAGCAGGTGACTTAACACGTTGCTTTCTTTTTGGTAGTCTAGCTGTAAAACGTCCATCCATTGATACTATAGAAAGTGCATTACTTTCATTATAGATAGAACTATAAATAATCATATTACCATTAGGAGAAATACTCGGTGACTCATCAAGAAAAGTGTTTGTAAGAATTTGCACGACCCCACTCTCTAAATCTTGCTTAGCTAAATTAAAACCAGAATTACCAATTTGAGAGACCATCACTAGAAATTTACCATCAGAAGTAATTTGGCCACTTAAATTTTTAATTCCCCGCCAAGTTAAACGATTGATTTTATCATTTGTTAAATTTACTTGATAAATTTGAGGTTTACCACCCCGATCAGAAGTAAATATTAATGAATTTCCATTAGGATGCCAAAAAGGTTCCGTATTATTTGAACTACCTCTTGTAATCTGAGTTAATTCATTAAGTTTTAGATCTAATGTGTAAATTTGTAACCTACCTGTTTTCGATAAAACTAACGCTAATTTAGTACCATCTGGAGAAAATTTTGGGGCACCATTATGACGAGGGTATGCAGTCACTTGGTAATGTTCACCAGTATAAATATCTATGATAAAAATTCCAGATTTTCCATTTTGGAAACTAACATATGCTATTTTTTTTGCATTTGGAGACCAAGCAGGTGACATTAAAGGTTGCTTAGAACTTAACAATAATCTTTCATTATGACCATCATAATCAGCTATTCGTAATTGATAAGGGTAAAGTCCTTCATTTTCTACAACTATGTAAGCAATCTTAGTAACAAATGCACCTTTTTCTCCTGTTAACGATTCATATATAAGATCAGAAATTCGGTGTGCGTACTTTCTTAATTGATTTGCAGGAACAATAGCACGTGTGCTTAATAATAGATGATTTTTATTAAATATAGACCTTATATCAAAACCTAAAATATCTTTTTTTTCCTTATTAAATTTAGCACGAGCAATATCAACTAATTGATATTTAATTATATAATTTCCATCTTGATTTTCTAATATAGAACCAAAAAATACCACTTCAACACCTAAGTTAACCCATATATCAAAATCCATATCTGATTCAAAATCTGGAATTTTTAATATTTTGGGAATTGGAATAGGATTAAATTTACCACTATTCTGTAAATCTGCAGTGATTATAGAAGAAACATCTTGTGGCAATTTGCTAGAACCTGTCCAATTTAAAGGTAATATTGCTACTGGACGAGCTTTATTAATACCATCAGTAATAATAAGTTCTAAAGCACTATTAGTTGACTCAATAGGAATAAGCAGAAGTAAAAAAAAACATCCTAGTATCTTTAACAAAAATAATTTCATGGTACCACTGTTAAATTAATATCCTTTAGTTTTTCAATAACATCATATTCAGCATCTGGTAAAGGGAAAATACCCACCTTAAGTACTGCACGTTTTGCCGCATCACATAATTTATCATCACCACTAATAACACGAGCATCACCAAGTATACCTAAAGAATTGGCAGGTATTAAATTCAAATTAATTTGACAATACTTACCATTAAAACTGTCTTCTTTTATAAAATTTTTTTGAATCAAATGCTTATAAATTAAACTATAACGATGGATTTCATCAGCAATATACTGATCACGACTTAATTCATAATTATCAAACTCTTCTTCGAGTTTTATAAAAATATCATCCAATGCTTCTTGTTGTTCAGCTAGCCTTTTACTTCTTGTTGTTCAGCTAGCCTTTTTACTTCTTGTTGTTCAGCTAGTCTTTTGCTTCTTGTTGTTCAGCTAGCCTTTTTGCTTTT